>JANXQX010000101.1 GCA_025353305.1 Holophagaceae bacterium
GAAGACTGTGCCTATTGCCCCCAGAGCGCCCGGTACAACACCGGCCTTAAAGTAGAACCCCTGAAGGATGTGAAGTCAGTTTTGGACGGGGCCGCGTTAGCCAAGGCCAACGGATCCACCCGCTACTGCATGGGCGCCGCCTGGCGCGAAGTCAAGGACGACCGGAATTTCGATGCGGTGCTCGACATGGTCCGCGGCGTATCCGGCATGGGCATGGAAGTCTGCGTGACGCTCGGCATGCTCAACGCGTCCCAGGCCAAGCGGCTCAAGGAGGCCGGCTGCAAGGTCTACAACCACAACATCGACAGCTCCAAGGATTTCTACGAAACCATCATCTCCACGCGCAAGTTCGAGGAGCGGCTGGAGACCATCGCTGCGGTGCGCGAGGCCGAACTTGAAGTCTGCTGCGGTGGGATCGTGGGCATGGGCGAGACCATCGACCACCGTGTTCATTTCCTGCATGAACTCACCGAAATGGATCCCGTTCCCGAGAGCATTCCCATCAACCATCTCGTGCCCGTGGAAGGCACGCCCCTGGCGGATCTTCCGCCGGTGCCGCCCCTGGAGTTCATACGCATGATCGCCACGGCGCGGATCCTTTTCCCCAAGAGCCGCATCCGTCTCAGCGCCGGACGCACCGCCATGAGCGATGAAATGCAGGCCCTGGCCTTTTTCGCGGGCGCCAACAGCCTGTTCACCGGCGATAAGCTGCTGACCACACCCAACCCTGGCGAGTCCCATGACCACAGCCTCCTGGAGGCCCTGGGAATGCGGATCGAGGGCGCGGCCGTATAAACCACCCCACTGAGCCAGGCCGAGAAAGGTTCCTCCTCCGCTTCCCTCCGTGCAGTCGCTTTTCAGCTTCATTTGATGGTTAGGAACACCCGATGCGTGAAATGGACAAAGCCTTCGATTTCAAGACCGCGCAGGCGCGCTGGTACGCGACCTGGGAGGCCGCGGGCGTTTTCAGGGCCAGTCCCGCCAGCGGCAAGACTCCCTTTTCCATGTCCCTGCCGCCACCGAACATCACAGGCAATCTGCACATGGGCCACGCGCTGGCCTATTCACTTCCGGATGTGATGGCGCGCCTCAAACGGGCCCAGGGGTTCGATGTGGCCTGGATACCTGGGGTGGACCACGCGGGCATCGCCACGCAGATTATCGTGGAACGCCAATTGAAGGCTGAAGGCACTGATCGCCACGCCTTGGGCCGTGAAAAATTCCTGGAACGGATCTGGGCCTGGAAGGAACAGAACCAGCTCGATATCGAAAACCAGTTGCGGCGCCTGGGCGTCAGCGTGGACTGGACCCGCAAGCGCTTCACCATGGATCCGGACCTGAACCGCGCCGTGCGGAAAGTGTTCGTGGAGGCCTACCGCCAGGGCCGCATCTACCGCGGTCCCCGCATGATCCAGTGGGATCCCGTTTCGCGCACGGCCCTCAGCGATCTCGAAGTGAAACATGTCGAGAAAAATGGCCATCTTTGGCACATCAACTACCCCTTCGCCGATGGCAGCGGCCACCTGACCGTTGCCACTACCCGGCCCGAGACGATGCTCGGCGACACTGCCGTGGCGGTGCATCCCGAGGACGACCGCTACACGCACATCGTCGGGAAGATGGTGCTACTGCCCCTCACCGACCGGGAGATTCCTGTCGTCGCCGATGCTTTCGTGGAGCGGGACTTCGGCACCGGCTGCGTGAAACTCACGCCGGCCCACGATCCCAACGACCATGCCGCGGGGTTGCGGCTGCGGCTTCCCTCCATCACCGTCATCGGCTTCGATGCCAAGATGACCCCGGACGCTGGCGTGGCCTACGCCGGCCTGGACCGCTTCGAGTGCCGCAAGAAAGTAGTGGCGGAATTGGAGGCCCAGGGCCTGCTCGCCAAGATCCAGACCCATATCTCCCAGGTGGCGGTGTCCGACCGCACCGGCGCCGTGCTCGAACCGCTGGTCTCTGAGCAGTGGTTCATGGATGTGAAGGACGCGGCACAACAAGCGCTGCAGGCCGTCCGCGATGGCCGCATCACCTTCACGCCGGAACATCACGTGGCGGTATGGGAACACTGGCTCACCAACATCCAGGACTGGTGCATTTCGCGCCAGCTGGTCTGGGGACATCGCATCCCGGCGTGGACCTGCGGGGCCTGCGGGCATCTGCATGTGGAGCTGGAAGAACCCTCCGCGTGTCTCGAATGCGGATCCACAAAACTCGAGCAGGATCCCGACACGCTGGACACATGGTTCTCCTCGGCGCTTTGGCCCTTCAGCATCCTGGGCTGGCCCGATGAAACCGGGGATCTCAAGCGCTACTACCCCAACGACCTGATGTGCACCAGCTACGACATCATCTTTTTCTGGGTGGCGCGCATGGTGATGAGTGGTCTCGCCTGGACCGACCAGGTTCCCTTCAGGAAGGTCTACTTCAACAGCCTGGTGCGTGATGCCTCTGGCGCGAAAATGTCGAAGTCCAAAGGCAACGTGATCGATCCGCTGGCAGTCATGGACGAGTTCGGCACGGACGCCCTGCGCTTCACACTCATCTCCATGTCAGCGCCGGGCACTGATATCGCGCTCTCTACGAATCGCCTGGAGTCGAGCCGCAATTTCTGCAACAAGCTCTGGAACGCCGCCCGCTTCGTGCAGATCAATTTGACGGATGACGTGACGTTGGCCGTGGAACCCGAGTTGGGCGAGGCGGAATACTGGATACTCCGCCGCCTGCGCGACACCTTGAAACAGACCACCGAAGCCCTGGAAGCCTTCCGTTTCCACGAAGCCGCGGACCTGCTCTACCACCTGGTCTGGGATGATTTCTGCGCCACGTACATCGAGCTCGCCAAGGTCAATCTGATGAACGGCACCGCGGGCCAGAAGGCGGCCATCCTGCATTTCCTGGACATCCTACTGCGGGCGCTGCAGCCGATGGTCCCCTTCGTCGCCGAAGAGATTCATGAAGCGGTGCTGGCGGATCGCTTGCCACCGGGCGAATCCAGGCTGCTGGCGGAACGGGCCTGGCCGTTGGATCATCCGCTGCTCGCCAGGCACGGTGGCAACGCCACCCTGATCCCCCGGTTCCAGGACATCCTCAGCGCTTTCCTTCGCCTGAAGGCGGAGAACGGCGTGGATCCGGCCAAGCGCGTGCCCGCGTTCTGCACCGCAATGGAATTGCAACCCTTCAGCGATGCGCTCAAGACCATCGCCCGGCTCGAAAGCATCGAATTCATGAGTGGGGATCTGGCCGCGCCGACCCGCACGGTGGGCGTGGTGAGCGGCGGCACCATTGCGCTCGAACTTGCAGGCTTGAAGGATCCCGTGGCCGAAAAAGCCAAGCTCGAGATCGAGCGCGCCAAGCTCCTGAAAGAACTGGAGCCTCTGCGGGCGCGCCTTGCCGACGAGAGCTTCGTCACCAAGGCCCCTGAAGCCGCCGTGGCCAAGCTGCGCGGCCAGGCGGTCGAAAAAGAAGCCCGGCTGAAACAGATTGTTTCGTTGCTGGGATAGAGAAGAACACTCGCAGGGAGCGCAGAAAAAGCAGAGGTTCGCAGAAGGTTTTCTATGAGAACCTCTGCCCCCTCCGCGCGCCTCTGCGATTGTTTTTCCGACCGCGCCCCCTGAAAACACCGGCCCACGCTACCCTGGATCAATGTTGAAAATCTACTACGCCGGCATGGACATCGACGCACCCTGTGGGCGCTGCAAGCAGGAGACGCGGCACCACGTGATGACGCTCACCAATGGGGTGCCCGACAATCTGATCTGCGCGAATTGCAAATCCGTGCATAAATTCAGGCCCGAGCGGACCCGGGCAGATCTAACGCCTCGCGTGTCGCGCGGCTCTGCGAGCGGTGGTCTGAAACCCCGGGCCACCACTTCATCCTCGCGCTTCCAGGAACTCATGACCCAGGAACAGGCCGGCAGCGTCGCCAAGCCGTACACGGTGCAGTCCCGCTGGGATGAGGGTGACTGGATGGATCACCCGAGTTTCGGGCTGGGGAAGGTGCAGAAACGCCTGGCCAAGAAAGTCGATGTGCTCTTCCGGGATGGTTTGAAAACGCTTATCAGTGCGTGACCCCCTTCATGGATGCGTCTGAAGAACCACTGCTGTTCTCCGAGGAGCCACAGTCCCTGCGGTCGGTTCGGTTCGCCATTGTGGACCTCGAGACCACGGGCGGCAGCCCAAAAGCTTTCTGGGACAAGCAGGAACGCTTTCACTCGGCATCTGAAATCACGGATGTCGGTATCGTGAAAATGTGCGGGCCGGTCATCGAAGGCGGCTTCGAGATGCTTTCGGCCATCGAGGGCGACTACCCTCCGGTCATCCAGCGGCTCACGGGCATCACCCCCGCGATGCTTATCGGTGCCCAGCCCTGGGAGCGCGTGGCCTTGCGGCTTTTCGGTGAATTGGAAGGACGTGTGTGGGTGGCCCATCACGCGCCCTTTGATGGCTCTTTTCTGAAGGCGTGGCTGCCCCAAGGGCTCTGGCATCGCCATCGGCTCATTTGCACCCGGCTGCTTGCCAAGGCGCTCATCCCTGAAGCCAAAGGCAGGGCGCTGCATCAGCTTTGCCAACTTCTGAACATCCATAACCGCCGCGCCCATCGCGCCCTGCCGGACGCCGAGGCCACCGCAGAATTGATGCAGCACCTGCTCTCCCGCGCCGAAGACCAGGGCCTGGACGCCGAGGCCTTCCTGAAGCTCGGAGACGTTTCCTGGACCAAGCTTTGATGCGAATCACGGCAGGCTATTGGTTCGAGTGCGGGCGGGGAACGACTACACTCAAGACATCCCCTGTTTAAGGACTTCCGTTATGAATGATGCCGTAATGGCCCCGACAGCCGCTTCCCGCCCAGCCCCTCCGGGGCTCATGCGCTGGAGCATCCTGATCCTCATCAGCCTGGCTCTGTTCGGGAACTACTACGCCTACGATTCCATCGGACCTGTAGCCGATAACCTTCAGCGCCTGCTCCACTACACCGATACCCAGATCGGCACCCTCAATGCCATCTACAGCTTCCCGAACATCATCATGGTGCTGGTGGGCGGCATCATCGTGGACCGCATCGGCACCCGGCTTGCAACGGTGGTGTTCTCGATCATCTGCCTCGTCGGCGCCATCGTCACCGCCATCTCCCCTTCCTTCACGGTGATGGCCATCGGGAGGCTGTTGTTCGGTCTCGGCGCCGAGTCCATGATCGTGGCGGTCACGGTGGCCATCGGCCAGTGGTTCGTGGGAAGGCAACTGGGCTTCGCCTTCGGCATCAACCTGAGCCTCTGCCGGGCAGGGTCCATGGCGGCCGACTTTTCCCCCACCTGGGCCCGGCGTTTCTACGAGCAGGGCTGGCAGCAGCCCTTGTGGCTGGCGGCCTTCATGGCCCTCACGGCGGTGGTGGCCTCCTTCGCTTACTACCTTTTGGAACGGCATTCGGAAAAACGCTACGAATTGGAAGCTGCGCCGCCGCCGGACCGCATCGTCTGGAGCGATCTCTGGAAATTCGACCGCTCCTACTGGTACGTCGTGGGCCTCTGCGTGACCTTCTACTCGGTCATCCTGCCCTTCCGCAGCACCTTCTCCATCAAGTACTTCCAGCATGCCCACAATCTCTCACTGGAAGCGGCCGGCGCCTTGAATGGTTACGTGTTCTTGGCGGCCATTTTCGCGACGCCTTTATTCGGCCATCTTGTGGATAAGGTGGGGCACCGTGCCTTGTTCATGGCAGGGGGAACCTTCCTTTTGTTCGCGGTCTTTCCTTTATTGGGTTACTCCCACGCCAACTTGTGGGTCTCTACGGTCCTCTTGGGGATTTCCTTTTCGTTGGTGCCGGCGGTGCTCTGGCCCGCGGTGCCCTACCTCGTGGCCCCCAACCGCCTTGGAACGGCCTATGGACTCATGACCATGCTGCAGAACATCGGCCTGATGGTGTTCAATCTGGTGGCGGGGAGCCTCAACGATGCAGCCCACGCAGGCGCGGGAAATCCGAGGGGCTACCTGCCCATGCTCTGGATGTTCGCGGTGCTGAGCCTCTTCGGGTTCGTCTTCGCGGCAGCCTTGCGCAAACGGGAGACCGGTCCCGATGGGCATCACCTGGAGCGCCCCCAACCCCGCGCCAAGATTCTGGCCTGATATAGAGGCGGTTCGCGGTGGGTAACAGGCTGGCGGGGTTCCGCGTTATTCATTCGTTCGGGCAATCCGCCCGGGTTTCGTACCCGCGCTCTGGTCCAGGCGACTGGCCAGGCCGGGTTGGAGCAGATCTAATTCCAACGCCAATTGCCGCAATTCTTCCGCGCGACCCAGGTTGCGCAGGGCTTCGGCCCAGGGCTGAAGAATGCGGCCGAAGGGAACATCCATGAACCACCGCATCATCGGCGGCGGGGCCTCCTTCAGGCCCGGTGGAGGTTTCAAGTAGCGCGGCAGAGCCTCGCGCCAGCCCAGCTCCCACTGGGCCTGGCACCAATCCGAAAGACCTTCCCAATCCTTGTGCGACTGAAGAAATTCAGAAATCATGCCGGTGATAAAGATATCCAAGGGACCCGTGCGGAATGGATTCCGTTCTGCAGAAGCGTTTTTCCAAATGGTGAGGCTCCGCAGCAATGAGCCTGGTTTGGGGTGGGAGGGCACCAAGGCCGCCCAGGTGACCCAGGAATATAGCGGGACAGGATAGAGCGAGCCATTGGTGGGCCAGCGCCTGGCGTCGGCCTCAAGCCCCGGAAGCTTTTTCCCCGCGGCCTCGGCCCAGAGTTCCCTATCCGGTTTCCAATCCTTGGGGAAGATGGCCGCCGCGCGGGTTTGCATGAAATCCGCCATCAGCCGCTTCTCCAGACCCGGAGTCTGAGTCCGATTGGTCACTTCGGAAACCCGCTGTTCCCGTGCCTCCGCATGATCCGGATGTGCCTTGATGAACGCATCCAGTTCCGCGAGATAGGGCAGGCCTTGAGTGCGCAACAAATCGGACAGGGTCAGAGGCGTGGGCAGTTGACCGCCGCTGGAGAGCATCTCTGAGCCCCGCAGTAAAACCCATCTCGATGCGCCGCCTTCTCCTTGGTCTTTGAGAGTCCTGGCTTCGAGTTCAGTCAAGTGATCCCATACCAGATCGCGGCCCGGTTTCCACACATCGAAAGCCGGGTCGCGCTGAAGGTGATTGAAATCCTCTTCCCAATCCGGCTTGCCCTGAATGGCCAAGCGCAATGGCAGCGCCGCCGCAGGGGGTGGAGCGTCCTTCAAGGCCGGCTGTTTGATTAAGTCCATGAGCGCCCGCTGATCACTTTCGCGGTAAAGCTTCGCAAGGTCGCCGGCAAGGAGATTGATCTTGCTGAAGGCCAGCTGCATCCGCCGCCACACACGGCCACTCAAGGCCCGGCATTCTTCAAGCGCATTGAAGGCATCCTGGCGGCGGCCCAGGTGCAGCAGGGCCTCCACGCGGTAGCGTCCCCAGGCTCCGACCACGGCGGCTCGATGCCCGATAAGGGATCGGTCGGAGTCATCCCCACTGGCCTGGATGACGAGGGGCTGAAGCGCCTGGGCCATGGCGGCTTCGGCGATGCGCGCCAAACCCACCCAATCCAAATTGCGCCGGTAGGCCAGCGCCAAGGGCTCGGCGGCTTCGAGCGGGGGCCAGGGCTGACGCGGTGCCGGCTCCAGGGAAGCCAGCAGAGCCTCCGGGGAATCCGCAGGACCCGCCAGTTCGGTCCACGCGCTCCAAAGGCGCTCATCACCGGGGCGGGCCTTCAAGGCATTTTCCACCCCGCGCCGCATCTTCACAGTTTGCGGTTGCAGGAGTGAGGACTGTTGGAATCCCTTGGCGCCTTCATCCAGGCCCACCCGAAACTCGAAATGGTCTTCCCAGCCATCAACTTCCAGCAGGCCCCGGAGGGCCCGGTCCACCTCCCCGAAACGGGCCTGATCTTTTTCTGCATCAGGGGTTTTAGTCTCACCTTCCTTCCCTGACGGAATGGCTTCCTCATTCCCGGATGCGAGCGCCGCTTTCAGAGCTTCCGTGAACAGATCCAGCCAGGCATCACCGTTGTCCGGATGTTCCCGAAGGAAGGCCTCGCGCCGCTCTGACTGGGGTTTCCAGCCTGCGTCCCGCAGGGTCTGGAGCAGGGATTCCGCCGTGGGTTGCGAGGTCCCGGATGCAACAATTTCGGAAGTGGGTCCCAGGATCGCCCAATGACTTTCACCAGAGGGCCAGCGATGCCGCGACCACAGGGCTTTCGATTGGAGGTCATCTAGTTGATAGAAAATGAGTTCGCCTGAGGCCCGTAGCCTGGTCAACGCCGGATCTGACCTCCAGGTACCCTCATACTCCTGGCTTCGGGAAATGAACTGATAGGCGCCAAGGCGAGGCTGAAACCGCTGACGCGATAGCAGCGTCTCCCATGCATCCGGCGCCTGCGCCAGCAAGCCGGAAGAAAGAAGAATCACGATGGAAGCGCGATGAAGGCCCATGGTGAATTCATCATGCCGGAACCAAGCCTTTTTGTACGACGGTTGATCGGGCTAAGCTCTTCACATGGATCTCTCGCGTTTCCTGGATGTGGTGCGGAACAGTGGCTGGCAGGGCATGGCGCTTTGGGGCGTGCTGCTGGCGCAGGCTCTTTTGTGGGTGGGGCTGGTGCGTTTGCACTTGGCCGTGCGTCGCGAAGAGGCCCCGTGGGAGGAATGCGTGGGCAAGATCCGCTCGGCCTTTCTGCGCAAGCTGAACGGTGAAGATGAAATCGCCGAGCTGAAGGTCCACCGCTATGCGCCCCTGGTGGACCAGCTCATCGCCCTGCATTTCGCCGAGGCCAAATCAGAGCTTTTCCTGCGCTGGCTGCTTCTGCGCTGGAAGGCCAAAGAGGGTCTTCGTCCCTACTGGATCCGCTGGGGCCACCTGCTCATCGTGTTCGGCGGCGTGGTCTGGTTCCTTCAGGGTTTGAGGCTCGACATCGGCACCGAGGTGCTCAAGCGCACTCCCTGCGACCCCCGTCTGCTATGGGTCTGGCTCGGCTACTCCATGTGGATCGCCTGGAACCTGGTGCAGCTGCAAGGCAACCTGGAACGCGTGCAGCGAAGCCTCATTGCGCCCAGGCAGGACGAGTAGAGGGGTGAGGTTGTGAGGGACGAGGGACGAGGGGTGCGCCTTTGGCGCACTAGCTGATGCGCCCTCTGGCCCCTTGCTACATCGAACTTCACCGCCTCATAACTCGTTGCTTCGTCCCTGAATCCGGCTCATTATCGCGAATGCCATGAGGCCGGTCAGGATGCCCGCTGGAACGTCCACCAGGTAGTGGGCCCGTAGGTAGACCACGGCCGGGAGCATCAATGCCGTGATCAGGGCGAGAGGCACAAAGAGCACCGGGAAGTCCCGCCGGGCCAATAGGGTCAGGAGCAGGGCCACGGCTATGTGCGAAGAAGGAAAAGCCCCGGCCCGGATTTCACCGCTGGAGGTCAGAAAGAACAGCAGATGGTTGAAGACGTAGCCATCGTAGAGCTGCGGCCCCAGGTGAGGCGGAAAAAAGAAATGGGGCCCCACGATCGGGAAGAGCCAGAAGAGGGCGTAGCACCCGAAAAAGCATACCGAGGTGGCCAAGGCAATGCGCTCGGCCGCAAGGTAGCCCCGCCGGAAGAACACGGTAAGGAACACAACCGGCGTAAAAAAATAATACGCAAAGTACGCGAAGCAGAAAATTTCTGAAAGCCACGGGAACGGAAAGGCTGCGCGGAATGCCAGCGAAGGCTGGAAATGAAACAGGTGTCCTTCCACACGGGCCAGACCGGCATCCAGCGGGGCCGCCCATAGGATTGGCCAGATGATCTCGATCTGCTGGTAGAACACCAGATAGCAAAGTGGCACGTAGCAGAAGCGCAGAAGGGTCGGAATCCAGGCAGTGGTGTCGCGGCTCCAGCGAGTGACCGCCAGGGCCACGGCCAGGATGATCCCGTTGGTCAGAAGCTGTTTCTCGCATCCCGCTGCGCCGCGGGTCATGCCCACCAGCAGCAGGATAGACGCGAGGACGGCATAGGAAACCAGCGCCAGATCCATTGGACGCCAGGATCCCAAGGGCTCCCGAAGTCCGAAGGGCCGGGGTGGGAGACTAGAGCCAGCCATGGTCGCGGTACCAGCGAACTGTCAGGGCAAGTGCCTCGTCGAGTGGTGTCTGGGCTTTCCAGCCAAGCAACCGTGCGGCCTTCTCTGGACTTGCGACCCAGGCCGGGGCGAGCATCTCGATCACTTTCTGGGAGCTGAAGATCTGGGGGTGTCCCCGAAGCCACGCGGCGAGATCCGCAATCTTTCCAGCCGTTCGGATGGCGAATTCGGGAAGGCGCAGAATGCGGCCCCGGACTCCGAGCGCCCCTGCGATTTTCTGGCCCAGTTCGCACCAGGTCACCACTTCGGGACCGGTGAGATTGAAGATCCCGAATGTTGCATCTGCGGCCTCAGCCGCATGGAGGATCCCATCGGCAAGGTCCGGCGCAAACACCAAGGAATAGCAACGGTCCTTCCATCCAGGGATGGGGAGGACTCCTGCCTTGGCGATCTGGAAATAGCTGAAGACATCCCGGTCCCGTGGTCCGAAGACGATTGGCGGGCGGACGATGGTGAAAGGAAGGCCTGCGTTCTGAACGACCAACTCCGCCGCGCGTTTGCTTTTGCCGTACCAGGTCAGTGGAAGGGGCGGCGCATCTTCCACAGCGGGCGACTGTCCACCGGGACTTGGTCCGGCGGCGGCCAGACTGGACACCAGGACAAAACGGCCCAGGCCGTTCGTGTGGGCGATGCAGGCTTCGGTCAGGCGACGGGTCCCATCGCGGTTCACACGCAGCAGATCCTCTGGTCGGAACCCCTTGAGCGCACCCGCGAGATGGAACACCCAGTCCACCCCCACGACGGCCTCCTTGAGCGGTCCGTCTGTGAGATCACCGCGGACTACTTCCACGGGAAGTCTTTCCAGATAGGTCAGATCACTGGACGGGCGCGCGAGCACGCGGACTTGATGTCCAGCAGCGGTCAACCGTTCGCATAGATGCGATCCGATGAACCCCTGACCTCCCGTGACGAGCGCAAGCATTCTTGAATGCTAGACGTTGCGGTCGTAAACGCGGTAGGTCTTCGTTTTCTGCGCGCCGATCTGGCGAAGCGCGCTGAGCATCGGCTGATTGTCCTCCAGGATCCAGCCCATCTCCGAAACGGGGCAGCCATAGGCCACGGACTGGTGGACGAGATGGTGCACGAGGATCGCATCAATGCCGCGTCTGCGGTGTTCCGGCAGCACTCCCATGGCGATGGTGCGCAGCCGCGTGCACTTGCTCACCTTGAGCTTCCAGAGGATCTTCAGAAGCCCGAAGGGAAGGAGCTTTCCCTTTGCCAGCTTGATGGCCTGGTTGGCATCCGGAACGGAAATGCAAAATCCGGCGGACTTTCCGTCCACCTCGGCGACGAAGGCCAGACGCGGATCGATGAGGGGCTTGAGTTCCTTCGCGACAAAGGCCAGCTCCCGGTCGGTCCAGGGGACGAAGCCCCAGTTCTTCGCCCAGGCAATGTTGTAGCAGCTGCGCACGAATTCCAGTTCCTCGGGCCAGCGACCCAGGTCAACGGGCCTGATCTTCACATGCCCACGTGCTGCCAGTTTGGTAGCCACGCCATCCAGCTGACCCTTGTAGTCCCGCTCGGCCAGTGTGAAGGCGAAAAGGTCCTTGGTCTTGGTGAATCCCGCGGACTCCATCAGCCCAGCGTAATACGGCGGGTTGTAGGGCATCAGAATCGTCGGATCATCATCGAACCCATCCACCAGGAGGCCCACGATGTCATTGGTCGTGACATTCACGGGACCCCGCAGCACCGTCATCCCCTGGTTGCCAAGCCACTCCGCCGCGGCCTTGAACAGCGCGTCGGCCACTTCCTGGTCGGGGCAGGATTCAAAGAGCCCGAAAAACCCGACGTGGCGATCTTCGGTATGGAACTCCCCGTAGCGGCCATTGCAGATCGCTGCGATGGTCCCCACCACCTCGGTTCCGCGGAAGGCCAGGAAGAGCTGGATCTTGGCGTACTCGAATACCGGATTCTTGGCGGGGTCAAGAAATTCACGCCGTTCAAGGAGCAGGGGAGGAACCCAATGCGGGTAGTCCTGATAGAGCCCGAAAGGGAAGCGGATGAACGCCTCCACATCCGAAGGCCCGGCGACCGGGTGGATCCTCATGCTATTTTCCACGGGCGGCTACTGGGTCAATCCGAAGCGGCGGCCGGCTTCCGAAAATTTCTCCAGGGCCCAGGTCAACTGCTCCAAGGTATGACCGGCGGTGACCGAGACCCTGATCATGCAGCGGTTGGGAGGAACCCCAGGAGGCACGATGGGATTGACGAAGATGCCCTCTTCCTGCATGAACTGCCAGACCTGGAAACAGCGGTCAAAGTCACCCATGAGCACAGGGATGATCGGTGTTTCAGAATCTCCGGTATCGAAACCCAGGTCTCCCAGCCCCTGCTTCATGAAGGCGGCGTTTCTCCAGAGCCGTTCGAGCCGTTCTGGTTCTTCCTGCATCACGTCCAGGGCGGCCAGCACTGCCGCGATGCTGGGCGGGGCTGCGGAGGCGGAAAAGATGAAAGGCCGGGAGGTGTGCATCAGGTAGTTGATGACCCGCTCACTGCTGGCGATGAACCCTCCGATGGCCGCGAGGGATTTGGAGAAGGTCCCCATGATCAGATCCACGCCATCCGTGAGGCCGAAGTGTGCTGCGGTGCCCGCACCACCCGGACCCAGGACACCCAGGCCGTGGGCGTCATCCACCATCACCTGGGCCCCGTATTTCCTTGCCAACCGGACGATTTCCGGCAGCTTGCAGATATCCCCCTCCATGGAGAAGACGCCGTCTGTGACGATCAGTTTCCCGGCATCCACCGGGAGCCTAGACAGCTTGTCTTTCAAGTCCACCATGTCGTTGTGGGAGTACCGGATCAGCTTCCCGGGTGAAAGCATGCAGCCGTCCACGATGCAGGCATGGTTGAGCTTGTCGGAGATAATGTACTCGCCGCTCTGGACCAGGGTGGAGATGACGCCTGTGTTGGTCTGGAATCCGGTCGGGTAGACCAGGGCGGCCTCCTTGCCGACGAGACCGGCGAGCCGCCGTTCCAGTTCCAGGTGGATGGGCAGTGTGCCGTTCAGGAAGCGGGACCCAGCGCATCCGCTTCCATACCGTTGGATGGCCTCCATCGCTCTCGCCTTGACCCGGGGGTGGGTGGTCAGTTCCAGGTATGAATTGGACCCGAGCATGAGCATCTTCCTGCCGTTGACCTGGACTTCTGTGTTTTGCCCATTCTCGATGACCCGGTGATAGGGATAGCTGCCCAGAGCCTTCAACTCGTCGGCACGGGTGAACTCCAGGCACTTGTCAAAAAGGTTCGCCCTACGCCCGGTCTTTGTTGAAACTGGGGCGTCGCAGGCAACCGAGGGCAAAGGATCCATACTTTTCACCTAGAAGTTTCAGAAATGGTGTCGCCAATTTTCCATCCGGAATCTGGAAGGGACTTCAAACCGGCTATAGAGGCTCTTCGAAGGATAGTTGGAATCGGTGGTCCAAGTCGAATCCACAGTTTGCTTGTGCCCTGCATCACAGGTTGAGATTCCACTGGGAATCCGGAGGCGCCGTATCTCAAACAATAAGGCCGATAGAGCAAAACGGCTCGTTCGAGGGGATTTTGAACCAGCCTAATGGATCGCTATGCTGGGTACCACCGATTCCATTCCTCCGGGGCGATCCATGAGCTCAATGACCACAAAGGGCAGGGCCGCCCAGGTCTGGGGGCATCGCTGCGAGCGCATGACGCTCTGGCTCTTGTGGCTGCGTGGATGGGATCTGGTGGCTTGGCAACTGAAACTTGGACGATTCGAACTGGATCTGCTCTTGAGTCGTGGCGATGAGATTCGCCTTCTGGAAGTGAAGGCCAGGAAACCTGGCGTCTGGGTGGCTGGGGATACCGCGCTGACCCTGGGACAGCGATTACGGCTGCAAATGGCCATGAGCCGCTTTCTTGACCGCGTTCCCTGGCCCGGAGCAATTTCTTTTCAGAGGGTCAGCTGGGCCGGGTGGCGCTGTCGATTCCACCCCGCCGAGCGCTGGGAAGCTCTTCGTGGGCACCAGGCTGTAGGCACGGGGCGGTAGACACAGGGCTGTAGGCCTGAAACCTGCGTCCCTTGGCCCACAGCCTTCCGCCCACCGCCCACAGCCCAATTGGCATCCTCCTCGCCCTACCACTGACTTGGTGTCAACATGCCGACCTTGGCCTTTCCGAACCTGACGATGAATTCCGCACGGTGTGGCTTGACGGCAGCCCTGAGCGGCCCTGCTTGCCGGCTCTGATATGACCGTGACCTTTTCCCCATTTCGTGCCCGCGTGGTCGCGGTGACCAGCGGCAAGGGCGGTGTGGGCAAGACCAATGTGGTGGCAGGTCTGGCAACCGCCTTCGCAAAGGCTGGCCAAAAGGTGTTCGTACTCGATGCCAATTTCGGCTTGGCCAATCTGGATGTGCTGTTGGGGCTCTCGCCCAGGTACACGCTGGAGCACGTCCTCAAAGGCGAAAAAATGATGGAAGAGGTGATGCTCGAGGCACCGGTGGCTGGTGCGATGAGCATCAGCGTCATCCCCACCAGCAGCGGCGTCCATGAACTTTCCCACCTGGACCCGGCCTCGGAACTGCGATTGACGCAAAGCCTGCAACGGGTATGCGAGGACGCCGACTGGCTGTTCATCGATACTGCCGCGGGCATCCACGATGCAGTGCTCAAAATGCTTGCGGCCTCGCAGGAGGTCATCCTCGTCTCCACGCCAGAGCCCACCAGCCTGCTCGATGCTTATGCCATGCTCAAAGTGCTCCATCTCCGAGAGCCAGATAAGCCCGTCCATATGGTTATCAATAACGCCCAGAACCTCGAGGAAGCCACCGAAGCCGCGGACCAGCTCAAAGCTGCGGCACGGCATTTCCTCGGCAAGGATCTGGAAGTTCTAGGACTCGTGCCTTCGGATCGCCACCTGCTTCAGGCGGTTCGCGAGCAGCGCAGCGTCGTGGATCTCTACCCCAACAGCCCAGCCGGCACCGCACTCCGCCACATGGCCGAAAGCCTGGCGGATCGGGTGGGTGTGTAAAGGGGGTGTGAGCTGGGCCACTGTCCCGTCCCGCGCTGCATCCCTAGCTGCGCTGGTCGAAGGACAGATATGAAAAGATTTCTTAAATTCATGAATTATCGGGAGGCCTCCTTGTGCTTCCGATAAGAAAGAATCAGTTGATTGGTGGAACTGTCATGCCCGAGCAGGGGCTCCCTGGTGCTCTCAATTTCTGGGATGATTCGCTGAGCCAGGACTTTTCCCAATTCCACTCCCCACTGGTCAAAGCAGTCGATGTTCCAGATGACCCCCTGGGTGAAGACCGAATGTTCATAAAGGGCGACGAGCTTGCCGAGGATTTCCGGCGTGAGACGCCTGGCGAGGATCGTATTGGACGGGCGATTGCCTTCGAAAACACGGTGCGGAACGAGCCAATCGGGAGTGCCTTCGGCCTTGACTTGTTCCGGGGTCTTCCCAAAGGCCAGGGCTTCGGATTGGGCGAAGACGTTCGCCAGCAGGATGTCATGGTGCCGCCCTAGCGGGTTGAGCGCCTCGACGAAGGCTATGAAGTCACAAGGGATGAGCCTGGTCCCTTGATGAATGAGCTGGTAGAAGGAATGCTGGCCGTTGGTCCCAGGTTCGCCCCAATAGATGGGGCCCGTATCGCAGGCGACCCTGGACCCGTCGAGCGTAACTTGCTTGCCGGTGCTCTCCATCGCCAACTGCTGCAGATAGGCCGGGAATCGTTTCAAGTACTGTTCATAGGGCAGCACGGCCACCGTCTGAGCGCCGAAGAAATCGGCGTACCAAACCGTCATTAGGCCCATAAGCACTGGCAGATTCCTCTCAAATGGGGCTGTGCGGAAGTGTTCGTCCATCTGATGGAAACCGTCGAGCAGGGCATGGAAGTTGTCCGGGCCTATGGCCAGCATGGTCGAGAGGCCGATGGCCGCGTCCATCGAATATCGCCCGCCAACCCAGTCCCAGAAGCCGAACATGTTGGCCGTATCGATGCCGAACTCGGACACTTTCGCAGCATTGGTGGATACGGCCACGAAATGCCTGGCCACAGCCTTGACATCGCTGCCTAAGGCTCGCAGCGACCATTCGCGAGCGCTCTGGGCGTTGGTCATCGTTTCCTGCGTCGTGAAGGTCTTCGAGGAAACGATGAAGAGCGTTTCCGCCGCATCAAGGTCGCATGTCGCTTCCACGAAATCGGTGCCATCGATGTTGGAAACGAACCGGAAACGCATCGTCCGGTCGCTGTAGTGCCTGAGCGCCTCATAGGCCATCATCGGCCCGAGGTCGGAACCACCGATGCCGATGTTGACCACGTTGCGGATGGGTTTCCCAGTGTGGCCTTTCCACAGGCCGCTCCGGACCCGGTTGGAAAAATCGGCCATTTTGTCCAGCACTGAGTGAACCTGGGGAACCACGTTTTCGCCGTCAACGAAGATGGACGCAGCTCGCGGGGCACGCAGGGCCACGTGCAGGACGGCGCGGTTTTCCGTGACATTGATCTTGTCACCGCGGAACATGGCGTCGATGCCCTGGCGCAGGCCGCATTCCCCCGCCAGTTGCAGGAGAAGCTTGAGGGTTTTGTCGGTGATGAGATTCTTCGAATAATCGAGGAAGACGCCCGCGGCCTCAGCCGTCAGGCGTTCCCCTCGGTTGGGATCATCTGCAAAGAGCTGACGGAGATGCACATCGCGGATCTTCTTTTGGTGGGCAACGAGCGCTTTCCATGCCGGGCGCGCCGTCAGTGATGAGTTCTTCTGCTTCATGTGTGTGCTCCTATCGCTTTCTTGGCCCGGTCAGGACGGGGCTGTTTGGGAGTTCGAGGCTTGCGACCCCTCGCCGGCTCCCACCTCCGGGCTCTTCGCCGAATCGTATGGGTAAAGGGTAGGCGCAGGGATGGTTTCGGGTCCAATTGGAGAGTGGACACGAACTTCCTCATCGAGATGGCATCAGGGTTTCAGCCTTCATCGGAGCTGAAGTCTGTGAAATTTGACCCAAGACCCAAATACCAGGCCAACTCGCCACAGGTGCGGTCCGACAGTGGCACACACATTGAGGCAATTTAACCACCTTGGTTGTGGGATGCGATCGCGTTAGCTTTCGAGTGTTCCAAGGTTGGAGGCGACATGTGCGGCATTGTGGGTTACATCGGTCACCAGGGCGCGGCACCCATTTTGGTGGACGGGTTGCGTGCGCTTGAATATCGCGGCTACGACAGCGCGGGCGTAGCGCTGGTGCCGGGCGATGGGAATTTCCACATCACCCGGGCCAGCGGCAAGCTCACCAATCTCCAGGCCAAGATCGACATGAACGACCCGGCACCGCTGGGCATCGGCCATACCCGTTGGGCCACCCACGGCCGGCCCACCGAGGAAAACGCTCATCCCCATTGCAGCAACGATGGCAAGGTCGTGGCTGTCCACAACGGCATCTTCGAGAATTTCCTGGAGCTGCGGGCGGAATTG
>JANXQX010000151.1 GCA_025353305.1 Holophagaceae bacterium
TCCCCAGTTTTCCCGTTTGCTTTTTTCTTGGGTGGAGGGAATTGAGCCCTCGGGATGGCGCGGGGGTAGCCGCCCCGGAGCGCGCATGCGCGCGCAGGGATCAGCGGCGCCCGCAGCCAGCACAGAAGCGAGGGTGGCCCCAGAACCGCACATTCGCATGGAACTCGATGCGGAGCTTTTTTGCGGGTCGAAGAATCATAGATTGTCGCAAATGACAGACTAGACGACTCCCTGGCGCGAGAAACGTCACAGTCCCGCAAACTACGTTGGACGCGAGAAGCGCCGTATCTCTGGCAATCCTGATCCTGAGTAGGTTTCAACCTCTCACGTTGAACGCCAGAACCTCACCATGAGAATGTCCATGCGGCGTTTCACCCGGCTCACCAATGCGTTCTCAAACAAGATCGAGAATCACAAAGCTGCTGTTGCGCTTCACTTTATGCACTACAATTTTAGTCGTATCCACCAGACCTTGCGAGTAACTCCTGCTATGGAAGCCGGTATCGCTGACCACCCTTGGAGCATTGAAGAAATCGTCGGGTTGTTGGATATCTCTTAGAACCCCTTGCCAGGATGGGGCATCTAATACATTGTTGGATACGCCTAACCTCCATCAAGGCGGATGCCTCCTTTTCTTTCCATGGAGCCCCTGTGGAAGCTGTGTTCTCGTTACCAAATCCGGTCGCAATGTTTACCTTCAGCAATCAGACGGTTGGCGAGCCTCTGGTTGGACGCCCAAGCTACCAAGATATTGGAACGGGGAAACGCTACATCATGGTTCCCGCAGAAGAGCTGGAACTCATGGAAGATGACCTCATGGGTGCGCTGGCAGAAATCATGATGCTCAATGCTCAGCCGGGGGATTTCGAATCCTATGAAAAAGTAAGGCGTGATCTAGGTATCTGGTAGTGGCCTTTGAGGTCATGCTTCACCGGCAGGCCAAGAAAGACCTCCCGAATCTTCCACCCGAGCAAGTAATTGAGGCGGACCGGTTCCTGAATAAGGTTTTGCCTAATGATCCATACATTGATGGTGTGGATAAATTCCCACTCCAAGGGAGTTTTAAGGGTTGGGCCAAAATCAGGCTTGGTGATTACCGGATGGTTTATCACATCCACAAAGAAAGATCGCTGGTTTTGGTCGTGTTCATTGCCCAGAGGAGCGAAGTATACAAACGGCTCAAGGCGCATCTAAGAGGCTAATAATTTGGGCATTTCAAACTGACCCACTACCCAAATTCTGGGCTGATTGGTGGACAGAGATTGCCTCTACAACACAAGTCGAACCCTCGGGATGGCGCCCCCGTCTAACGCGCGCGTGCGCGCTCCCACTCGACCCGCGGCCTCGCGGAGACGGGAACCCTGGTAGGCGTAGCGGAGAGCGCGCAGCGATCGCAGCGTTAAGCGCCGTGCGCAGCCAGCACGGAAGGGCAGATGGCTCCATCCCAGCACACCCGGAGAGGACTGCCATTACCTTCTGCTTTTTACTTGGCCCTTCGCGTGAAAGTGGATGAAATCGAATCCTGTTGATAGCCCAAAACTACCCCCCAACCTTTGAGGCCCTAATCATGCACTCCCCAGCCACCCCACCGGCCGACTCAAACCAATTGGTCCGTACTGACCAGATCGAGTGGCACCCGTTGGAAGAGCCGGGCGTCGTTGGCGTTTCAGTCAAGGCCTTGCGCTTTGACCCGGCGGCCAAAAGGGCGCCGACGATCCTATTGAAGTTCGAAGCCGGTGCGACGTACCCCGCGCATAACCACCCAGGTGGAGAAGAGATCTTCGTGCTTTCGGGCGACCTCCGCCTAGGCAAGGACCACCTGCACGCAGGCGACTATCTGTACACCGCGCCAAACAACAAGCACGCCGTCCGCTCGGAAGGCGGGTGTGTCGTATTGGTCAATGTTCCGTTGGAAGTCGAGGTATTAGGTCGATAGTGGCGACCTTGGCAGGGACAGTGAGTTCTATGCGGGGACTTCTGACACACCCAATAAATACCCCTGGGGAGATCGGTCACACCCATGGGCTGTTCTCCCCACTTCGATTAGTACCATCGGCAGTCGAGCAGCCTGCTGCCTACTTCAAATCTTCCGCGATCGCCGCGAACTGCTCCAGGGCGGCTTCCAGGTCGTCCATGATTTCCTGGGCGATGATGCCTGGCGCGGGCAGGTTGGCGGATTCTTCGAGGGCGTCGTCCTTGAGCCAGAAGATGTCGAGGTTGGCCTTGTCGCGTTTGGTGAGCTCTTCGTAGGTGAAGGCTTTGAAGCGTTCGCTCTCTTTGCGTTCGGTGCGGTTCTTGGGGTTGTAGCAGGTTACGAAGTCATCCAGGTCGCTGCGCTTGAGGGTGTTCTCCTTCAGGGTGAAGTGCAGGTTGGTGCGCAGGTCGTAGATCCAGAGCTTCTGGGTCCAGGGCTTCTCCTGGGCGGGCTTGCGGTCGAAGAAGAGGACGTTGGCCTTCACGCCCTGGGCGTAGAAGATGCCGGTGGGTAGGCGCAGGAGCGTGTGCACGTCCGCCTGCTTGAGCAGCTCGCGCCGGATGGTCTCGCCCGCGCCACCCTCGAAGAGCACATTGTCCGGCAGCACCACCGCCGCCCGTCCGTGCTGCTTGAGGATGGTGAAGATGTGCTGGAGGAAGTTGAGCTGCTTGTTGCTGGTGCTGGCCCAGAAATCGTCGCGGTTGATGATGAGCGATTCCTTGGAGGACTCGCCTGCCTCGTTGACGATGGTGACGCTGCTCTTCTTGCCAAAAGGCGGATTGGCCAGCACCAGCTCGTACTCGCCGTGCTTCCCGGCCAGGGCATCCTTGGTGACCACCGGCAGGTCCTC
>JANXQX010000189.1 GCA_025353305.1 Holophagaceae bacterium
CCGCCTCGGTCCTCAGCACGCCCGCCCCGCCTGGGCTACCGCCCTCCTCGCGGGCTGAAGAACCCCACCGAAGACAAACCCCACAGCGACCAGAACTGAAACACCCATCCACAGCGGAGGCATGCCTAAGGTTCGCCAGGCCACGGCCGTAGCCTCAATGAACAACCCCGCGCACAATAAAATGCGCCTCAAAGTTCCGAGGCGCTTAAGTCAGGTTGAGTTCTTCGTAGCGATTCGCTGGGGGGGCATTGACCATTTTTAGGAGTGGAGCTCGACGAAGCACTCGAATTTTCGGACGTGGGTCTGGCGCAGACGGAATTCCGTTGCGGTCGATGATCGCCGTCCAGGATTTGCCACCCGCCTTTAGCTCGATGTATATGTCTCGGGATTTCTTCCCGATGGTAGGCAGATGTTCCTTTGGCTTGACGGAACTTCGGTCTTCCAGCGAACCCGATGAAGCGTTCCCAAGGGCATCTAGGGCATCCGTGATGGTGGATTTCCCTGTGCCGTTCTCCCCGAAGATCACAGCAATGGGCTTGGATTTGTCGAAGTCCAGTTGAAGCCGGCTTGAGGCTCCGCGAAAGTTGGTGACGGTCAGTTGCTCAAGCTTGGCCATTGGCGGCCTCCTTGGCCTTCTGATCGATGGCCATTTCGATCCACACTTGCCAGTCATCCTGTCGCGCAGATCCATTCGCTACCTTGGTGAGCACCTCGGATTTCTTGCCCTGAGGGAGGAGTCCCGCCTCTACAAGCTGGGCCACGATCAGAGTGGCCAACTCCTCGTTGGGAGTCTTCTGTTCCATGGATTGCGCTTCTGCTTCCGGCATATAGGACCCTATAGTCATAAATAATTCAGAACCCATTGAACGGTAAATAACGTCTCCAGTCCATGGTCGGTCCTGAGTTGTCCCTCAATCTCCACGATCAAGTCCCCACGCCGACCATCGATCTCGTCTTGCTGCTCGTAGAGCTCTCGACGCAATTTGTTTCGCCTTGCCTCCAGGGCCTTCACGGCCTTTTCGCCATCCAGCTTCTCCTGGAGGGAGGTTCCAGTCTTCTTGGCTGCTTTGGCTTCCCGGATCTGGCGTCCCAGGTCGGAAAGTTCCCGTTCAAGGCTGAGTTTCAGATCCTCGGCCCAGGCGTCCAGCTTGGCGGATTCCTCCTCGAAGTAGGTGGTGTTTCGCTGCTCCACTTCCCCCAGGCGCTGCCGAACCTGGGGGGCGAAGGCCGGCTTCCAATCGACGGATGAATGGGCCGCTCCCGGCGCGTCCATACGCGCCGCCAGTCCCATCAACTTTTCACACTGCTCAGGGTCCAGCTCCCGGCCGTCCTCCGTGCGGGCGGCCAGCATCAGGAATTCTTCCGTCTCCACCGAATCCACGCGGAGCTTGGCCAGACAAAGCTGCCCCCCTGTCCCCCGGAAGTTATCCAGAACACTGACCTTCTGGCCGTGAGTCTCGAAGACCAGCCGGGAGGGGGGAAGATTCCGGCCCAAGGCCTGCTGAAGCAACTTGGAGGCCAGGGGGTGCTCTTCCCGGTAGAAGGTGGCGCCCGCCTCGTCCGCCTGGGGCCAGAGCATGTGGTAATGGCCCCGGAAAGTGCCTTTCGTGACCTCGAAACGGGGTTCCTCTCCGTGATAATGGGCCTTGTCGCCCAGTTCGGCCCGAGTGAGACGCCAAAGCAGGCTGCGCCGATGGTCCAGGGCCTCCTGGGCCTTGTCCCGGCGGACGCGCAGCTTGGCGGCGACTTCCTCGTCAAAATTTTCCAGAAGGGCCGTGCGAGTTTCGCTCATGCGGGCCTGGATCTGATCCTCAAGTTCCCCCTGGAGAGCGTCGAAAGCCTGCTGGATCTCTCGGGGGGTCCGGCAGTCCTGGTAGACCTGCGCGATGCGCTTCTCCAGGTCCACACCGGATTCCAGGGTTCCCAGCACCTCGTCGCTGGCCCCGAATACGCCCTCAAACAGCCGGAACTTTTGGGAAAGGAGCTGAAAAACCCGCTGATCGGCCTCGTTGCGTCGGTTCAGGAAGTTCACCACCACCACGTCATGCTGCTGTCCGTAGCGATGGCATCGGCCAATGCGCTGCTCGATGCGCTGGGGGTTCCAGGGCAGGTCGAAATTCACCACCAGGGAACAGAACTGCAAATTCACGCCTTCGGCCGCGGCTTCGGTGGCCAGCAGGATGGTGGCGTGATCCTTGAACTCCTCCACCAGGGCGGACTTCATGTTCACGGCCTGGGAGCCCTTCAGGATGTCCTGGCCGGCATGGCGCTGCTTCCAGCGCTGGTAGACGTCACGGGCCAGAGGTTCTGTGTTCTGGCCGTTGAGGGTGACGATCTGACCTTCGTATCCATGCGCATTCAACAGGCCCAGCAGGTAGGCCTGCGTGCGGCGGCTTTCAGTGAAGATGACGGCCTTGCGGGCGGCCCCAAGGGCCGCGGCCTGGGTGAAGGCCGTTTCCAAACCCCGCACCAAGGCATCACCCTTGGCGTTGTCCTGGATGGATTCCGCGAGGTGGGCGTAGGTCTGAAGGTCGGCCAGTTCGGCAGACAGCTTCACCGGGTCCACATCGCGCTGGGGCCCATCCTCGGGGTCCCATTCGTCGGCCAGCTCGCCCAGGGCTTCAAAATCCGCTTCGAGCGTCGCCTGCTGGTCCTCCAAGCGATGGGCCATGCCCTTTAATGCACCCGCGATGGCGAAACTACTGGAGGCCAGCAGCTTTCTTAACACCATGGTGATCAGGGCGCGCTGGCTGGCGGGCAGGGCCAGCAGTTCCGGGCGTCTCAGATAGGCACTGATCTGATCGTAGAGGAGCTGTTCTTGATCGCTGGGGGTGAAGTCCTGGGTGATGGGAATGCGCTGAGTGTAAGGAATGTATTCCAGCACCTGCTTACGAAGGGTGCGGATGCATAGGGGGCGCAGCCGGTCCCGCAGAGTGCGGTTCCGGATATCCTCGTGACCGTTCTTCAGGAACTGTTCCTTGAAGGAATCCAGGTCCCCGAAGACGCGGTCATCGATGAGGCTGACCAGCCCAAAGAGCTCCAGCAGGGAATTCTGAAGGGGGGTGGCGGTCAGCAGCAGCTTCCGGCAGCCCTTGGTGGCACCAGCAATGGCGCTGGCGATTTTGTTGCCTGTCTTGTAGACATTTCGAAGCCGGTGGGCTTCATCCATGACCACCAGATCCCATGGCACCTCCCGGATCTCCTTGGCCTTCAGCGACGCGAAGTGATAGGAGCAAATGGCCACCCGATCGCCCCCGTTGGCGGCCATATCGAAGGGGTTCCGATGCCCCTCCTTCCGGACCTGGTTGAAGGACTTGGAATCAAGCACCACCGAGGACAGGAAGAACTTCTCGTTCAGTTCGGCCTGCCACTGGCTGCGCAACGTGGCTGGCAGCACCAGCAGAATCCGCCGCTTGCGTTCGGCCCAATTCTGGCTGATGACCAGTCCGGCCTCGATGGTCTTGCCAAGACCCACTTCATCCGCCAGGATCACGCCTTTGGATAGAGGGGACCGGAACGCGAAGAGTGCCGCGTCCACTTGGTGGGGGTTCAGATCCACCTTGGCGCCACTGAAGGACCTGGACAGGTTCTCCATGCTGTCTGAACGGGACCGCAAGGTGAGCTGGTGGGCCCAGTAGGCACTGTGGAAGGGGGTGGTCATTCGCTCATTATGTTTTTTGTCGGTGTGATGACGATTTCTTGTTGGAGAACGGTTTCCTCTTCCATCGCCACATCCACCAAACCTTGTGGCAGGGATTTTGTCGGTTTGATACCAAGTTGCTTGAGCATTAGCGCTTGCCGAATGACATTCCCCTTATTGCGGCTGAGCTTGTCCCTAGCCTCCACAAAGCTCTCTTGGGCCTGCCTTAACCTGTCTCCTACCTTCTCAAGATCTGCCACAAATGCAGAGAGGCGGTCGTACAACTCGGCGCCACGTTTAGCGATCTCCTGGGCGTTCCGACTCTGCGCCTCTTGTCTCCAAAGATGGGCGACGGTGCGCACGACGAAGAGCAGGGTCGAAGGGCTCACCAAGAGAACATTTTTTCGCCAGGCGTCCATGAAGAGATCCTGGTCATGGGTCACGGCCATCATGAACGCTGGTTCGATAGGGACGAACATAAGTACGAAATCAAGGGACTTCAATCCGTACAACGCATGATAATTCTTCTCCGAGAGGCCCTTCATATGATTGCGTACTGAGGCCAGATGGCGCTTTAGAGCCTCTTTCCGAGGTTCCTCGTCTTCGGTGGTCGCAAATACCTGATAGGCATTTAGAGAAACTTTTGCGTCCACGACCAGGTGGCGATCCTCCGGAAGGTGAATGACGATGTCAGGCTGAGCCTTGGACCCATCCTCTCGGGTATGGGATTCCTGGACATCGTATTCCTCGCCTCTCCTCAAACCGGACGCTTCGAGGATCCGCTCAAGCACAAGCTCTCCCCAGTCGCCTTGGGTTTTGCTGGAACCCTTCAAGGCTAGGGTAAGGTTTCTCGCCTCTAGGCTCATGGATTGGTTTAGGTCCATCAGCTGGCGAACTTGTTCTCCAAGGGCAACCCGATCTTTGCTCTCCTTGTTGTAGACATCCTCGACCTTTGTCTGGAATTCAGAAATTTTCAACTTCAAGGGGTCCAGGAGCTGACCCAGGTTCGTCCGATTCTGTTCGGTAAAACGCTTCGATTTTTCCTCCAAAATCTCGTTGGCAAGATTTCGAAATTGGTCGGAAAGGGTCACCTTCGCCTCAAGAAGCAGAGCGAGCTTTTCTTCCGCTTGGGTGCGCTCCCCCTCGTACCGGACTGTCAGCTCCGCCAGTGCCGTATTCAGGGAGGCCAAGCTCTCATCGGCCTTTTCTCTTCGGCTCTTTTCTTTGCTGAGATTATCGGAAGCTACGCTCAGGCTAGCCTTCTCACCTTTTAGTTCAGCCGACACTTGACCCAGCTCTTGCCTGAGGTTGGCCTCCAGTCGCTGGGCCTGAGCGAGAGCGGTTTCCAATTCAGTGATTCTTCCTTCCAAAGTTGGTACACGAGATGCTCGTTCTTCGAGGCGAGCTGAATCCTGGTTGGCTTGGTCACGTGCCCCGCGGACCTCATCGGACTGCTTCTTCAGGCGTTCAATGGTTTCGACTGACCGTTGCTGTTCTTCTTCAAGTTGATGTACACGGGCCTCGGATAAACCCAATTTAATTTGGCCTTCCGCTTCGCCTTGCTCCGCCTCCTTAGTTGCTCGATTTAGGCCAAGCACCCAGCCTAAGGCGATCCCAAGAATCACTGCGAAGAGCAAGAGGACTTGGCCAGCCATTCATAACTCCTAGGATATGAATCCATCTTATGGGGAGGGCCGCTCCTGATGCCGGGAAATCGCCACCCACCGGCTGTGGATTGAGTTCATTGGTTATCCCAGCCTTCGGCAGCTCGGAAGCTATGCCAACTGGTGCTTCCCGTCACAATGTGATCCGCCAAAGGAACACCGAGGCTCTCACCTGCGGCGCGGAGGCGGTTGGTTAGCTGAATGTCCTCGCGGGAAGGAGTGGGATCACCCGATGGATGGTTGTGCCAAGCCAAGGCTGATACGGCGCTGAACTTCAAAGCTTCCCGAAAGAACTCTCGTGGGCTGATGAGGCAGGCCGTGGCGGTGCCGTGAGCCAACACTCGGTCGGCCAGAAGGTCGCCTTTGGCATTGAGGGCCAGCATCCCGAAGCGCTCCTCGGTCCACCCCCGCGCCTTGGGAAGAAGGTAGTTCCCGGCAGCACGGGGAGAATTGATACGGGGACGCTCGACAGTGCGGGTGGACCTTCGCTGCATTTCCTGGAGAATTGCAAACCTTGCCATCTCAACCTTGGTTAGACCTAGGGCTTGGAGTTCAGAAGGCCCCATGGCGGCCAGACGGGCCAGACTTTCGGCCTGGAGAAGGATTTCTTCGGAGCGGCCCGGCTTGGGGCGGTTCAACATCGCCTCGATGATCTGGGAATCAGACAGGGACTCAGGTCCGTACAGAATCACGCTCTCAGCGACAGGGAAGCTCTTGGACGAATGGGGTTTTGAAGATGAAGGTTGACCAAAGAGAGATGGAAGGGAAGGGCTCATGGCTTTCTCCGCGCCACCGTTTCGGGGCACGAATACGCCGGGATCCCCCGCTCCCTAGGGCTGGACCGGGAACGAAGCGGGCAACGTAGTGAACCGGGAAGAGAGCGGGTAGGCCCGCCGTGGCGCGGGATTAGGAGATCCGGCAGTGCCCGGAACGGTGGGAAGGGAAAACTCAGACATCCCCTCCCTCTGGATCGTTCCAGATCCGAGAAGCTGAGCCACCTACCGGAAGCTTTAGGAGGCGCTACTGTTCAGATCGTGTCCAGGTCGACGCCTTCTGGCAGTTGTTCGCCTGACATTTTCCACCGTTCGTATCCAGCGGCGATGCTGGCGGCTTCGTCCTGATCTAGCACCGTAGAATCCACCCGAAGCGGAAGAACCTTCACTACGGGGATAGGAAGATCCATGGACGGTTGAGGCCTTGAACCGTGTTCAAGGTCGACTGGCACTCCTCCGAAGTTACCCAGCATGGTGCTCTGCTGAAGGAGAACGCCCCTGTTCTGGTGGAAGTGATGCCAAGGGACATTGCTGGCGAAGTCGAACTTTTCGGAAACGCTGCCCAGGCCCTTCGAGACCTTCTTCGTGAAGGATCCGTATTTGCCCTGAAGCCGGTGAAAAAAATCGGCGTTGGCGTTGTAACAACAGGTGATCCACCGATTCAAGCTGTCCTTGACGGTCTCATAACTTTCGCCGTAGACCTCCTTGAGAAAGGAGTCGTTTTGGATGCCGAAAACCAAGGACACGCCTTTGCTCCGGTACAGATTCAGGGTACGTGAGAGCTGGGCAATCCGCCCTGCATCGCCTCCTTCATCCATGAGAATGATTAGGCTGAGGGCCTGGTTTTTCCGAGATCGAAGGGTACCGAAAAGCAATAGCCAAAACATGCGCCTGACAAGGTCGTACTCAGTCACAGCGCAATCCCCGAGGACGTAGCCTCCGAGGTTCCTGAAGTCTTGAAGGCTGACCGTGCTCGGGCCGCAGGTGATCTTCGCGACGGCAGGATCAAGAAAAATTTCCAGGGGCTTCATCTCGATCCCAACCCAAGAGAGGACCTTGGGATCCAGGAGGAGTTCGGCCCAAATGGTGGGCAGCTGGTCCGCCGCTCCTTTGAGGCCGTGGTGAGAGATGCTGGCCCAGACGGAACCAAGGTCGGGCCAATCTCGGGCGGCAAGGATGGCATTCAAGACGGACCGCGCGAGGGAATAAATCCACTCGTTTTTATCGTTGGGGCGCGCGGGAATGATCGCCTCGCAGAGCATCCGGCGCATGGCATTATCGTGAATCTCATCCATGAAATTCAGTACACCGGATCGACTATGGGAGCCTGAATCAAAGCCCCATGCGGGTTTGTCATTGGTCTCAGAACCTGGCATGGTGCCCTTTTGGTCCTGGTAGATGGTGGGTACTTTTGAGCTGATCAGGATATGACCGAAGATGTTACTCGTCTTTCCAGATCCGCTCGGACCGAGGACAAGCATCATTTCCGCAAGGGCCGAAGCCCCTACTGGGAAGAGTTGATACCTTCCGGTTGACGGACAATCCCGCCTCCATTTTATCCCGCCTCTGCGTCCCAAGATGTAGGCGACGGTTGGCCCGTTGTCGAAAAATTGGTCTGGCGTGAAGAACTCGGCTTTCCCGTAGTCGGTGGGCTCTCCAAATAGGGACCAATGGATGACTAGGAGGATGAGGATGGCGAGGACTGGAGCCAAGAAGACAGAGATCAAGGACGCTGCCATCGCGTGGTCCGAAACCTGCGAGTAGGTGAGATTGGGATTCCACAAATAGTGTGCCCAATGCCCCCTGATCCATTCAAAGGAGCGAGTGCGGAAGACGGATTCCAGGATCACCCCGAAGAGCCCGACGTATCCAATGAACACGCCTGCGGCCAGGGCGACCCCTTGCAAGGACATCGTGTAGCGATCCCATGCCACGGCGTTGGAAAGGGCCTTTTCATGGGTGGTCCATTTCTGCTTAATGGCGAGCGTCAGCGAATACCGCCGGAGGAACCAGATTCCAATGACCGCTATGGCGGCGATGAAACAGCCCTGGCTATTGCGCCAGGCGAAATGGGCAAACCAATCAAGGCTTGGATAGAACCTTTCCATGACTACCTCCCAACCTTGGGGCCCTGGTGGACCACCAACGAACCGATGAGGGACTCGATCCGGATCGTCTTGATACCGACTCTCATAAGAGGCGTCAGAGCTTCACCCAGCGGGTTTCCGGAACGCGGATGAAGCGAGGCAACATCTGGAGTGTTCATCGTTCTCTCTCTATGCCGCCTCGGGCGGCTTCAAGGGCGGCGTGGGCCACCCGGGTTGCGAGTTCGAGGGCCTTCGCTACTTGGCCAACAAATGGGAGCCAGCCCGCCACCTGGAAGGCCCTGCGAAGGGGTTCAGGAAGGGGCGCCTGGGCCTTGACGGCCTTTGTGGTGAGGTGGGCGAGCTCGGTGCCGCCTCCGACCACGGTTTGGGCCAGGCCCAGGGGAGAAAGGGTAATCAAGTCCCGGGCTGCTCCACCCGTGGTTCGGATGCCAGCCATTCCCAACCTGGTAAGGGTGCTAAG
>JANXQX010000196.1 GCA_025353305.1 Holophagaceae bacterium
CCAAACTGCGGGCGGTTCGAACAGGGTTCTGTTTGGGAGTGACGGCGGAATATTTGTTTCACCGGATGGTGGCCAGACTTGGGATGACAGGAAGAATCGAGGGTTGAATTCCACACTCATATTTGCCTTGGCCGTGAATCCAAACGTGACCGGAAGCGCCTGGGTCGGGCTTCAGGACAATGGCACCCGGATTCGGCAGGGAACCACAGGCACCTTCAACGCGTTGATCGGCGGCGATGGCTTTGGCGTGGGATGGGCCCAAGGTAGCGGAGTCTCCTTGGGGAGTTACGTTTTCAACCAAATAAGCCGTTCCGCAACGAATCCACCGATTGATGCAGGGAATTTCTCGGATTTCGTAAATGGTTTGGGAGCGACCGGGAATAGTGATAATGGAACAAGCTATTACTTTGTGACCCCAATCTATACCCCGCCGACAGGTGCAGACCCAAGCGGGCAGACCTTTTTCACTTATAGCAACTCAGGCACCGGGCCGAACAGTAAATCCATTTTCCGCTCCAGTGCGACAAGTTGGACCACCATCGGTTCAGCTGGCGTGACTCCCGGGCTTTCTGCCACAACCTATGTGCGGTCGCTTCCCCATGCCCTTGGTGTCAGCCCGCTGGATTTGAACCGGATTGCAGCTGCGGGTAACGGCGGGAACATTCTGCTCACCACGAACGGCGGAACCAGTTGGACTGAGGTTACAGTCTCTCCCCAGGTGGCTGGATGGAACAACTTCAACGCCAATGTGGTCTGGTTCAACAACAATATCCTATATGCCTGCTCGGAAGCTGTGGCGCCGGGTTCCGTGCGAGTTGCCCGAAGCAGCACGGGTGGCACCACGTGGACCGCTTCGGGAACGGGGCTACCCGATGTGCCGGTAACTCGCCTTGCCGTGGATCCAACCGACGCCACCGGAAACTCCGTGTATGCGGGAACCTGGATCGGAATATACAAGACCACCAATGGAGGCGTCTCATGGGCACCCTACGGCCAGGGACTTCCCCAGGTGCGCATCACGGACATATTCATGGCCCCAGATGGTTCATTCATGCGGGTGGGGACATATGGCCGTGGAGTATGGGAGATTGGTGGGAGCGCGACGCTGGGACCGACCATCACCACCCCGCCCGGAAACCAAACCGTGCTGGTGGGTCAAACAGCCACCTTCAACGTGGTTGCCACTGGGAGCGGCACACTCAGTTATCAATGGAAGAAAGGGATCACGAACGTTGGGACCAATTCTTCTTCGTATACAACTCCTGCGGCCGTCCTTGGTGACAACGGCAGCCAGTTTACAGTAGTGGTCACCGACACCACCGGGTCCACAACCAGCCCCAGCGCCACACTCACCGTCAATCCGGTCGCTACCGGTCCATTCATCATCACCCAACCTGCCCCCGTTACCGTCCTGGCGGGCCAGGCCGCGACCTTCACCGTGGTCGCCACCGGTACAGGCACACTCACGTATCAGTGGCGGAGGAATGCCGTCGTCATCCCCGGGGCGACTTCGGCCAGCTACACCACACCCCCCACTGTCGCAGGAGACACCGGGGTCCCATTCGTGGTCAACGTCACCGATGACACTGGTAGCACCCTCAGCAACTCAGGAATTCTGACCGTCACGCCCTGCGGTGTTGGGGGGACAAGCCAACTCCTGCTGAATCCTGGCTTCGAATCAGGAAGCAATGGCGCCTGGATTACTGGCACCACCCATACGGGAAACTTAATTATTGACGCCAGCAATTCCCCCTCGCGCTCTCATACGGGTTCCTGGTACGCCTATCTCTGTGGGTATGGTGCCACCACCCATGAAACCATTTACCAGACGGTGAATGTTCCAGCGGGCGCATCGAGCGCCATTCTGAAATTCTGGTTGCATATTTTCACCGACGAAATCGGGGTGGTCGCCTTTGATACCCTCAATGTAAAAATCCAGAATGGGACTGCGGGCACACTCGCTTTGCTAGCTACTTATTCAAATGTTGATGCCACAAGTAATTACGTTCAAAAAACATTCGACCTGACGGCTTATGCTGGACAGACGATTCGTGTCGCTTTTGAGGCGCAGGAGGATTCCAACACCCAAACTTCATTCCTCCTGGACGATTTCGAATTGAACGTCACCAGTGGTTCCTCCGCGACGATTCCTGTCATTACTACCCACCCAGGCCCCCAGAACGTGAGCCCTGGCCAACCGGCAAGTTTCAGCGTAGCGGCTACGGGTACGGCTCCGCTTTACTACCAGTGGCGCAAGGACGGTACGGTCATTCCGAGCGCCACCGGTTCCACCCTCGCAATCGCCTCGGCCCAGGCGGGGGATGCAGGCGTTTACACAGGGCTGGTGAGCAATTGCGCCGGATACGTCACGAGCAACCCTGCGACCCTTACAGTGGCATCGGCGCAAGTGCCTCCGACCATCACCACACAACCACTGAGCCAGCCAGTCACGGCAGGCCAAAGCGCCAGCTTCACCGTGGTCGCCATGGGCTCGCCTACGCTGACCTACCAATGGCGGCGCAACTTGACGAACATCAGCAGCGCGACTAGCGCGACCTATTCGTTCACGGCAACCTATGCCGACAATGGTGCGCAATATTCCGTGGTCGTCAGCAACGGTGTGGGGAACCCCGCCACCAGTTCAAATGCAACCTTGACGGTCAATCCCAAGAGCGGCGACCTGAATGGCGATGGTCAGGCAAATGTGCTGGACATTGCCACGTTGATCGCGGCCTACTCTGGATCCGGCGTCCCCACAAGCAACCCGGCCGCTGATCTGGATGGCGATGGGGATTGCGATGACGCAGACCTCGCCCTGTTGCTTGCTGCGTTCTAAGGAGACCCCATGCGATTCCCAACCCCAATCACAACCATCTGCATCTTCTCAATGGCACTATTCTTGGCTTGTGGTGGGGGTGGCGGTGGTGGAACACCAGTGCCAACTCCCCCACCGGCCCCCGTCATCAGCAGCTTTGCCGCGGCCCAGGGGACCATCGCCCAGGGTGCTGCAACCACTCTTACCGGAGTGTTCACCAACGGAACAGGCTCAATTAACAATGGTGTCGGAAGCGTGCAATCAGGCGTGGCTATTTCCACAGGAACGCTCCAGGCCACCACCACCTTCGTACTTTCAGTGACCGGGAGCGGGGGCACCGCGAGTTTTTCCACGACCGTCACAGTCCTGCCGAGCCCTGTCATCACCAGTTTTGCCGCAGCCCAAGCGACCATCGCTCAGGGTGCTGCAACCACGCTTACGGGAGTTTTCACCAACGGAGCAGGCTCAGTAAACAACGGTGTGGGAAACGTGCAATCAGGCGTGGCTATTTCTACAGGGACGCTCCAGAACACCACTACCTTTATCCTTTCAGTGACCGGGGGTGGGGGCACCGCAAGTTCCTCCACGACCGTCACAGTCCTGCCGAGCCCGGTCATCACCAGTTTCGCTGCCGCTCAGGGGACCATTTCCCAGGGTGCTGCAACCACGCTTACGGGAGTTTTCACCAACGGAACGGGCTCAATAAATAACGGCGTTGGAAATGTGCAATCAGGTGTGGCCGTTTCCACGGGAACGCTTCAAGCCACCACGACCTTCATTCTTTCCGTGGCCGGGACCGGGAGCACCGCGACCTCATCCGCTACCGTCTCCATCATTGCGAAGACTATTGCCGACACCTTGTCCTACACGGACCCGATCAGTAGTGGTTTCCGTCTTATCCGGAATGCGGGTCTCTCAACCCCATCCAAGCTCGTCCTGGATCTAGTTGGCCCGGCTGGCACAGGCCAAGGTGCCGCTTTCATCGTCAACGCAGACCAGTCCAAGGTCACTTGGTCGAACCCACCTTCCACAGGGACGTTTGTCCAGAATGTGGCCTTTATCCTGGGGGCGGGTACGCAGGCACTGGCAGCTAAAGTGACAGGTAATCAGTTGCAAGGCGCTGCGTTCCAGAAGCCCGGTGCTGCGGCGGTGAACTTGGCCCAGCCGCTCATGCGAATCAGCCTCGACCTGAAACCCAACATTCCTGTGAACACAACCGTGCCGATGTCATTCACCGCTGGCAATCAACTTCCCTCAATCGGTGGCCCGAGCAGCATAACTGTCGCGGTGGGTTCTCTCGTCGCGCAGTAACACATTGCAGGCTATGCCAACGCCTCGCTTAAGGTTTCCCGATCACTCCGGGATAGGATTCCCCTCTCCCCCATCGGTTAAATTCCATGCAGTCACATTTGGGCCGATTGGAAATCGGAAATCAGCATTCGAAAATGCGATGATGTTTCCATGGACGCCCTGCTTGCCACCGATCTCCCCTTTCCTGTCTTCCGGCGCGGCAAGGTCCGTGATGTCTACGACCTTGGCGAACAGCTGCTCATTGTGGCCACGGACCGGATTTCGGCTTTCGATTGTGTGATGCCCCAGGGCATTCCGGACAAGGGCCACATTCTTACGGCGGTCGCCAATTACTGGTTTGGCGCCACGGCGGATCTGATTCCCAACCATCTCATCGCCACCAGGGTTGAGGACTATCCCGCAGCGTTGCAGCCCCACGCCGAATTGCTGCGAGGCCGTTCCATCCTGGTGAAAAAGACCAACCCGTTGCCCGTGGAATGCGTCGTGCGGGGCTTCCTGGCAGGCTCGGGATGGAAGGAATATCAGGCTTCGCAATCCGTTTGCGGCATCCCGCTGCCGCCCCACCTGCCCATGGCATCGAAGCTGCCGGATCCGATCTTCACGCCCGCCACGAAAGCCGACACCGGCCACGACGAGAACATCTCCTTCGAACAGTTCCAGGATCTGCTGGGGGACGATCTGGCCAGGCGTCTGAGGTCTCTGAGCCTGCGGCTGTATCGCCGGGGCAGTGAAATAGCATTGAACCAGGGCATCTTGCTGGCGGACACGAAATTCGAATTCGGTGTGGTTGATGACGAAGTGCTGCTCATAGACGAAGCCCTGACACCGGATTCCAGCCGTTATTGGCCCGCGGATGGATGGCGCCCCGGTGCCCAGCCACCCAGCCTGGACAAGCAGTTCCTGCGGGACTACCTGGAGCGGCTGCCGGCCTGGAACAAGCAACCTCCAGCACCGGATCTGCCGTCCAACATCATCGAAGGTATTCGTTCCCGCTACATGGATCTGGCCACCCGATTCGGGGTTGAAATCTGAATTGCGGCCTAATTGGTTTTCGGCAAGGGCGGTTGATTGCTGCTGAACACAAGTACCCGCGCGGAATCGAGATCCAGCCATGATTGCATGGTTGCATTGAAGGTGCCCAGATCAACGGCCTGGATTTCCTGCTCAGATGGTTGTGGGCCGAGCAGGGTTGCTTTCGCGGCGAAGGAAAGCTGTTCTTGGGGATGCAGCGCCATGGCCCGTCGGCGCGCGATCCAAAGGGCCTTCCCCTGCACCAGGTCCTCGGCCTTCAATCCTGATTTTTTTAACGCTAGCAGGGCTTCTCGCAGGGATTCTTCAGAACCTTCCGCGGTGAGGACCAAGGACCTCCATCCCCCGGCTCCAAGGTGAATGAGACAGCGATCCGGCCCAAGGGATCGGGGCAGCCATTGGCTCAACAGTTCCTGCGCAGGGCGTTGCTTCTCCGCCGGGGCATGGAAGGGCAAGGCGATGATCGTTTCCGCATGATCTGAAGCCACATTCATCGGGGGGCGAACCAAGGCATTGGCCGAGGACTTCGGGACCAGGGTGGCCTCCTTTTCATTGCCTTCAATCCATGTGCCGAAATTCAGTTGAGCAAGCTGCCGCGCCTGAGACAGATTCAGATCGCCCGATATGGCGAGAACTGCGCGCCCCGGTCGAAGGGTCGCCCTGATGGCCCGCTGGAGATCTTCAAGGTAGACCTGACCCAGGCTTTTTTCCGTGACGGGTTCCAGAGCCAAATCTGGCCTTTCGAGCAGGTGCAGGAAATTGCTTCTCGCAGTCTCTTGGCTTCCCCGTTCATGGAGTTCGTGGAGCAGCCGGAGCCTCAGAGCATCCAGATCACCGCCTTGTGGAATTGGACGTGTGACCGCGTCCGCTAACAGCGCGAAAGCCGATTCGGCTTCTGGACTTCCGCCCGAGAGATTCCACACTGGCCCATCCGTTTCACCCGAAAGCCGCAACCTGAGGCCTCGTTCTTCCACAGCGCGGCTGAACGCTCCCCTGCTGCGGTTGCCAACGGAACAGAGGTCGAGCATGCCTAGCGCCAGGGGTTCAAGGGGAGTTTGGCCTTTGGGTTTTGCGCTTTGCGGATTTCCCACCATCTCCAGGCCCTTGGCCCCAGGACCTGGCGGTGTTTCATTGATCTCCAGGGACCCCCATAGGGCTCTCAGTTGAATGCGGATCAAGGGATGCTGGTGATTCTCCAGCAGCAGCACCCGCAACCCATTCTGCAACCGGAAGGATTGAATACGCCCTCCCGTTGACTGGGCGACCAGCGGCAGCGCTATCAGGAAAGCCGCCATGAAATGTTTCACGGGGTCTCCTTGGATTTCGAATCCTTGACCGATGGATCCAGGAGCTTCAGCGTTGCCGATCGTTGATCCCGGGGAAGCATTTGTATTTGCCTCAGACCCTCTTGCACCAGGATTTCAGCTCTGGCGGGCTCCACACCTTTGCGCAGCGCCAGAGCCCGCAGGGCCTGCGCCAATTTATGGTCCAAAGGATCATCGCTCAGACTGCGGTCTGGCTCGACGATCCCGATCACCGCGCGATCCATGGTCAGGTGGAGGCGCGTCACTCTTTGGATTTCCTCAGGCCGCATCTGTTGGAGGCGCTTCGCTGGAATGAAGGCCTGGCGCCAATCCCCAAGGACCGCCCAACCGGCGCCTAGGATTGCCGCCAAGTTTGCGGGGTCTTCTTCGGCGGACAGGTATTGGAGTTCGGTCTGGAGCAAGACTTTCTGAAATTCATCTCCTGGAACCATTTCTTCCATGAGCCTGAGTACTTCTCCGCGGAGGGCCATCTCCAGCTCTGCAAGGCTGTGGCCTTCCTCGGGTTCTGCGGTGATGAGTAAAAGATTCAAGGCTCTTGCGCCAGGGACACCGAGTTCAGCCTTCACACTTCGGGCCATGCCGTGGTCCACAAGGCTTTGGAGCCTCCCGCTGGACCCCTGGCCGAGCACTCTGGCGACCAAGGCCAAGGCGAGTGTATCCATGGCGGAAGCGGGGGGAACGCGCCAGCCCATGTAGAGGCGTGGATAGGCCACTCGGGAGACTTGCAATCGCAAGGTGAACATTGAAGGACTGGAACTCGATGCGAAGGATTCGGCTTCAGGACTGCCCACCAATTGGCCGAAACTTGACTCCAGAACGGGCACGATGGCTTCAGCGGAGACATCGCCCACCGCTACCAGCAACAGGCGTTCGGGAGCAAACATTCTTGCCCCGAGAACCTTGGCATCAGCCCGGGTGAGGCCTGCGATGGCACCAGGATTCTCATCCATGGCTGAAGCGTACGGTTGGCCCACGAAGGCACTTCCGAGCAATGGTGAAAGGCCGGGATCGGTCATGGCGGACCTACGCAGGTCTTCCAGCCAGTGCTCCCGTTCCAATGGGAAGCGAAATAGGTTCATCTGGCTCAGAAGCCTGGCTTCGAGTCGTGCCCAGGGCTCCAGCTGGTTTGCTGGAAGATCAAAAGAAGCAGAAATGAAATCAGCGTTTGTGTGGCAGATTCGGGCTGTCACACCAAGCTGCTCCAGGAAATCCAGCGAAGTGGTATCTCCGAACTCAGTTTTCAACCGTGCCATGGCCTGGGCATGCAGAGCGGCCACCTCAGGGGGCGGAGCTCCGGGCTCGAGGCGTGATCGCTGGAGCATTTCCCGCTGCATGGATTCGTAAAGGGCTTCTTCCTCATGCACGATCGCCCCGGTTCTACTGGAGAAATCAGCGGGAGTGCAACGCCCGAAAAGGCTGCGCGCGAGCACTTCCACGGCGGATGGCGGCAGCCCTCCTGAATCGCTGCGCCCGCCCCTCGCGAATAGCACAGCATGGACCATGCCGCTGCTGGGGCGCTCTACCACAAGCACGCGCATGCCGTTGGAAAGCCTCCGCTCGGTGGTTTCCGGCCCTTGGGCCGGGAGTGCTGCGGCGATGGCAGTGGCTAGGATCCAGCAGAAAAGTCTCACCCACCAAGCTTAGCGACCGTTGCGAAATAACCAGCGCTTTTCTGGTTAGTTCGTTACGGTCGCTTATGCCGTTCTTGCCGTTGGAACGAATAACTAATTATTGAAAGACGGCTTAGCGGAGGATGGATCTGCCGGCTTACTTGATGCTGATGTGTCCATTGGTAGTGTTCAAATCGATGCGTTGGTTCTTGCCCGGGCGCTTGATGTGTGCGCTGTGCTTTTCCTTCTCGATGATCTGGCTGCCGGGAAGATTGATCTCAAGGGAACCGTTGGTGTTATCGAGCCTGATATCGCCCGTGGCCGAGCCAAGTTCGACATCGATGCCGCCGTTGGTGCTTTCCAGTTTGATGCCTTCGCCCCAGCCATCCAGGTTCTTGGCGGAAATGCCGCCATTGGTGGTCTCGAGATTGATGCCACCCTCGACATTTTCAATCACCAGCCTGCCGTTGGTGGTGCCGCCCTTGATGCGGGCTTTCAGGTTGATGGCTTCGATGGTGCCATTGGTACTTTCCGCAAGGACCTCACCCTTGATGTCGCGAACCTTGACATCACCGTTGGTGGTTTCGCAGCGGGCGTAGCCTTCCAAAGTGGAGACCACGACGCTGCCATTGGTCGTGTGAAAGAACCCCAGCACCTTCCGAGGCACGTTCAGGGTCATCTCGCAGCGGGGCGATGTGACAAAGCCGAAGGACCATGAGGGCTGCTGGAAAACTGCTTCGATATCCAGATCCTCACCGATGTGTTGCAGGACCAATTCAACTTTCCGCCGCTCGGTATCCCGGATCAGCGCCGTAAGCGCCACTTCTTCCTTGTCCCAACCCGTGACCTTGATGCCGCCGTTCCGATTCTTGACCCATAGCTTGGAACCGTATTGGAGTTTTTCGTTCCTCTGTTCGGTCCGCGTGGGGCCGCTCAGGGCCCAGGATGGCGCCGCCGGAGGCGCGGGCGGGTTGGGAGGCGTAGGCGGTGCGGGCGGTTTTTGGGCCTGGAGGACGGCAGCGGCAAGGAGGGTGGCAAGGGGCATCAAAGTTGTTAGTCGCATGATTGTTCCATTTGCAAAAAGCTAAGGGGTGACCCTTGTGAAATGTCTACGGGATCAATCCGAAGCGGGTTAGAACTGGATTTTGGGTGGGGTGCATTAGACTGGTGGGTACCAGGAGAATTCCGTGCCCACCTACATCCTTGCCGCCACCCGTTCCGCAGTCGGCTCCTTCGGGGGTAGCCTTAAGCCTTTAAATTCCGTGGAGATGGGTAGTTTGGCCATCCTGGAGGCGATCAAGCGCGCAGGGGTTTCGGCGGATCAGATCGGAGATGTGGTCCTGGGGAACGTGCTCCAGGCCGGCTCGGGCCAGAATGTGGCGCGGCTGGCGGCATTGAAGGCGGGCCTTCCCTTCGGCACACCTGCCCACACACCCAACCAGGTTTGCGGGAGCGGTCTCAAGGCCGTGGCCCTGGCGGCCCAAAGCATCATCGCAGGCGACGCGGACATCGCCATCGGCGGGGGCACCGAGAGCATGAGCAATGCCATGTATCTGCTGCCTTCCGCTCGGTGGGGCTCGCGCATGGGCCATGCCCAGCTCCTCGACAGCATGATCCAGGATGGCTTGTGGTGCGGCCACGGCGACACCCACATGGGCATCACCGCCGAAGCCATCGCCTCGAAATATGGCATCACCAGGGAAGCGCAGGATGGGTTCGCCCTGCAGAGCCAGCAAAGAGCCGCCGCCGCCCAAACGGCAGGAAAATTCGATCGTGAGATTTTTTCCGTGACCATCCAAGGCAAGAAGGGGGACACGGTCTTTTCCAAGGATGAGTACATCAAGCTGGATATAAGCGCAGAAGGATTGGCCAAGCTGAAACCCGCCTTCAAGAAAGATGGCACCGTGACCGCGGGCAACGCTTCGGGCATCAATGATGGTTCCGGGGCCGTGGTGCTTGCTTCGGAATCCGCGGCGAAAAATTTCAAGCCCATCGCCCGTATCATCGGCTTTGCGCAAGCCGGCGTGGATCCAGCCACCATGGGCCTGGGGCCGGTTCCCGCCATCCATAAACTGCTGGCCAAGACCGGTGTGAAGCTCGGCGACATTGATGTTTTCGAACTGAATGAGGCCTTCGCGGCTCAAAGTCTCGGTGTGCTCCACGAGCTGCCGGAGCTGGATCAATCCAAGGTGAACTTGCGTGGCGGCGCCATCGCCATCGGCCATCCAATAGGCGCCAGCGGCACGCGCATTCTGGTGACGCTGCTCCACATCCTGCAGGACGAAAACAAGAAGCTCGGCATCGCGGCGCTCTGCGTGGGCGGTGGCCAGGGAGTGGCCATGCTGGTGGAGCGGCTCTAAAAAGACTGAACCGCGAAAATCGAGAATGGGCGGGAAATATGGGCGGATCGTACCAATGATCTAGGAGGGATGATGCAGACACTGTTTGTTTGCGTTGCCATCATTGCCACTAGTGATGCCCAAGAATCAAGATTGCCTGCACCGAAACCGTCAGAGATTATTGGTGAATTGGTGGGAGAGGGCAGAATCCAGATTCTAGGAAAGAACGGTTCTCCGATCATCAAGCAGGTCACCGATAGGGATGGGGCATTTCTCCCTGAACACGCCACCAACCCTAGGAACAGCCAGTGGTCTCGATGGTACGGCGGTACTGAATTTGGGTATGGACCCAATAGAGTTTCCGAGATCAAGATCCCTTCTGTCTTTGGGCAGAAGGAGGGGGCGTTCCGGTTGTTTGACCAGCATGTTGGAGACTGGGTCTGGGTCCGAATCTTGCCTCTGAATCGAAAGGAGGGTGAAAATCTGAGGTTCAGGTCCCACGAAGGAGCCATAGATGAAACGATCCGATGTGCCCGCAGTCTTGTCCAAGGAAGCGGAAAGATTCTGGACGTGGGAAACCGATCAAAATGCCTAATGGCTGCAATGCTTCCTCATAAAAGGTTCGATGAACCCAGGTGGGCAAACGTTCTTCCACTGGAGCGCAAGGGTGATTGGGTGCGTGGAGCGATTGCAGGTCCATCCCCGTGCATTCCCTTAAGGTGTATGACGCCCCGAACGTGGAATACTACCGGTTTGATCGTAACAAGACGGCTTGGTATCTATGGCGGGCAAGGGAGACCGGCTCCGAAGCCTCTACTCTTTCCCATTGAGGGACTTTGGTGGCAGCCAAGATCCCATTCCTTTTCGCGAGCAATCGCAGCATTCGCGGTTAAATCGTAGGCAATGATCACACTCACCCATGTCAGCAAGCAGTATGATCGCATCCACACCGCGCTATCGGATGTGAGCTTTGCCATCGATCCGGGCGAGTTCATCTTCCTCACGGGGCCTTCGGGCGCTGGCAAATCAACTCTGCTGAAGCTGATCTTCCGGGAGCAGGTGCCCAGCACGGGCGAGATCATTGTGGCAGGGCATCGGCTGGCCTCCATGCCCACCAAGGAGATCCCCTACCTGCGGCGCAAACTGGGTGTTGTCTTCCAAGACTTCAAGCTGATCCGAACCATGACGATCTTCGAGAATGTCTCCTTTGTGCTGCGCATCCTTGGCGTGCCCTTTGCCGAGCAGAAACAGCGCACTTTCCGCGCACTCAAGTTGGTGGGCCTTCAACATAAATTGAGCAGCTATCCTTTGCAGCTTTCAGGTGGAGAGCAGCAGCGCGTGGCCATCGCGCGGGCCCTGGTGAACGATCCGTTGGTGCTGCTGGCGGATGAGCCCACGGGCAACCTCGATCCCGATCTCGCGGCGGAAATCATGGCGCTTTTCGAGCGCATCAATGTGCAAGGGACAACTGTATTGGTCGCCACCCATGACCGCAGCCTCATCCAGAAAATGCGCAAGCGCGTGCTGGGTCTCGATCACGGCAGGTTGGCCTTTGATCAGCCAGCACCCGCAAGCACGGTGGTGGTCTGATTCCGAAATCAAGTGGTGAGGCCTGAGCTTCTTGCGGAATCTCGGTCCAAGGGTGCGGAGGAGTGCTATGCGCGGCCACTGGCGCGTCACCCAGAATGTTATTACAATGTTCGATGAGGTCGCCATGCTCCAGAAAAAGCTCACCAAGGTCGGCAACAGCTACGCCCTGATCCTCGACAAGCCCCTGATGGACCTTGCTGGTCTGAGCGCCAACGAGCCGGTGGTGGTGTATTCATCAGGGCATGGGCTCGTGGTGGCACCGGCTTCCTCCCCGGTTCGGAGCTTTGAGTCGGCGAAGGATCGCGTGCTCGCGCGCCATGGCGAGGTGCTCCGGCGGTTGTCGAAATAATGCGGGAACCACGTTTTTTAGAACCCGAGGAAGTAGTGGATCTTCATGCGGCGGTATTGGAGGCCTATGGAGGGTTGCCTGGGGTTAGGGATCCCGGTGGGTTGATCACCGCCGTGCAAGCGCCACTCAACCATTGGTTTTACAGCGGTGGAGACCTTGCAGACCTTGCTGCGGTTTTGCTGATACATCTCGTTCGTAACCATCCCTTCGTGGATGGCAACAAGAGGGCGGCCCTTGCCGCTGCACTTGTTTTCCTGGATGCGCATGGGTTTTCCATTCAAGATGCCCCTGATCGTCTTGAATGGCTGACCCTGGAAGCCGCTCAAGGGCGGCTGGACGTTGATCCACTAGCTGCGGTGTTCCGCGAACTTCAATCGGAAGACTGACCGTAGCTCGGGCCTCCGACCCTCGGGTCTGCGACCCCGCCATCCGCTGCGCGGATGCGGCCCTATTCTCCCTTCGCTATGCTACGGTCGAATGGTGGCCCAACCCCTTTTCGATGCGCGCTTCCTGATTTCCGCTTCCGACATGAAGCAGCTCGGCGTATGCCACGCAGAAGTGGCGTTCATCGGGCGCTCCAATGTGGGAAAGTCTTCGCTGTTGAACGCGCTGACAAATCACAAGCAGCTGGCGCGGGTGTCCAAGACTCCCGGGCGCACGCGGCTCATCAATGTTTTTCTCACTGGGAAGGACCGCTGGATCGTGGACCTGCCGGGCTATGGATTCGCCACGGGCCCCGCCAAGGAACGCGCCACCTGGGAGCAGATGATCAGCGGCTACCTGACGGGACGGAAAACCCTGCGCATGATCTTCGTGCTGGTGGATGCGGAGGTCGGTCCCACCAAACTGGACCTTCAGACGCTGGATTGGCTCCGGTCCATGGCTCTGCCCTACCGCATCGTGGCGACCAAGGGCGACCAGGTCAAACCCAGCAAGGCCCTCAAGCAGCGCAAAGATGTCGCGGCGATCCTGAACATACTGCCTGGCGACCTGGCCTGGGTCAGCGCAGCCAAAGGAACCGGCATCCCGGAACTTCGTTTCGAAGTCGCGGGTCTGCTGAATCTATAAATCTGATCCGTCCTTATTGTTTTTCGGACTTCAACCCTCGGCTGATCAGCATCGGCTCCACGCTGGGAGCCTTCCCGCGGAAGTCTCGGTAGAGCTTGTCCAGTTCCTCGGTGTTGCCGCGGGAAAGCACCTTGGCGCGGAACCGGTCGCCGTTTTCACGGGTGAGGCCACCGTTCTCCTTGAACCACTCGAATCCGTCGTCAGACAACATCTGGGTCCAGAGGTAGGCGTAATAACCAGCCGCATAGCCGTTGCTCCAGATGTGCAGGAAGTAACTGGAACGATAGCGGGGTGGGACATAGCTCAGGTCGATCCTGTCCTGCTTCAGTGACTGGGCCTCGAATTGATCCGCGTCCTGTTTGGGGGATTGAGCCCCAAGGCTGTGCCACTTCATGTCGAGCAGGGCGGCTGCGATGGTCTCGGTCATGCCATAGCCCTTGTTGAAAGTAGCGGCCTTCTTGAGCTTGTCCACAAGGGCCTGGGGCATGGGTTCGCCGGTTTTGAAATGTTTTGCGTAGTGGGCGAAGATTCTTGGCTCGGTTGCCCAATGTTCGTTGAACTGGGAGGGGAATTCCACGAAATCCCGCGCGGTGGCGGTGCCGGAGAGCGATGGATACCGCTGGTCGGCGAACAGGCCGTGCAGGCCGTGGCCGAATTCATGGAACATCGTGACCACATCGTCAAACGACAACAGCGCAGGCTGGCCCGCCGCAGGCTTGGTGAAATTGGTGACGTTGTAGATCACCGGCTTGGTACCGAGCAGCTTCGACTGGGTGACGAAGTTATCCATCCAGGCTCCGCCGGTCTTGTTGTCGCGCTTGAAGGGGTCGAAATAGAACAGCGCCAGGGAGCCGCCGTCCTTGTCGAAGACTTCGAACACGCGCACGTCTGCCTGGTATACCGGGATATCCGTGCGTTCCTTGAAGCTGATGCCGTAGAGCTGGTTGGCGGCATAGAACACGCCATCCTGCAGCACGGTGTTCACTTCAAAGTAGGGCTTGATCTGCGCCCCATCCAAATCGTACTTGGCCTTGCGCACCTGTTCGGAGTAATACGTCCAGTCCCAGGGTTCGAGCCTGAAGCCACCCTTCTGTTCATCAATCAGGGCCTGGATATCTTTGGCCTCGGTCTGCGCGCGGGCGGTGGCGGCTCCGACCAGATTCTGCATGAAGCTGATGGCGGCTTCAGGCGTCTTGGCCATCTGGTCCACCAGCTTCAGGGCTGCGTAGCTGGAGAATCCGAGCAGTTTGGCGCGCTGGGCCCGTAGCTGGGCAAGCCGCGAAATAAGCTCGCGGGTGTCGTTGGCATCACCCTTTTCCGCACGGTTCCAGGAGGCCTTGAACAGCGCTTCACGGGTGGCGCGGTCGCCCAAGTCCTGCAGCTTGGGCTGCTGGGTGGTGTTTTGCAGGGTCAATACCCACTTGCCGTCGAGCTTGCGGTCCTTGGCGGCTTGGGTGGCGGCGGCCAGATCTCCTTCGGACAGCCCGGCCAGTTTTGCTTTTTCGCCAACAATCAGTGCCCCGCCCTTGGCGGCAGCCAGCAGCTTGTTCGAGAACTGCGCGCTGAGGGTTGATTCCTCTTTATTGAGGTCCTTCAACTGGGCCTTGTCGTTTTCGGACAGATTGGCGCCGGCGAGCACGAAATTGCGATAGGTCACTTCGACCAGACGTCTCGACTCGGGATCGAGCTTCAGTGAATCGCGTTTTTTATACAAAGCTTCAACCCGGTGGAACAGTTTTCCATCCAGTAGGATCGCATCCTGATGTGCGGCGAGCTTTGGCGCGACTTCCTCCTGCAGCTTTTGCAGCCCCTCAGTGGTGTTGGCGCTTGCTACGCCGCCAAAGGCCTGCAGCACGCGGGCGAGCGTCACGCCAGACCTTTCCATTGCCACGAAAGTGTTGTCGAAGGTCGGCTCCGCGGTGTTGTTTGCGATTATTTCGATTTCCAGCCTGTGCCGCTTCATGCCCTCTTCGATGGCGGGCCGATAATCGCCCTCCTTGATCTTGTCGAAGGGCGGGGCATGAAAGGGCAGCGGGCTGGCCACAAGAAGGGGGTTGCCGGCAATGGATTCGCGCATCGGTGCAGCCTGGCCGGTGGGTTTGGGATCGCTCGACTGCGGCGTGCAGGCGACAAGGGGAATGCTTGAGGCAATAAGGAATGATCGGAGACGAGACATCGTTGGTTTCCCAAGATGGGGCGCTTTTGCGATGGGCGCCAGCGTGGACAATCTCTGATGTATACCACATCCGTTTTTGGGGCCCCCGTTGGGGAGCACTCATCGTGCTTCACGCTGGAATTTCGGTGGCCTGAAACAAGTTATGACTGCCGGGACTCTTTACAGAGCTGTGACGGACGGCTCTTTTCCCGAAGGGGCATGAAATTTTCTATGGGATCGGCCATGCTGAATAGGTTATGCGACCCACCCCCCACCCGAGAGTCCATCCAGCGGTTCTCGTGTCTCCTGCCGGTGCTTTCGTCGGTGGTTATTTGAAACGGAGTCCTCGTGGCCCTCTCTGTGTTGTCCTACATTGATGTCCGACCTGCTGAGCACCGCGTTTCTGAAGTGGAACGCAAAGCTCGCATGATCAATCCCGGATTCGGGAAAGTCTTTTCCGAGCACATGGTGACGGTGCGTTACACCGAGCAAGGCGGCTGGGAGCGAGGCCTGTTGCAGCCTTACGGGCCGTTGATGATGGATCCAGCCTCATCCGTGCTGCACTATGGCCAGGCGATCTTCGAGGGGTTCAAGGCCTATAGCCAGCCTGACGGAGGTGTGAAAACCTTCCGCCCCTTCGCAAACGCCCAGCGATTCAATCGCAGCGCGGAACGGCTGGCGATGCCACAACTCCCCGAAGAGATATTTGTGGAGGCCGCGGATGCGCTCATCCGTGAAGACAAGGCCTGGGTACCCACGGCCATTGGAGAAAGCCTTTACCTAAGACCCTTGATGATCGCGACCGATGCCGCCCTGGGCGTGAAGCCTTCCCATGAATATCTCTTCGTGCTCTTCGCCTCTCCTACCGGCGCCTACTTTTCCAGTGGCGTGAAACCCGTGACGGTTTGGATCAGCCAGGAATACGTGCGTGCGGCGCCTGGCGGGACCGGATTCGCGAAATGCGCCGGCAACTACGCAGCAAGCCTGGTGGCCCAGAAACAAGCCAAAGCCGAAGGCTGTGACCAGGTGGTGTGGCTGGATGCGGTGCATCGCACCAATGTCGAGGAGATGGGCGGCATGAACATCTTTTTCGTCTACAACGAAGGTGGCCGCTCCGTGGTTGTGACACCGGAACTGACGGGCACACTGTTGCCGGGCATCACCCGCCGCAGCATTCTTGAATTGGCTTCTGAATTGGGCCTTGGTGCCGAAGAGCGCAAGATCACCGTGGATGAATGGGATGCGGCGCTGAAAGAGGGCCGCATGACGGAAGCTTTTGCCTGTGGCACCGCGGCGGTCATCACTCCCATCGGCCGGGTGAAATCCAGCCACGGCGATTGGCTGGTGAACGGTGGCGAAACAGGACCCATCGCGGCGAAATTGAGGGACACGTTGCTCAATATCCAGCACGGTCTGGTGCCGGATACTCGTGGCTGGATGCACGAGGTCTGCTAGGGGCCTGAAAGGAAATAAGCCCATGATTCCGCTGGAGCGCTTGCCAGGCAACGCCAGATGGGGCAGTGGCCTGGATGCCCTGGTGGCTCGGCCCGAGCCGATCTGGGTATTTGGTGCCCTGGGCAGCGGGGTGAGCACCATGGCGCGAATCCTGGCAGACCGCAGGCAGGTGGCGTGTTTCGATGATGCAGAGCGAGTGGATCCGTCTGAGTTGCAGCGTTGGCTGGTGGACAACCCCCGGGGCGTTTTTGCCTCCCATCTCTCACCGGAAGCGGAGGCTGTGTCCGACACCGCGAGCCGGTGCCTGGTTCTGCGACTGGAAAGCCTGGATGAGGATCCGGCTGTCATCGGGAGCTGTCTGACGAGTCTCGCGGAGGAAGAAGGCATCACGGATTCCTTGCACCTCGTGATGCGAGCCCTGGGTGCCTTGCCCTGTCCCGGGAATCTGCGGGGACTCCGGAACCGTCTGGTGCGTTGGAAGTTGCTTGGGCAATTGCCGGAAACATTGGAAGGCGCATCTACGGCTGAACTGGGGGAACCCGAGGCCGAAGATCTGGCCACACATCTTCATGAACTTGAACGGGTGCTGCTGCATCGCGTTTTACGCCGGAGTTTTGGGAATCGGGTAGAAGCTGCCCGCAGGCTCGGCGTCAGTCGGCGCCAGCTATACCTGCTCATCGGTAGGCATGGCGATCCACTCCGGGGGGAAACCCCGACACAGCCTGGGCCAAAGCGGTTCTTGAAGCGACAGGTAAAAACTTCCTAAAGGCAAACGATTCCGGGACAATGGCCGGGTACTCTTTGAATCCTTTGGAAAGGGCGACAGAAGGCCATGGCGAGTTCTCTGCGCGTGTTGGTGGTTGACGAGGAACCGGGCCTTCGGGATGGCATGGCGTTCAGCCTGAAGCGAGCGGGATTCGTGGTGGAGCAGGCACGCAGTGCGGAAGAGGCCTTGCACCTGATCCGTCCGGGAGCCTTTGATGCCGTGGTGATGGGCGCCAAGTGGAACCTGCCCCTGAAACCAGGCAGGGAAATGGCTGCCGACAGTCTTCAGCTGACCAGCCGGCTGAGTTCCGTCATCACGGGTTTGCCCATTCTGCATGTGCTGTCGCCTCCGGCGGTGGGGCACCCCATCGAGCATCCTTATCTGGCGCAGGTGTTTGCTTCAATCGTAAAGCCCTTCAGTCCAGAAAACCTTGTGGCTGCCCTCTGGCGCGCCATCCGAGGGGACGATCAGCTCAAGGCCGAAACCTGGGGTGATGGGTTGGTGCTGCTCACCCAGGACAAGGTCTACGCTGAAAATCTTTTTCGGGCACGGCGAGCCGCCGAAAGCCGAGCGAATGTGGTCGTCGAGGCCGAGCAGGGCTCCGATGGAGAGCGATTGGGAAGACTTATCCACTTGGCTGGAAACCACAAGGCTGGTCCATGGGTGATTGTGCGCTGCGGAGCGGATTCCGCTTCCGATGGATTTCCCGCCATCAGTGATCCCGATGGTTCGTCAGGCCCCCACGCCCGCAGCATTCATGGCAATGATGATGCCGTGTCGTTGCTTCATCGCACGGATGGGGGGACCTTGCTGCTCGACGAAGTGAGTGCCTTGAGCAGCGCGCAGCAGGAATGGCTATTGCACCGGTTGCGCGATCGGGTGGAACGAGGGGTTGGACGCATGCTCGCACGGAACATCCGCGTGATTTCACTGACAACCCGGGATCTGGTGGCCGAAGTCGCCGCAGGCAGGTTCAAGGAAGAACTCCGCTATTTCCTGGATGTGGTGCCCGTGCTTATCCCGCCGTTGCGCGAGCGGGTGCAGGATATTTCGATGTTGGCCACTCACGTGGTTGAACACTTTTCAAGGACCAACGCGCGTCCACCCCTCCGCTTGGCGCCCAGTTTTCTTTCGGCGCTCGCCCGGCATGAATGGCCAGGCAATGCGCGGGAATTGGAAAGCGCCGTGATGCGGGCCGCCGCCCTGACCAAAGCCGCCACCCTCATCAAAGATGATCTGGCCTGGCTGCTGCCACCCGACGTGCTGGCCGGCATCCCACCCGATCCGCCGGACCGGCCATTCAGCCCCATGGTCGACCCGCAGCCCCCTCCAGCAGCTTTTCGGCGTGGGGAAATCTCCGATTCAAAAAGGGAAGCCATTTTCGGAGATCCAAAAGTGCCCGCCACCACAGCACCCCTGGGTACTCTGGTGGCCCTGCCGCTCGGCTTGGCCCTGCCTGATCTGGAAAGATACTGGTTGCTATCGACGTTGGCTGCCGTGGATGGCAACAGGACCCGCTGCGCCCAACTCCTAGGCGTGGCGCTCCGCACGGTTCGCAACAAGCTCAATGAATACCGGGCTCAGGGATTCAACATCCCCCCAGCAGGCAGAGACAAGGACGAGGAATGAACCCACTAAGGTTTCCGCAGTTCAGCGGGGACCTGAAACGCGCCTGTCTCATGGCGATAGAAGGCCGCCGTGATTTCGGCGCCCAGCAGAAAAATCGCACAACTGTAGTAAAGAAAAAGCAGGGCCGCGATGATGCCACTCAACGAGCCATACATGATGCCGAAGGTGAGGGTATGGCTCAGGTAGACCGCAAACCCCCATTTCGCGGACCACCAGAGCACCGTGGACACGAAGCCGCCCAGAAATGCATGCCGGAAACGGACGTGGCAGCGGGGCAGATGCTGAAGGATCATCGTCACCACCAGTAGCCCCAAAAGCGGGGTCAGAACCGGTAGCAGAATAGCCTTAGGCAGACCGATAAGGTTCCCCAGGAAAGTGCCGGTGAGCAGGGCCATGAAGATGGCCAGCAGAAGCACCGCGCCCACCACGAGGAGGCCTCTGCGAATGAGATGAAAGCGCCGGGTCTGGCGCTGCCTGCGGACACGGATGCCGAACACGTGCGCCAGGCTGGTATCGAGTTGGTTCACGCACCAGAACCCACCCAGCATGAGCACGGCCCAGGAAAAACCCATGGCTCCTATCTTCTGGCTGTTCTGGATGGTGTCCCGCACGAACTCAACGGGCAGATAGGGAATGAGGTTGAAGAGCATCGTCACCAGGCCCTTCCCGTGGGCCTTCGAACCCAGCAGGAGCCCTAAAAGTTTGAACAGCAGCGTGGTCATGGGCACCAGGCTGACCATCACCCAGAAGGACAGGCTGGCCGCATAGCTGAAACAGTCGTCCCGGTTGTATTTCTTGCCGACCTCCCAGGTGAATTGGCCCACCGAGCCGAGGCGCGGGAAGCGTCGCGCAAGAACCCGCCAGAGCGCTTCTGCCCGCTTGGAAGCCGACCGGAGAAAGGCCTCCACCCGGATGCGCAGACTTTCCAGCATGGCTCTAAAAACGGACGGGGTGCCGCGGCAGCAGGTACATCACCCACGCCAGCACCAGGCCGATTCCCACCAGGCCACCCAGATGTTTGAGGATGCTCATCCGGGTGCGCTCGGGGCGGGTCGTCGGCGTGATCATCCCCAGCACCACAGAGATGCCGAGGCCCATAAGGAAGAAATGGATGACGTGGCTGGATAGAAAACGCATGCTTCCAGGCTACCAGTCAATGAAGTCGATAGACGATGTTGAGCAGGAATTTACTGTCCACGGCGACTCCATTTTCTTTTTGCGGCTCGAATCGCCAATCCTTTGCGTAGTCAAGGCTGGCAGGAGCCAGGAAAGCCAACCATGGACCAGGTGCGGGGCGGGCCTGGCAGGGAATTCCGGCTGCATCAATCTTGAGCATGACTACGTTGGTCCCCATGACACGGCGAATCTTCGCCTCCTGCGGGTACTCGAAAACAGGTGGCTGATGTTTCACTCTCACTTGGCTGAAATTCACCATGCCGGGAATATCCAATCCAAGCGCAGCCGCAGGTGAGAGCTGTGAATCGGCATCCCATTTTCGGTCGTCCAGCGGCGTTGGCGGCCTGCAACTAGAAAATACTGGATTGTTGAGCAAATGCTTGGTGCGTTTGATGTACTCCCTACGAGCAGGCCCCTCTGGAATCAACTGACCTAGTCGATCCAGATCCTGTTGTTCTCCCCATGCGATGGCCCAATCCATCACTATCCAGAATCTGGGATCATTCCATGGATCTGGATGAGGGTTCACTGCTGTTAGAGGGGATTTGATGTGTCTTGCGATTTCTTCGATCAAATCCCTCTGGCTGGGTCGGGTGTTGTAGCACCAGATGGTGTAGAAACCACCGCCTACTGTGCGCTCGGGATCCTTTCGAATGGTTGCATCAAGGGAAGCCCAGAAGGGGCTCGCTTCGTGGATCAAGTAGGTTGGAGCCGAATAGCCAAAGGTCCATGGAAGACCTTTATCCAGGACTGAATCTACCAATCCACTACCCCCCTGGGTACCTCCACGCACATGTTGAACCATGGCCTCCGTCAATTCCGGGAACTTGGTATAACTGCCGGCCTCCACAAGCCGAGTAAGTGCCCAAACCTTCAAAGTTTTGTTCTTAGAGGCACTCAATTCTGTTAGCCATTCATTCCAAGGTGTTTTAGCGCCAGCGCGGATATCGGATTTCCGGTCCGCCATGAATGCATTGAAACGTGAAAGGCTCTCCCCCAGCAGAGGGCCTTCGGCCCCGGCCCATTCGATGGCTTTTGATGCGCTCCGCATCGGATGCTTGAGAACGGCCGTGTCGGGTTGTGGACTCGCCGGTGGCGAGGGTGGAGTTTGGGCCACCAACAGACTGGCAAGGCCAAGGCCCAAAATTACAGTTACAGGCACACGCGACACGGAAAAAATGCTGTTCTTCATCAATCCAGCCTACCAGCTAGGACTTGCCGCAAGGTTCACTGGGGCTGTGGCGGCACCGGAGGCGCTTGACTTGGGCTTTGAGGCTCCGGGTTCTGTATCTTCGGTGCTACGTCCTGCAGTTGAGGTGTGGTGGCCTCCAAGGGTGTGGGCATTCTCAGCAGCGCCAGCTGGATGACTTCATCCATGTGGCTGACCAGATGGATGCTCAGCTGTTCCCGGACTTCGGCAGGAATCTCTTCCAGATGGCGCGCATTCTCCGCCGGGATCAGCACGGATTTGCGGCCCAGACGATGGGCGGCCAGCAGTTTTTCCTTCAGGCCCCCGATGGGCAGGACGCGACCCCGAAGCGTGAGTTCGCCGGTCATGGCGATGTCCGACCGCGCCGGAATGCCCGTCAGCACCGAAATGAGCGCGGTGGCCAGGGAAATGCCGGCGCTCGGGCCATCCTTGGGAATGGCGCCTTCGGGCACGTGGACGTGGAGATCCACGGTGTCCAGGAAGTCTTTCTTCAGACCGAGCCGTTCAGCTCGGGCCCGCACGAAACTGAGGGCAAGGTTGGCGCTTTCCTGCATCACCTCGCCCAGTTTGCCCGTCAGTTTCAGGTTGCCCTTGCCTGGCAGCACGGCGGCTTCGATGGTGAGCAGATCACCGCCGGTGGGGGTCCAGGCCAGGCCGTTCACCACCCCCGGCAGGGCCTGATCATCCGGCCGCTGCTCGGTGATTTTTTCGGGCCCCAGGAGTTTCGGAATGCGCGCCGCCGTGATGATGGGGTCAAAAATATCGCCGGCCTGCTCCTTCATTTTTTCAGGCTGCAGGCTGTGGCGTGCCAACTTGCGGAGCACGCTCACCAGTTCCCGTTCCAGTTGCCGCACACCGGCTTCACGGGTGTAACCCTGGATCAGTTTCTCGATGGCGAGGTCCTGGAACACAATGTCCATGTCCTGCATTCCGTTGCGCTCGATGGCTTTTGGAATCAGGTGCCCCTTGGCGATGGCGAGCTTCTCCCGCGTGGTGTATCCGGCGAGATCAATGACCTCCAGGCGGTCATCCAGCGGCTCGGGAATATTGTGCCGCACGTTGGCGGTGGCGATGAAAAGCACCTGGCTCAGGTCGTAGCCAAGGTCCAGGTAATGATCCTGAAAGCTGGCATTCTGTTCCGGATCCAGGACTTCCAATAGCGCGCTGCTGGGGTCGCCGCGATAGTCGCTGCCCATCTTGTCGATCTCGTCCAAAAGCATGAGCGGATTGCGGACACCGGCTTTTTTCATCAGCGACACGATGCGCCCGGGCATGGAACCGATGTAGGTACGGCGGTGGCCGCGGATTTCCGCCTCATCGCGCACGCCGCCCAGCGAAAAGCGCACGAAGGGCCGGTTCAAGGCCCGGGCGATGCTGCGCGCCAGGCTGGTCTTGCCGACTCCCGGAGGACCCACCAGGCAAAGGATCGGACCTCGCATGGGTAGGGGTTCGGGCCGTTCCTCCCCGGCATTGGCTTCCGGCTGCCGCTCCCGCAATTTGCTCATGACCGCGAGGTGCTCAAGGATCCGGGCCTTCACTTTCTCCAGTCCCGAATGGTCCTGATCCAACACGGTCTCGGCTTCATCCAGATCCAGGCGCTCATCGGCCAGCTTCTTCCAGGGCAGGGCCAGGAGCCAATCGATGTAGGTGCGGCTGACCGTGGCTTCAGCGCTCTGGGGGGGCATGGCCTCCATGCGGTCGAGTTCTTCGAGCGCTTTCTTTTCGGCCTCATCGGTCATGCTCGCGGTAAGGATCTGTTCCCGCAATTTCTTGATTTCACTCTTCTCATCGGGCTTGCCCAACTCCTGCTGGATGACCCGCATCTTTTCGTTGAGCACGTATTGTTTGTGGTCCTGGTCCAGCCTCGCCCGGGTTTTCTCGTCCACTTCACGCTCGACCTTGAACCGCGCCGCATCGATCTCAAGCAGCTTCTGCACCGCATCCAGCCGAGGCTCGATCTCCAGGGCCTCCAGGATGGGCTGCTTCTCCTTGACCTCCGCCGGGATCAGGGCCGCGACGGTGTCGATGGCTTTGCCCAGGGGTAGTTCGCGGATCTGATCCATGCTGAGCAGTCTGGAGGCATCCGGATTGCGGCTCAGAAAGACTTCCACACTGCGGCGAAAGGGCTTCAACAGAGTCGCTTCACGCGAGACAGAAGGAGGCTCCTGGAGGATGGTCACTTCGGCCTGGATGGCTTCAGTATCGGTGATGAAGCACTCCAACCTGACACGGGCGATGCCCTTCACGCCCACCTTGAAGTATTCCTTGGGCAACGCGATCAGGGATTCCACCAGGGCCAGGGTGCCGATTTCGAAAAGATCCTCGGTTTCCGGGTCTTCGATCTTCGGATCCTTCTGGGTCAGCAGGACCAGGTGGTCCCCGGCCTTGATGGAAGATTCAAGGGTTTTCACCGAGGACCGCCGGCCCACCACAAAGGGCACCCGAGCGTTGGGGAAAAGCACCATGTCCCGGATGGGAATGGCGGGCAAGGTTAGGCGCTTGCCTGACAAAGGCACATTCACCCCGCGGCTGAAATCGGAAGGCTCGGAATCTTCAGAATCTCTTCAACTTTTTGCCGAGTGATTCGCAGGGCTTCGCGGTTCTCCCGTTCTTCGCTGGGCAGTTCGTACATGGGTTCGATGAGAATCTGCTCCATCAGGCTGCGCAGGCCCCGGGCACCGAGCTTGCGGGTCATGGCCTGATCGGCGATGGCTTGCAACGCGCCATCCTCGAAACTGAGATCCACGTCATCCATGTCGAAAAGGCGGATGTACTGCTTGGTCAGTGAATTCTTGGGTTCTGTGAGGATGCGCATGAGCGCCACCTGGTCCAGCGGATCCAGGGCCGCCACGACCGGCATGCGCCCGACGAGTTCCGGGATGAGGCCGTACTTGATGATGTCTTCGGGCTCCACCAGCTTCAGCAGGTTTTCGCTGCCTTCTTTGGATGTAACCGCCGCGCCAAACCCAACTGCCTTGGCATGGACACGCTGCTTGATCAGGTCTTCTATCCCGATGAAGGCACCACCGCAGATGAACAGGATGTTGCTGGTGTCCAGCTGGATGAATTCCTGGTGCGGGTGCTTGCGGCCACCTTGCGGTGGCACGTTGGCCACGGTGCCTTCCACGAGCTTGAGCAATGCCTGCTGAACGCCTTCGCCGCTCACATCCCGCGTGATGCTGGGGTTCTCGCTCTTGCGCCCGATCTTGTCGATCTCATCAATGAACACGATGCCCTTCTGGGCCCGGTCCACATCATAGTTCGCGGCCTGAAGCAGCTTGGTCAGGATGTTCTCGACATCTTCGCCGACGTAGCCGGCTTCAGTCAGTGTGGTGGCGTCAGCCATGGCCAGGGGAACATCAAGCACCCGGGCAAGGGTCTGCGCCAGCAGCGTTTTTCCGGTGCCGGTGGGCCCAAGAAGCAGGATGTTGCTCTTGGCCAGATCCACTTCGTCCTTCACGGAGACAGGGCGCTTGGCCACGAGAATGCGCTTGTAGTGGTTGTAGACCGCCACCGCCAGGCGCTTTTTGGCTTGGTCCTGGCCGATGACGTAATCGTTCAGGTAACCCATGATCTCCTTGGGCCGGGCCAAGCGGGTCTCGACCCGACCGGTGGCGCGCCCCTGGCGGCTCATGCGCATCTGCAATTGGCCAGCGTCCACGCACTCGTTGCATATGAATGCGAAGCCATAGGTCTCGGGCCCCGCGAGCAGTTGCTCAACCTCAGCGGCCGCCTTGCCGCAAAAGGAGCAGCGCTGGTCCTTCTTGATTTTATTCATGGGGACCCCCCCGGGATGAAACCCTACTACTCAAGTCTTCGCGTGTCTCGTACAGATTGCTTTCAGATCAAATCCAGCCGGTGGATAACGGCCTATTTCTTCTTGTGATTGGCCAGCTGGTGGATGGTCATCAGGGTCACAACCTCGTAACGCTTAGTACCTGCGGGAATGCGCACCCTTACTTCGGCACCTTCTTCCATGCCCACCAGGGCCAGGCCGATGGGTGAGTTGATGCTGAGCTGATCCTTGCTGCTGCCCAATTCCTCGGGCAACACCAGGTGATACGTTACCTCCGCGTCGGAGTCCAGATCGAGCAAGGTCACCTTGGAACCGTAGGCCACGCGGTCTTTCGGGAGTCGGGTGATGTCCAATGTGGCCACTTCGGCGATGCGTTTTTCCATGGATACGACTTTGGACTGGTACATGTCGCGTTTCGCAAGCGCCTGCTCGTATTCTGCGTTTTCAGAAAGATCCCCTTGGCTGGCCGCGTTGGCGATTTCCTTGGGGATATCAACGAGCAAGGCCTGCTTGAGGTTTCTCAGGTCGGTTTCCAGCTTAGCTAGGACATGCTTGGGCATCTCGTTTTAGTCCAACAAAATGGCGCTGATCTGAAGGCGTCAGGCCTGGGGTGGAAATGCGGCGGAGTACGATTCTATCCACTCCGGGGGAGGAACGGGGTGACCGTCCCGAGGCTGGGTTTTGAAACGGTTGTGCATCCAGAACCACCATCGGGGATCTTTCCGGACCTGATCCTCTATTCGACGGGTCATCACTTGGGTAGCCGTCCAGATATCCCGATCCAGATCCCCGGAGCGCGGGGCATGGAAGGGTGGCTCGAAACGCACCATGATGGTGCCATCGGCTTCAGGCCAACTGAACACAGGCAGAATTGGCAGATCAAATTTCACGGCCAAAGAGCCGGCGGTGAGAAAAGTGGAAGCCCAACGACCCATGAAACGCACGAAAGCGCCCATGGTCAGTGCATCCTGGTCCATGAGAAAACCAACCCCCTGACCTGCCTTCAGAGCCTTGAGGGAACCCCGGGCCCCGCCGTCTTTCGGAATGACGGTATTCCCGAACCGGGTTCGAAGCCCCGTCAGAACTGGCTCCAGCAGCGGATTGTCGAGTTCTCTGGCGATGACTGCCAACCCTCGCCCGTGGCGGCTTTGGGCCAGTGCGATGGCTTCCCAGTTCCCGTAGTGCCCCGTAAGCTGGATGAAGCCTTTTCCTTCAGCGGCCGCGGCATCAAAGTGCTCGAGCCCCTCCACGTTCACCAGCCCATCCAACTCCGATGGCTCTGCGTGCATCAATGGAATGCTTGTAAAAAGCAGCTCCCCGAAATGGCGGAAGGATTCACGGGCCACCACATGGGCCTGTTTTTCCGTTATGCCCAGATTTGAAGCGCTGATGTTTTCCAAGGCCAGGTTACGGTGCCGCCGGTCCAAATGAAACGCCAGGATTCCCGCCCCCTGTCCCATCGCTTGCACCGTTGATCTCGGGAAAGCCGAGAGCAGGCGGTCAAAGGCCCTGAAGAGCCGGAACTCGACGCGGTGGCGGAAGGTTGGTCGGGATAGGTTCGGCATAAAAAAGGGCGCCTCGGGGGGCCGAGGCGCGTTGAAGTAAGTCTATCCTGGAAAATCGTGTCAAGGAAGCCTGCCCGGGCCGGAGCAATAAAACCTAGACGCGGGCGAGCGGCATTGTCATGCAGCGCGGGCCCCCTCGTGCGCGGCTGAGTTCGCCGCTTTTCAGAAGGATCAGGTATTTCTTTCCATCCAGCAGGTTGATGTCAGGGGCCGCGAGCAGTTCCTCGGTATTCAGCACGCTGTAACCGTTGTTGGAAAGCTGTTCGGCGGTGGCCATGTTGCGGCTGTAGCTGACGATGACGCCAGGCGCAAGGGCGAAGGCATTGGCGCCATCGGTCCATTGCTCCCGTTGCTGCATGATGTAGTCGTTGCCGCCGCAGTAGATGGGCTGCAGTTCAATGCCAACTTCGTTCAGCGCGGCAAGTAGGTTCGGCCGCATGGTGAACCGCAGTTCTTCATGGCGCAGATCGATATTGACGACGTTCAGCAACTCACGGGACCCGTCGGTGAAGTAGGGCGGATAGATCAGGCATTCGCCGTGGTTGATGTGGGTGAAGATCGTGTCCAGGTGCATGGCGCTGCGCTTATTAGGCATGAGCACCATCAGAAGGTGCTCGAAACTGTTCCCGGCAGCCTGGTGGTGGGCCCGCAAGCTCTCGGCGAGATGGTGGATGGCATCCGTGGAACTGCGCTCGGAACAACCCACCGCCAGCACTTTGTCCGAAAGCACCAGGATGTCCCCACCCTCAAGGCTCATGGGCATCTTGATTTCCCCACGCAGGAGGGGGGTCACCTGGTCGAACCATTTGTCGTGGTCCGTGAGATGCCTCAACCGTGGATGGTGCCTGAAAATATAACTGAGGATCAAGGGCTCGCGTTCCCGGGCGATGGTGGCCATGGCGTTGACGCTGTAGCCATCGCCCACCACGGAGGCGGGGTCCCGCATGAACAGCAGGTTTGGGATGGGGCGCAGACGGTACTCGAACTCGCGCATCCAGTGCATGTGGTGGGCCATGTCCGGCCAGGGGATGCCCGAGATCACGCTCGCGCCGAGTTCATTTGCGGTGAAGTCCCGCAGCATGGTGCAGGTGTCCTCTGGCAGATCCACCAGGCGATGCAGATCCTCGATGAAGGCCAATTTCACCGTCTCCTCTGCCAGGGCCTCCTGGAAAAGATCCTGCACATCCAGCACCTCGTCCGCCACCCGGGCCAGCACCCGGCGGAACTGGTCGTGCTCCTCGCGGGCATGGTCGCCGAACAAAATGTCATCGAAGAGCAGCTTTTCCATCATGGCCGGAACCATAAGATCCACTTCGGGACCAGGGCGGTGGACCACCACTTGCCGGAGCCGTTGGATTTCAGAAAAAACCGAGAGTCGGATGGGTTGCATTGGCCGCAGGCGCTTTCAGGGTAGGTCGTTGTTGCAAAATAAAGTAGTCAGTTCAATGGCGCCCCGACATAGAGGCTCCAGCTCTGAGAACGAATGTGAGCAGGAAGGCGCACTGCGCCTGATAGCTGGAGGGGCCGTAGCAAAATAACCTTGACTGCACAGGCTATTTTGACACGGCCCCTAACCTCAGAGCCTAGCATAGGGGCTGCGCTGCTGGGGCTGAACCAGTGGCGTCCCGAAGTCTCGCAGGCCCTGTGACAGTTGCCACTTCCCGCCTGGATTGAGGGGGCTTTTGGGCTACCATGGTTGGGTCTGGAGCGTGCCAGGACTGCCACCATCGCGCGTGTCGGTAACCTCCGGAAGCATGGGGAACGTTATGTCTCAGACACCGCGACGGGTCATCATCCTGGGAGCCGCTGGCCGCGACTTCCACAACTTCAACACTGTCTACCGCGACAACCCCGCCTATCAGGTGGTGGCTTTCACGGCGACCCAGATTCCCGACATCGCCGGGCGCAGGTACCCAGCTGTCTTGGCAGGGAAGCTCTATCCG
>JANXQX010000269.1 GCA_025353305.1 Holophagaceae bacterium
TCCACTCGCCGCCGGGCATGTAGGCATAGGACTCATCGTAGGCCGGGGCGAGATCCCAGGAACCGCCGCGCTTCAGGATGAACGACAGGTTCTTCACGTTGTCGTCGCAGTTCCGAGCCATGACGTTGAACGCCATGCGCCGAAACAACTCGTCGGTGCCGTCCTGCCCCACCTTCAATTGCGCCAGCGTCATGAAGGCCTGCGCATAGGCATGGGTGGCCTTCTGCTTGAAGTCGAGGTGCTCCATGGCGCAGAGGGTCTGCACGTGATGCCGCTCGTTGCCGTCGCGGTCGAAGCGCTGGGTCATGAAGTGGGCGCGACCCCCTTCGAGCAAGAGGCGACAGGGAGCCATCCGAATGCCCGCCGCCTTGGCCATGAGGTGGTACGCGTACTCGATCCGCCCATACCCTCCGGGTGTCCCGAGGGCGTGGTCCTTCCCCATCCCATCAAACTTGAGCAGCCAGTGCTCGAAGCCGGGCTCCACATCAAACTGCCCGCTGCGGATCTCGTCCGTGGTGGGATTCCAGGCGACCACGGCCTTGGCGCGAGCCCCGCCCGCAGATGTGCCGACCCGGATGATCTGCGCGAGGGCGGCTTCCGCCATCCGATCGCTGGACAGAGCGCCGTGTACCGCGAGACGCGCCTGCTCCACCAGGCGTTTCATGTCGAGGGCGGCGGCACTCTCCCGATGGCTTCCGAGGGCTGGTCGGAAGGTCAGCGCACCCATGCCCCGCTTACCCATGTAGGCGAGGCGATCTAGGACGGTGATGGACTCACGGGTGCGGCCCTGGGCCTGCATCCACGCGTCGATCAGGGCATTTCCGAAATCGTCTGGCAGGGCATCCGCGAGCAGACCCGGCAGGCCATGGAAGGTGGCCTCAGGCAGGTTCGGGAAGACGCGAGGCGCCGCGCCTGCCGCGAGGGGCATCATGCGGGGAGCCAGTTCGATGCCCTGTTTCATCCAGGCCGGGCGATAGGCAAAGACATAGGTACCAAGGCGCGGATCCGGCGCAACGGCACCGACGCTCTGCCCCCAGATGAAGACCTCGATCGCCTTGGTGCTCACTTCGAATCCTTCGAGCGCCGTACCCGGCGCGGGGCTCGGCGGTGATCCACCAGGGCGAGGGGGTTGATGGTGGGCCGAGGTGCCAGCGCCTCCAGGCCGTCGAGGGCCTCAAGCCCCTTGAGAGCCCGCAGGAAGGTCTCAAGTGTGGAGCCCTGTCCCTGCTCCAGGGATCGCAGGGCTTTGATGGAGATCCCTGCGCGCTGAGCGAGATCTGCTTGCTCGATCCGTCGATCGATCCGCAAGGCTCGGAGGCGGGAGCCCACCTCACCGGCGAGCTCTTCAGGGGTCATAAATTGAAATGCCATAAAAAGCGCCTTTCTGCCGATTTGAGACATATTGACCACACAACCAGCCGAATTCAGCCCATGAATGGAATATAGTCTTTTTGGATTTCATGTCAACACAGGCTGATTTAAGCCCTTTAATAATATTTAATGACTTATTAAGTCTTTTTAGGCCCCTTATGGACCTCTAACTCATCACGATCCCTCGAGTGGATCCTTCCGCCTCATTGCCATCAATGAGGACTTGGTTACCGACGTCTGACGTCCTCCCCGATAACCAGACCGGGTATTTTGTAGGTTACACAGTGAACGAGCTGACTTCCGGGGAGAACGTCCAACCCTCACTCAAGGGGTCTCTTCACGACCAATCGGGCAAGTCGATTTCGGTCTCGTCCACGTAGAGCCAGTCTCGCTGGACTGCATGGAATCGCTCGAGAATCTTTGGGTAGTCCTCTGCGACTGCACTCATGCTGTTCGCATCGATCGCGTTTCGGAATCGATCCAGAAATTCATCAGGGTCCAGCACACCACAGTCCGCCATGGCCTCGATGTCCCCCTGGTCGCTCGCACTGAAACGCTTCAGTTTCGAAACGCACACATCCGCCACACACAGCACTTCGATGCTGAAGTGCTGCAGCTTGGCGCTCGCTTCAGGAATGGGGTGAAAGAGCGGTGGTCGTGGGAGGAATGGCAGGCCCGCCGGGACCACATCCAGGTAGACCTGGTGACGCTCCGCCAGCTCAGTCCCCTTCCCACCAAGAAGCTGAAGGCGCTCCCGAGTTTCAGGACTGAGTTCTGACACCTCCAGCACGTCGTAGTCCTTGGTCGCGCGGACATAGGGGGCTTGAAGCATGAGGGCCACCGACCCTATCACCCGAAGGGTGACCCGATCATCACCGTCCCAGCTACGGTCCAATTCAGTGAGAAAGGCGTCAATTGGCGTCATCGGAGGCCTTCAGGGCTTCGAGAAAATCGGCAGGGGTCAATCGGGTCAGAATGCCCCAGCGTAGAGAGCAAGACGAGGCAGAGGACCGGAGCTCCCTTCTAGACTTCGACCCGATGCTCTGAAGGCCAAGTAGATCATCTCCGCTCTCCGAGGCGACGGTCTCTCGTTTGGGTTCGACCCAGCTCAGGAAGGTTTCGAGTTCACGCTCTGCAGCCCTGAACTGGTTGCCCTTCCGTCGAAAACTGTTGCGCTGCAATTCCTGGCGCACAGCTTCGCGAATGTTCTCCAGGGTCCAGCCGAGCCGAGCCTCCAGGCCGGCGTTCGTGAACGAGGACCAGAGTTTTCTCAGCCGGATCTCCTTGTGATTTTTCACGAAGACCGGCCCCAATGCCGCCAGATGGCGGGCTTGGCTGCCGTCAGATAGAACTTCGCGGAATACGTCCTCGGCCGTGGCGATCTTGTCGTTCGGCAACCGGGAGGGATCTCCGAGCAAATGCGTGGCTCCGAATCGAATGAGTGCGTTCTGAACATCGCCGCCGGGCTCTACCGAAGGTTGGAACTCGGTGGCGGAGACATTGAAGATTCGAAGTACCTCCAGGAACTGCTCGGCTGAAAGGGAGGACGCCCCGTTTTCGATCCGGGAGTAACTCCCCTGCCCCAGCCCAAGCCGAAGGGCCAGGTCGGCCTGAGTGAAGCCTCGGGCCTTCCGCAAAGATCGCAGTTTTTCGGATATTCTTTTAGTGTAATCAGTTTTGTTAACGCTTTCCATATTCGTCACCGCATGTAAATATTTTCTATTGCATAATTCTGTATCCTTTCTAATAATTGTCAAGGCTTATTAAATTTCAAACTAGCATTTCGTTACAAACCACTCTTGGTCACCCGCAAACTTTAAAGTGCTTAATAATAACAACTTATAACAGATAAAATTTCGAAAACGCCGCTTCACAGGAATCCACAGCTTTTCGAAGGGCGAGCCGTGAAGAACCCCCGAAAGAGATGGGCCAAGGCCGAACCCCCTGGACAACATGCCGCCCCGGTCCCGGCGACCAGTGCATCACTACCGTCTCCCAAAGATGTAACGCCGCTGCCATAGATCCGCCTGATGGTGAAGACGTGTTTCCACATCATCGGGGTCGCGGCCCTGGAGCGCCGACGGGTTCGATTCGGGTGGCTTCCTGAAATCCATGAGCGTGCCCAGAGCATCTGACTCCAATGCATCAGCCAGGGACTCCGCCCAATCGAACCAGGCCTTGAACTCAGCATTGGGCATAGCCTGTTCCGCGCTTCCTGCACGCCGAAGCCTTGCCTTCTGCAGAAATGCCCGGATCTGCTCGGCTTGCTGACAGTCCCGGATCCGACTGTCCAAGTCGAAAAGGTGCTGCGCGAGCTTCTCCTCCTCCGCAACTTTGGCAGCAGCCAGCGCCCTGGCTTCCTGGGCATTCTTCTGCAGGCGATCCTGTTCCAATCGGTCGCGATGTGCACGCTCAGCCAAGGCGACGGCTGAAAGCATGATGGCATCCAAGTGGTCTTCGATCCGAATCCGTATCCCATCCTTCCAGCTGACCCGAATGCCTCGTGCATAGGGCTCGGTGATGGTGAGCTTCAGTTGCCCAGTGCCCTCGTTCCAGTACTCCGGCGCCGGCGACTCTTCATACGCCATCGGTCTCCGATTTCTGGGTGCTGGCGGGATTGGAACACGTACCGTGTTGTAGTCCTCGCCCAATTCGAAGGCGACATTTACACCTAGAATCTTCACCACGGTCCGGCTGAGCTTGGCCGCGCGATACCCGTAGGAAGATTGCCCGTTGTCCGGAGGCAGCACCTCAAATTGATACCCCTGCCGCTCAAATGCACTGAACAGATCCTGAAAGATCTTGAGGGCCCGCTCCAGAAGCGATGACGAGACGTTGATGGCCAGACATGGCTGAGTGGCCCGCAGCCTCAAGGCATTCAAGCCAGCCTGTTCCAGCATTCCCCGGTACTGGGTCAGGATCGGATGCAATTCCGGATCTAACGTGGTCGGGCCAAGCGTGGGGACAGCGACGCCCTCTCCCGCCAGACGCTGGATGGTCTCCCGAGTCCATCGTTCCGCCTCGCCACAATGGGCCTGGGTGATTCGGTGTTCGGTCGGCTGCCCGACTTCCAAATCCGGTAACGAAGCCCGCAGCAGCTTTCGCGTGGCGCGGCTCTTGGCCCAGTAGCCCCGGCCGGGCACTGGCACATTTAGTTTTCGGCAGACCTTGGCCAGACCGACATCAGAGATCCCGAGCGCCTTGGACAGTTGATGAATGGGTTCAGACCAGACGGCCTCGTACAGCTCCTCGCGCGTAATCTTTTCCTTGTTGAGCATCGAAGGCTCCCGGATCAGGCTTCGCCCTCATCTGGCAGGGGCGGCTCATCACTCCACCTGATCGCGACATTGCCTGACTTGGTGTACACCTTGACTCGGCGGCGTTCCGCCTGAGCGGGCTTCGAGGTCTCAGCGACGGGCCGGGTTTCGACAACGCGGGTCGTTTCCTCCTCCCCTGGGAAGAGCGGTAGTGCGTGTTTCTCAAGTTGCTCGTGCACCCATCCCTGTCGGAGGTGGCCATAGTGCTCCTGCACCATGCGCGTGTCCTTATGGCCAAGGATCTTGGCGAGAGCCACCAGCTCAATCCCAGCCATGACGAGGTGACTGGCATAGGTATGCCGGAGTTCATGAAAGGCCAAAGGGGTCACCCCAGCCGCATCACACGCTGCCCGCAGTGGACGGAAAGTATGGGACTTGCCCCAAGGCTCTCCGTTCGATTTCAGGAAGACGTATTGCGTCTTGCGGCGGCCTTCGATCAGCTTCGCGAAGAAGCTGGTTGCTTCGGCAGTCAGCGGAATATCTCGCGCTTCATAGGTCTTTGAATCATCCAACTTGATCGTGTTCGAGTGAAGAAAGACATTTCTGACTTTCAGAACCCGGAGTTCGCCGTAACGGGCCCCAGTGTAGAGCGCCCCCGTCACCAGTTCGCGAAATCCCGGTGGGCAGGCATCGATCAGCTTTCGCTGGTCGGCTACTTCAAGGTATTCCTCCCGCTTCCCATCGACCTTTTCGAAGGGTTTGACGGCTCGCCACTGGCGATCGTCGATCAAGGGATCCTTCTCGACAAGCTTGTTCAGTGCAGCCTTGAGGTCGGAGAGAACTCGGTTGGACGTGCTTTTCCGCTGCTTGAGTTGCTTCGCCTCCAGCTCCTTTGGGTCCATCCCCTCTGCAGCTAATTCCCATTTCCCCTTCTTAATCTCAGGCTCCGTCCCATCCTTGTTCTTCCTCCTGGGCCGATCCTTCACGGGCAGTCGACCTGGTTTGAGCCTGGAACCGCGTGGCATGTCGACAATGCCCTGCCTTAATTTGTTGATCTCATCGGCGGTCAATTCCACAACCGGGCGCAACGCAATCGGATGTTTAAAGATGTAGGCCCAGGCCGCCTGCTCAGTCTTCTCGCCGCTCTTCCGTTCGGCATACAAGTATTCCAGATAGGCTTCCATGGCCTGGGACACGGTGATGGTGTTCCGATTGGACGGGGGAGCGACCGCCGGTTCGGCGGCTTCCTCCATGCGTTTGCACCAGGCCTTAGCCAGATCGCTCGCCTGGTAGAACGTGAGGACATCCTTGCCATCGGCTTCGCGCAGGTCATCGGCTACGCCAAGCGACTCCTGCACCTTCTTCCGGGGGGCCTTACTCGTGAAGCGGACGAGCCAATAGCCTTCTTTGGCCCCCTTTCGATAGCCAAGCTGCTGCCTTTCCCCAATCGGAATCCAGTAGGGAGCACTGCGCAGCTCGAACGCCTTGCGCGCCTTCGCCGATTCAAGTCCGGATTTCTTGGGTCGCCCGATAGTCATGATTTAAACCTGTGTTTTGAACTTCGAAAAACGCTCCCAAAAACGCTCCCAAAACGCTCCCACGAGCCCCGACTTTTCACTCTACGGCAGAATGGGTGATTCTCTTAAATACTATTTTGAATGGTCTTTTGATGCCTTTATAGAAGGGCTAAAAAAGCCCGTGTTACCCCCCTTTCATGGCGGTAACACGGGTTCAAATCCCGTTAGCCCTACCAGAAAACATCCTAGAGAAATCGAGGGTGTTCTTGTTTTAAACCGGCATTAGGCGGCATCCAAAAGCACCTTGTGTCCAAACGGTGTCCAAAACCCGTAGCAGGATGACCCTGAGATCCGGCGGACGGTAACGGTAGAGAATCA
>JANXQX010000281.1 GCA_025353305.1 Holophagaceae bacterium
GCCGCTTGGGTCCGTGTTGCGCGCGATGCCGTTCCACCCGATGCGCAGTTCGAAGTCCTCGGTGATTCCCAGCTTCAGCAGCGTGGCTTGGAAATCGCTGCGGCTGGAATCCGGGAACAGGGTTCGCTGCAGGCCGAATTCCAGCTCCGCCACGCCGGGCATGGTCGTGGTGGCCGGATTGGCGAAACTGGGGCGGTTGGGATTGACGGTGATTTCGTCTGCTGCCTTATCCTGGGCGGCCAAGGAAAGGGAGAGAAAAGCTAGAAGCGCGGCGAGCTTCATACGAGCATTCCCGATTGCGCGGCCATGAGCTGCTGGCAACCCGCAAGGCCCAGATCCAGCAAGCCCGAGGCTTCCAGCTTGGTGAAGCTGCGGCTTTCGCCCGTGCTATGGAATTCCACCAGCTCCAGGTCGGGGCTTGCCATCCGTCGCGCCGCCACCAGGTTGCAGTCCACGGCGGCGAGATGATCCTCTTCGTATTCCAGATCCAGGGCCTGGCCTCGGCGCCCATCGCCGCTTTCCACAATGCCAACGCTCACCGCTGCAATCTGGCGGATCAGGGCCGCGTTCAGCCCGGCTTTCCCCAACGCGATCGCAAGAGCCACCCAGGCGCCGGTGATGGCCGCGCAGCGGGTTCCGCCATCGGCATTGAGCACGTCGCAATCCAGCGTGATCTGGCGCTCGCCCAGGATTTTCAGATCCACGGCTTGCCTAAGCGACCGGCCGATGAGGCGCTGGATCTCCACCGTGCGGCCCTGCTGCTTGCCCCGGGCCGCCTCGCGGTCCGTGCGCGTATGCGTCGAGCGCGGCAGCATCCCATACTCCGCCGTGATCCACCCGGCGCCCTTGCCCTTCATCCAGCCCGGAACCTTTTCCTCCAGGCTGGCGGAGCAAAGCACATGGGTATTGCCCAGCTTTATCAGGCAAGAGCCATCCGCATGAACCTGGGTGCCCAGTTCGAAAGAAAGGGGGCGGAGCTGATCGAGAAGTCGCATGAATGCCTTTAAGAAAAACTTCAGAATGACTAAATTTCGATCTTCTCCACCCTTTTTTGATGCCTTCCGCCTTCAAAAGAAGTTTCCAAAAAGGTTTTAAGGTAATATTCTGCCTTCAGCGGATCCGTTAGCCGCTGGCCAAAAGCGATGGCGTTCGCGTCATTGTGCTGCCTGGCCAGCGCGGCGTGCTCGGGGGAAGTCACCAGCGCGCAGCGGACACCCACGTGGCGATTGGCCGCGATGCTGATACCGATTCCGGAACCGCACACCAAAACGAGGCGTTCCCACTCATGACGTTTTTCCGCAGCGCGATGCGCAAAGTCCGGGTAGTCCACGGACGCAAGACCATCTGTCCCGTAGTCCAGGACTTCGTGTCCGTTGGCCAGGGCCCACGCCTTCAGCCGTTCCTTGAGTTCAAAGCCGGCGTGGTCCGAAGCGAATCCTATTTTCATGAAAAACTCCAACTACAGCCTATAGCCTACAACCCGTCGCCCATAGCCCACAGCCCACGGCCCACAGCCTCTAAGCACCGGCGGCGCGCATGAGCCCGATCCTCCAGTACCGTCCGGCGGACCGCGGCTTCCTGATCTGCTTGCCCAGGGAAGCGGACCAGGCCGACTGGTTGAGGACGCTGCGCTCCCTGCCGGGAAATCTTCAAGGAAAGGAAAGGCTCACGCCCGCCAAGGCCCAGCTTTTTCTGCCGGACACCTCGATCATGGAATTGCACACGGTGCCGCTCCGATGGCAGCGGGCCTATCCGTGGCTGTCCTCGCTGCCGCCGGATCCCGAGTTGTTGGGCGGAAGCCTGGCTTTCTGGGTGACGGCTTTGCGGTTGCTGCAATCCCTCATCATCCGCGGCGCCATCCTGCCCACCCTCGATACCGAATCCCAGCCCTGGCGCGCCCATTGGGGCACGAGTTTCACCAGCCCTGCGGACCGCGAAGCCTTCGATGCCCTGGTGAAGGCCATGCCTGCTTCGGCTTTGGCTTTCCCTGAAGGCGATGAATGGGTGTTCACCAAGGGCCTGCAGCTCGGGTTCCTGGATTCCTTCGAAGTGGACGACGATCTGGCCATGCCGCCGAGCCCGGAAGATGTGCTGCGCTCCTTTTTGGAGGACGGCGCGGATTTCCTGGTGCGTTTCGTGGCGGGCACCTTGCGCCCCGGCGAAGATCCCCGGCTCGGCCTGATCCACCGGCTGCGCGGCCACAAGCGGGACCGCCTGCCCTGGGATGAACGGCTCATGGTGTCGCTCTCCCACCCCATGAACGAATTTCCGACAACGGGTGTCACCGAGCGCACCATCGGCGAGCAACTGGCCCAATGGGGCGAGAGCGCGCAGACCCAATGGATCCGGCCCAGCCTGCAGCTTGAAGCCCCGCCGGTACCGAAGCAGGAAGCCATCCAGGAAGCGGATCGCCTTTCCGAAGAAGGCTGGACACTGAAGATCGGCCTGGAAACGTCTGACGGCCATGCCTTGAGCGCCGACCGCCTTTGGGACGCTGCCCTTTCCGCGGAACCGGAAGTGTTGCAGGCCCGCCAGGTGCTGTTGCGCGGGCTGGCGCGGGCGGTGCCGTTCTTCCCGCCGCTCCAGGGCACCCTCGCGGGCCAGCGTCCGGCCGATCTCAAATTGTTGCCCACCGAGGCCTGGCTCTTCTTGACCAAAGGGGCCAAGCAGCTCAAGGAAGCGGGCTTCCTGGTGCAGATTCCCGAAGCGTTGGCCGAATTCGGCGGCGCGCGGCGCCTGCGCGCGAAGGTGCGACTGGGCGCGCGGGATATGACCGAGACCGGACCGGGCGAAACGGGGGATGTGAACGCACCTCCTGGGCTCGACACGGCGGTGAGCGCCGACTGGTCCCTGATGCTGGGCAACGATGCGCTCAGCATCGAAGACTTCGCGCAGATGGCGAGCCTGAAACATCCGTTGGTGGCCTGGAAGGGCAAGTGGGTCGCGCTCGATCCGGAAACGCTCAAGCAGATCACCACCGTCATCCAGGCCAGCCGGGGCACGGGCTTCGAGCGCATGACCCGCGGCGAAGCGCTGGCCGCCGCGCTCACGGGCACCGCGCACATCAAGGGCATCAGCGAAGCCATCGAAGTGGAAGTGGCCGGCGATTTCGGCGCGGCCCTCAACGAACTGAAAGTGCTGCCGGACCAGCCCATCCGCCAGCCGGAAAGTTTCCACGGCGAGCTCCGGCCCTACCAGGTGCGTGGCTTGGCCTGGCTGGACGGGCTCTCGCGACTGGGCCTCGGCGGCATCCTTGCGGATGATATGGGCCTCGGCAAGACGATCCAGATGATCGCCCTGCTGCTGCACCGCCAGCACCAGAATCCGAAAATCGGATTGCCGACGTTGCTGGTCTGCCCCACTTCCCTGCTGGGCAACTGGGAACGGGAACTTGAGCGCTTCGGGCCCACGCTGCCGGTCTTCGTGCACCACGGCAACAACCGGGACGAACTGCCGAAAACCTTCAAACCGCACACTGTCGTGCTGACCACCTACGGCGTGGCGAGGCGGGAAGAAGATGTCTTCGCGCCGCGCACCTGGGGCATCGTGGTGGTGGATGAGGCCCAGGCCATCAAGAACGCGGGCAGCGCCCAGGCCAAGGCCATCCGGAAACTGCGGGGGCACTGCCGACTGGCGCTCACGGGCACGCCCATCGAGAACCGGCTTTCCGAACTCTGGTCCATCCTGGCGTTCACCTTGCCCGGCTACTTGGGCAGCGAATCGAGCTTCAAGGATCTCTTCGCCACCCCCATCGAAAAATACCGCGATCCCGAAGCCGCCACGAATCTGCGGGCCCGCATCGCGCCCTTCATCCTGCGCCGCCTGAAAACAGACCGCACCATCATCCAGGATCTGCCGGACAAGCAGGAGATGAAGGTCTATACGCAGCTCACCAAGGAGCAGGCCCTGCTCTACCAGGCCCGCGTGGAGCAGATGGAGCTGGATCTGGATGCCGCCAAGAGCGGCATCGAGCGCCGCGGCCGCATCCTCGCCCTGCTCACTCACCTGAAGCAGATCTGCAACCATCCCTCGCAGTTCCTCAAGGCCCAAGGACCGTACAAGGCCCGCAGCGGCAAGCTGGACCGCCTGACGGAAATGCTTGAGGAAGTCATCGAGAGCGGCGACAAGGCCATCGTGTTCACGCAATTCAAGGAGATGGGCGACCGCCTGCAGATCCATCTCCAGGATGTGCTGGGCTTCGAGCCGCCCTTCCTCCACGGCGGCACCAGCCGCCACGAACGGGATGAACTGGTGCGCACCTTCCAGGAAGATCCAACGGCGCCGCCGGTGTTCCTGCTATCGCTCAAGGCCGGTGGCGTGGGCCTGAACCTTACCGCGGCCACGCATGTGTTCCATTTCGACCGCTGGTGGAACCCGGCCGTGGAGGATCAGGCCACGGACCGCACCTACCGCATCGGCCAGACGCGCAACGTCCAGGTCCACAAGCTGGTGACCATGGGCACCCTGGAAGAAAAAATTGACGCGATGCTGGAAAGCAAGCGCGATCTCGCGGACCGCGTGGTGGGCAGTGGCGAAGGCTGGCTCACGGAGCTGGATGATGATGCCCTGCGCCGCCTGGTCAGCCTCGATCCCAATGTTGAAATCATGGAAGCCGAAGGCAATGGCAACGGCCATGCCAGTGGCTTTGACGCGAAGGACCTCGTGCGCAAGATAGCCGCTGAATCAGTGCCGGAGCCCCTGGTTGAGCCCTTCCACGAGCAGATTGAAAAGCCGGTTCCGGAACCGGATGAGATGGCCCTGGAAGCTGAGCAGGAAAGCGAAGATGGCGAAGATGACGAAGATGGCGAGGAAGTCATCATTCTCGACCACCCGAAGACGCCGATGGCGCCGGTTCTGTCCGCTGGGCCGGAATCCACCAAGGCCACCAAAGTCCCCAAAGCCACCAGGCCCGCAAAACCTCGCGCCGCCAAGGCTCCGCGCATTTCCACCAAGCGCAATGGGGTGATCTCATGATGCATCCCGCGAATCGTTTCGGGACCACCTGGTGGGGGCGGCTCTGGATCAAGGGTTTGGAACAGCTCAGTGACGATTATGAGAACCGCCTCCCCCGGGGCTTGAAATACGCCGAAGAAGGCGCCGTGTCCCACTTCACTGTGAGCCCGGGCCTGATCGAAGCCCGCGTCCATGGCCGCAAAACCTACACCGTGACCCTCGGGCTTCCCGCCCTTGCGCAAAGCCAATGGGAGCGCGCCTTTCAGCGGCTCAGCCAGGAGAGCCGGTTCGTCGCGTCGCTGCTGGCGGGGGAAATGCCCCAGGGGTTGGATGAGACTTTCCGTGAATCAGGCGCCAGCCTTTACCCGCGGGTGCCCAAGGAACTCCAGACCCATTGCGATTGCCCGGATTGGGCCAATCCCTGCAAGCATGTCGCCGCGGTGTGCTACGTCATGGCCGAGGCCCTGGACCGGGACCCCTGGCTGCTCTTTGATTTGCGCGGCAAGACCCGGACCGATGTGCTCGAGGCCCTGCAGTCCCAGGTCGACCAGGCAACGCCTGCGGCACCCAAGAAGCGGGGCAGGCCCAAGAAGGAAACCTCGGTCTCGGGAATGCTGAGCCAGCGCGAAGCCTCGCCGGATCCTTGGCGGCGCGTGGCGCCCGAGGTTTACGATGCGCTGCCGGCCGAATTGCCCCACATCGTCATTCCCCGCTCCATTCCACCGGATCCGGATGTTTTCTCACAGCTCGGGCCGCTGCCCCACGCCCGCATCGAAGCGAGCCTGTGCCTGGCCGCCTTGCTGCACCGCACGGCCCAATGGACGCAAAAGCAGATCGAAGAAGGCACCACGGAGCTGGAGGATCAGGCGCATGAAGATACCGTGGCCAGCCCTTTCGACAGCCCAACCTCCCTTAGCGCAACGCCCGCAAGGCCCTGGCGGGCGAAGAAGCGGCGCCGGAAGGGTTGAGCCAGAACTACAATCGCAGAGGTTCGCAGAGATGCCGGAGGATCGCAAAAAAACAAGGCGTGCAAACGAACCCTCTGCGTACCCCATCTCCTTCTGAGAACTTCTGCGAGTGTTTTTATTTCCCGGCCACGCGAACCATAATTTTCATAGACACTCCACTGGGAGACCCACATGCAGACCATCTCGACACCCACCGCCCCTTCCGCCATCGGACCCTACAGCCAAGGGCAGATCTCGGGCGGGTTCCTTTTCAGCGCCGGCCAGATCCCGCTCATCCCTGAATCCATGGAGATGGTGACGGGCCCCATCGAGGACCAGGCCCGGCGTGTCCTGCAGAATCTGGATGCGGTGCTGGCCGCCGCGGACACATCCTGGACAAGGGTGCTGAAGACCACCGTGTTTCTAACGGACCTGGCGGATTTCGCCGCCTTCAATACCGTGTATGGAGAACACCTTGCCGGTGCGAAGCCCGCGCGCAGCACCGTGCAGGTCGCCGCGCTGCCAAGGGGCGCCAAGGTCGAGATCGAACTCATCGCCGAGGTCTGATCCATGGCCTATTCTTCTTCCGTCTCGCCGATGCTCTCATCCACGTCTTTCCAGCGGAAGTGGGCGTGGAAGTTCGGATCTTCGAGTTTCTGAAGAAACCCCGTCATCCGCGGGCCCCAATTGGAACTGCCCACGGCGCCCTCCGGCACATAGGGCAGTAAATCTTTCGGGGCTTCCTCCAGGCAGAGCTGGGTGAGGATCAAGCCTTGCTGATAGTTTTCGCCCACGGGCATGAGATTGGCCGCCAAGGTATCCAGAATATCGGCCAGTGCTTCGTCTTGGATGGATTCAGACAACGGTTCCAGGATGTCCACCACCTGGTGCCGGGCCAGCACCAGCTTGAGGTACAGCCGTTGCAGCTCATTGGCTTTGGCGTCCTTCGCCAAGGCGTGGGCGGCATCCTCCAAATGCGGATGGAGTTTCTTGAAGAGCAGGGAAAGGGCGGTTTCGGCCGGAGTCATGATCATGATAAGGAAAGACTATCGTGGTCAGTGAATACTGCGAGAATCCCCTCATGGATCCTCCGTTCCTGGATGAGTCAAAACTTCAACAACTCCTCGATCTCGACGATGGGCGGTCAGGGTTATTGCAAGAGATGGCGGCGTTGTTCAAGGCGGAAACACCACGGCGGCTCAAGGCGATTCAGGATGGTCTTGAAACCGGGAGCGCCAACGTGGTCATGGAAGCGGCCCACGCCCTTAAAGGCGCCTCGGGCCTGATGGGGGCTCAGATCGTCTTTGCCTTGGCGCGTGATTTTGAAATCAAGGCCAAAACCGGGGGCCTGCCATCCCCGGTGGTTTCGATGGAAGCCTGGTCAAAGTTGGGCGAGGCTGTGTCGGATGCCCAGGACGGCATCGATATTTTCCTTTCCAAAGTCAGGCCCTGTCCATAAAGTCTTGAGTGCGATCACCCAAAGTTCATGAGGCAGCTATGTCGGATAGCCAGGTGGTACCTGGGCGGATCACCATCCTTTCCGTCGATGACCAGGCGCTCGTGCGCATGGCCCTCTCACGGATCCTGGAAAACAAGGGGTTCCAATGCCTTCAGGCCGAAAATTTCGATCAGGCCATGGAGAAGCTGAATAGCCAACCCGTGGAGCTGGTGTTGTGCGATGTGCTCATGCCAGGGCGCAGCGGGGTGGACCTGGTGGCCGCGCTGGCGGACCGGATTCCCGACTTGGCGATCGTGATGGTGAGTTCCGCCGATGACACGGACCTGGCCATGGAGTGCCTTGAAAAAGGCGCCTACGGGTACGTTTTGAAACCCTTCAAAGCCCGTGAAATCCTGATCCAGGTGGACGGGGCCCTGCGCCGCCGGATGCTCGAGCTGGACTACCGGGACAGGGAAAGGGTGCTGGCCCAGAAAGTGCGGGAGCAGACGGCCGAAATCCGGGAGTCCCGGGATGAGATTTCATTCCGGCTGGTGGCGGCCTCGGAACAGCGGGACACCGAAACCGGCACCCACATCCGGCGCATCGGTCTCTACGCGTCTGAAATGGCCCGCCTCCTGGATTGGAACGAGGAGGCGGTGGACTGCATCCGCGCCGCGGCCCCCATGCATGACATCGGCAAGATCGGCGTGCCCGATCGCATTCTTCAAAAGCCCGGCGCGCTCGATGAAGCGGAATGGGACCTCATGAAAAAGCACACCGTGATCGGGGCCAAGATCCTGCATGGTTCCTCGGTGCCCTTCATCCGCATGGGGGCCCAGATCGCGGTTTCCCATCATGAGAAATGGGATGGCACAGGCTATCCCAAGGGCCTTCGTTCCACCCAGATCCCAATCGAGGCCCGCATCACCTCACTGGTGGATGTCTACGATGCGCTCAGCCAGAAGCGCTGCTACAAAGAGGCTTGGCCTGAAGACCAGGTGCTCAGCTTCATGGCCGAACGCCGGGGCACCCATCTGGATCCCGATCTGATCGACCTTTTCCTGAAGCATGTTGATGTTTTCCGTGAAATCCGCGAAAGCAATCCCGACGAAGCGGCTTCCACCCAAGATGGGGAATTTCTGCACCCTCTATAGTTGATGGCGGTGAGTCCGGTTTCATCCATGCCAGCAGTTCAGGGAATGCCAGGCTGCAAGGTTCCAGTCATATGGATTTTTTGTTGATCAAGCGGAATGGATCGCTCGGATGGTCTGTCCAACCGCTCAGGGTCAGGCAAGAATTATGCTTGTGTTAATTGAATTATCTGGATTTTGACATTTGGCAACATTATGCCGGGTGAGAATTTAATCTCGGGCCAACTTGAAAAATTTCTTTTTTTTCCTTTGACGCAACCTAAATCACTACCCTATCGTTCAGTGTTACTTGTCATCCTCAACGCTACATACAGCTCTCTCTCTCTTTTTTCTTAGAGGCTTCCATGCGCGCCTTCCGTCTCCTTCTCGTTTCCTTCGCCGCCCTTTTCCTCGCGCTGCTCACAGCGTGCGGCGGAAGCAGTTCGACCCCGACACCGGTGGTGGTGATTCCACCGCCAGTGATCACGAGTTTCAGCGTCGACAAGGCGATGATCACTGCAGGCCAGTCGGCCACGCTGACGGCCGTATTTTCGGGCGGGACGGGCGCGGTCAATAACGGTGTCGGCGCTGTCCAGAACAGCTCCCCCGTCACCGTGACCCCTGCGGCGACAACGACCTATACCTTGACGGTGACCAACAGCGCCAGCGTGTCGGACACCCGGACCGCCGTGGTTCAGGTTATCGCGGCCCCGACCATCGCGTCTTTCGTCGCCAACCCGACGAGCATCACCCTGGGCCAAAGTTCGCTCCTCACACCGACCTATGCCAATGGCACCGGCTCCATTAATCAGAGCGTCGGCCCGGTGAGTTCGGGAACCTCGGTCATCGTAACTCCCATTGGCACCACCTCCTTCATCCTGACCGTCACCAATGCCACGGGCTCCACGGCCACCCTGGGTGCCGTCGTCACGGTGGTCGGCGCACCGGTCATCACCAGTTTCACGGCCGTCCCCACCACCATTACCGTGGGCGGCAGCAGCGTCTTGACCCCCGTTTTCAGCGGCGGCAACGGTGCCATCTCCCCGACCGTCGGCGCGGTGTCCAGCGGCAACGATCAGTCGGTGAGCCCCGCCGTCACCACCACCTATACGCTGACCGTCACCAACGGCGTCGGCGCGGCGACCACCGCCACGCGGATCATCAACGTCGTGTCCGGTCCCTTCAACATGAGTCTTACCGCCAATCCCACGCTGCTCACCGAAGGCAGCGCCACGACCCTGACGCCCATTTTCAGCGGCGGCCAGGGAACCATCGATCACGGCGTCGGCCATGTCCTGAATGGGGTAGCCATCGCCGTGACGCCGGTCCTCGGCACCACGACCTACACCCTGGTCGTGGACAACGGCTTCGGTGCGACGGGTAGCGCGAGCGTGACGGTCCACGTGATCGCCAAGCCCAGCATCGCCTCCTTCACGGGGGCTCCCGCGAGCATCACCTTCGGCCAAAGCGCGCTGCTGACCCCGACCTTCTCGAATGGCACGGGTGTCATTGACCATTTGGTTGGTGCGGTTGTGAACGCGGTTCCGGTTGTCGTCACGCCTCCCTCCAGCACCACCTATATCCTTACCGTCACCAACGCCGCCGGGGATTCCACCACGGCCGGTGCGGTGATCCTGGTCGTCCCCGCCCCCGTCATCACGAGCTTCACCGCAACGCCCTCCTCCATCACGGCCGGCCAGACCAGCAATCTGTTGGCGGTCTTCACGGGCGGCGGCGGCGTCGTGACCCCGACAGTCGGTGTCGTAGGCAGTGGTTCCAATGTGGCGGTGAATCCCACCGTCACCACCACCTACCTTTTGACGGTCACCAACAGCAACGGTGTCACGGACACGAGGTCGACCGCGGTCACCGTGATTTCCAACCCCTTCAACATCAGTCTCTCCGCCAGCCCAACGCTCATCACCGTGGGTGATGTGTCCACGCTCCTGCCCACCTTCGGCGGCGGCACCGGCGTCATCGACAATGGTGTGGGCGCGGTCGTCAGCGGCGTGCCGGTCCCGGTGACCCCGCTCACGACCACCATTTATACGTTGACGGTCACGAATAGCCTTGGCGCCTTTGATCAGCGCGGTGTCACGATCACCGTGGCGCCCAAGCCGGTCATCCTCAGCTTCGGCAACTCCCCGACGACCATCACCGCGGGCGCCAGCACGACCCTGACCGCTGTCTTCACGGGCGGCGTGGGCGTCATCACCCCCGGTGTCGGCGTCATCGCAAGC
>JANXQX010000300.1 GCA_025353305.1 Holophagaceae bacterium
GGGGATCACCCAGATCGGAGCTTTGACGATGGAGAGCCCCGCCCCGCCCTTCTCCACCGGGGATGCCAGGAAGCCGGGCAGCCACGTGAACAGGCCCCAGTAGGCGAACATCACGAAGGTCGAGATGAGGGTGCAGAGCAGTGTGGAACGCAAGAGGTCCGGGCCGAAAATCTGCAGGAAGCCGCCGCTGGCGCCGGGGTCAGTTGCTTCCTTCTTTTTCTGGTTCACCCAGATCTCCGGCTCCTGGACCTTGGTCCGGATCCAGATCGCGAACAGGGCCGGAACGATGCCCAGGAAGAACATGACGCGCCAGCCAAACCTCGGCAGGATCGTGGCGGCCGCGATGGCGGCCGCGATGTAGCCGATGGCCCACCCGCCCTGCATCAGGCCGATGGCTTTGCCGCGATGTTGCGCGGACCAGGTCTCGGAGACCAGCAATGCCCCCGAGGCCCATTCACCGCCCATGCCGAGCCCAAGCAGTGTGCGGGCGATGGCAAGTTGAAAAAGGTTTTGGGCGAGCCCCGACAATCCGGAGCAGACGGAAAACAGGATGACCGTGGTCAGCAGCGCCTTCTTGCGCCCGATTCGGTCCGCCACGGCACCGAACAGGATGCCGCCGAAGGATGATGCCAGGAGCGTCACCGTCACCATGAACCCCGCCGTGGCGGGGCTCAGGTGCCATTCGTCCATGATCGTCTTCAGGCAGAAGACGTAGAGCAACACATCGAATGCGTCCAGGGCCCAGCCGATCTTCCCGGCGAGAAGCGCGTACCACTGATTGCGCGTGATCTCCTTCCACCACGGGATGGATCGTCCCGAATCGGCTGCGCTTTCAGCCCTCATTTCCGGGGGCGCTCAGGCGGCGACAGGCTTGCGGGAGACCGCCATAGCTGTCGGATGCGCCAGTGTCTGGTGCATAACGCGATAGCGGTCCTTCAGGGGAGCCTGGACAGACTTCAGATCTTCGGCGTTCATTCTGGAGCCTCCTCCCGATGGTTGGGTGATGTCTGACGTTTAGAATCAACCTGCCCAACCGCAAACCGGACGAAAAAAAATGAAGGTAAGGCTGAAGCGATCATGGAAGCATACCAGATGGTAGCGGCTGCGCCCTGGTAGCACGAGGGGTCAGACGGCTGGGGGCTTGCCGTGGGACGCCGCTGAGGCAATGGTGAGCAAGGCCGCGGCTTTCGGGAGGACGCTATGCCGGCCTGAATCCCTATTGATTCCAAGGGGCAGTCAGAGCGGCCAGCCTCGCATACAATTAAGGGCCAATGGAGTTTTTATGCCCAGAATCCTCTCCCTGTTCCTGCTGGCCCCCGCCCTCGCGGCTCAGGCCCCCAACGCTCCTGCCAACCAGACCTTCGCCCAAAAAGCGGCCGCCGAAACCAAGGTCATCGAGGCGCTCAAGCTGGACAATCCGGTGGAGGCCCTCGAGAAGGCTAAGGCCCTCCTCCCGGCCACCAGGCTCCCCTTTGATAAGACGAACCTGCAGACAGCCTTTCAGAGCATCAGGGAATGGAACGCCCAGCTCGACACCTACCGGCTCATCTACAACACCGCGATTGCCTCGGGCCGCTTCGAGGAGGCGAAGGAAGCCTCCGAGAAGGGCCGGGATCTGGCCAAGGAACTGCAGGTGGAGGCCATGGTCCCCTTCAATGACTTCAAGGCCACCTGGATGAAGGCTGGTGAAGACTCCAGCAAGCTTCTTGCCGAGATCAAGGAATTGGAAGCGAAGGAGGAGGCGAACCGCGCGGCGATGGCCGCCACTCCCAAGCCCAAGCCCCAGCCCCAGCCCCAGCCCAAAGTGACGATAGAAGAAGCCAACGCGGAAATCATGCGGCTGAACGAGGAACTCATGCAGCAGAACGAGGCGGCCAAACGACTGGCTTTCCTTAAAGCCAACGAAGCGACTTATAAACAGAACATTGAATATTCCACCAAGGCGATGGCTCCGCTTGAGGGTCCCATCAAGGATTTCGAATCCAGAATTCAGAAGTTCAATGGCTCCATTGAACAATGGGATAAGTATTTGAAGGACGAAGCCGAGAGCATCTCAACCAAATACAAAGGCGACAAGGCCAGATACGCGACAGCCCTCTTGGGTGGCGTCGCCCCCGTGCCCGTGAACAAGGAAGACGCCCTGGTGGCCCTCCATCGCGCGGCCTTCCTGGACCCCAAGAACGCCGCCATCCAAAAACGTATCGATCAGATCCTGGGCAAAGTGCCGACCCCGGCTGTAAAGCCAGCCAAGGCCAAATTGAAGAAGGCCTGAGGTCAGCTCCATTCGCCAGGCTGATCGTCAATATCAAAGGCCGCGGTCGGTATATTCGACGGAGGCTCCCGTTCCGGTGCAGGCGCGCCGTCAGCTGGAGGAATTGTTTTCGCTCCTCCGTGTAATCCCGCCAGGGACGCGGGTCTTCACCGGACATGTAGCGGGTGAAGGTATTCCACGTGAACGCGGAGGAGCTTCAGCCGCAGCTGCTTCTCGCCAAACATCAGGGGGAAGGCCGTTCCTCGCCAACAGATATCACCAGGCCGTCCGGATCCGAGTATTGGGCTACCCGGGCACCAAAGACCGTGGTTGGTTCCTGCAGGCAGGGCACGTTTTTCTCGATCATCCTTTGATGGAATTCCTCAAGATCAGGAACGCTCAGGCCAGGACGGCAACGTCCGGCGGGAATTTGCTTCGGATCGTCCTTTCCAGAATTGCCACCTTCACTCGTGTGGAGCGCCAGGGTCGCGCCCTCTGTTGCAAACTCGGTCCATCCCGGGGACTCGAATCTCAGAGGCAGTTCCAGCACATCACGATAGAAGGACACCGCCCGATTCATGTCGCTCACAAAAACAATCGCGTAATTCACCCGCATGCGATCTCCCTTACGTTAGATAAAAGCAGATGACGATGCACCATCCCGGATGGCGCCTGACGATGAATGTAGACCGGCCTGATGCAGTCAGTTCTGCTTGAACAGAAGGTCAGGCGCTTACCTGGTACTCGCTTTGAACCAGACCACTCTGGAATTGCCTGGTTGAGATGTGGGTGAGGCGTATATCGTGGGGCAAAGGGCCGAACAAAGGAATGCCGGAACCGATGAGGACAGGCACGCGGGTGATGATGAGGCGCTGCACCAGCCCAGCCTGGAGAAACCGCTGAATGGTGATGCCCCCATCGACGTACAGGTTGTTGGCGCCACTGGCGGCGAGTCGGGCCACGATTTCAGCCGGAGATCCGGACATCTGCTCCACGACCCCTCCCACGGCCTTCGACAAATCGAGGGGTTCGTTGCCCAACACCACCACCCGCTTGGAGCCATAGGGCCAGGGGTCGAAAGTCAAAACCTTTTCGAAGGTCTTGCGACCGATCACAAGGGCATCGACCGTTGCCATGAACTCTTCGTACCCATGGGGTTCGCCTCCCCCCTCGGGCAACCAATCGAGGTCATGGTTCAAACGCGCGATGAAGCCGTCGACGCTGGCACCCACAAAGACGGTCACGGTCATCGGATCACCCTCACTTCGGGAGTATGACCTTGCCTTCCGGATCAAGGAATACCACTTCGCCGAGCTTCAGGTCCCTGGCGGTCTCCAGGATCTTCTCCCGGTCGCCCACCAGCAGCAGGCGGGACTCCGCCGGGTTCACATACTTCTTTTCCGCGGCCTGGACCGCAGAAAGCGTTGCCTGGCCGGTGGCATCGTATTCCCCTTGCAGTTCTGTCATCGCCAAACCAGACAACCACAGCTGGCCGACCTGATTTCCCACGGTGGAGAGCACTTCGAACTGCTGGGCATAGCCCCGGACCCGGTTGGCCTTGGCATCCGCCAGTTCCTTCTCCGAAATCGGACGGCCGCCACCCAGGAGGGAGAGTTCCTTCATGAATTCGGCCACGGATTCCCTGGTCTTGGCGGATTGCACCCCTGCGCTGGCCATCCAGCATCCAGAGGCGCTGTAGGGGCGTAGGAAGGAGAAGGCGCCGTAGGAATAGCCCTTGTCCTCCCGCAGGTTCATGTTCAGGCGCGTATTGAACCCACCGCCCCAGACGGCATCGACCAGGCGAAGAGAATAGAAGTCCTCGGTCTTCCGCTTCGGAGCCGGGAGGATCTGGAGGACGATGGTCTGGGCCGCGTCCTGTTTATCGATGGCGAAGACCTTTCCCGGAATGGGGTGAGGTGGTGGGATGGCAGGCAAGGAGGGCGCCTTGCCGGACCAGGCCGCGAAGGCCTTTGTTGCAAGTTCAGTGGCCTCCTTCAGGGTGATATCTCCGGCGAAAACCAGCGCCGAGTTCCCCGGCTTCACCAACTGCCCGTGGAAGCGAACGAGATCCTCGCGAGTGAGATTGGCTACGGTGCCGGGAAGGCCGTCCACCCGTCGGCCATAGGGATGGTCGGCCCCGAACAGGAGGGTGGGGGCGTTGTTGTAGGCAAGGGCATCCGGACTCGTGGCCTCCTGGGCCAGGCTGTCCAGCAGTTTCTTGCGCTCAACCTTCACCGCCTCTTCTGGATAGGTGGCGTTCAGGATCACATCGGAAAAGAGTTCAAGCGCCGGTGTGAAATTGCGTTTCAGAGCCTCGAAGGAGAGCGAGGCACCCTCCCGTCCGTTGCTGGAGTACAAGGTGACCCCAAGGCTCCCCAGGGCATTCTCGAGTTCCAGCGTCGGGCGGGTTTTCGTACCCTTGCTCATGGCATTGAAAGCCAGGGTGGCGAGTCCTTCCTTTCCGGCAGGGTCCGTGATGGCGCCGGTCCGGGATACCAGGGAAAGGGTGACCTTGGGCAGTTCGGGCCGCTCGACCACGAGCACTTCCAACCCGTTCGCCAATTTCGCGGACTTGACTTCCGGGGCGCGGAAGGGCCAGTCCGCCGAGGGAACCGGTTGCCTGGACCGATCCAACTGCGTCACATCGGCACGCCCGGTTGTTTCGGGATGGAACCGCACCACCGCCCGGTTCCTGTTGTTGACCCAGTGATCGAGGGCCTGTTTCACGCCCTCGGCTGATGCCTTCCGGTAGCGGGCCATGTCCGCCTCCAGGCTGCCTGGATCACCGAGGTAGGTGTTGTAGGTGGCCAGACGATCGGCCTTGCCGCCGAAACCGCCGATGCGCTCTAGGCCGCTCACGAAGCCGAATTCATACTTGGTCTTGGCGCGGTCCAGCTCCTCGGTGGAGGGGCCTTCCTTCGAAAGCCGCGCGATCTCTTCCCCGATGATCCGTTCCGCCTCGGCCAGGGATGCGCCGGGCCGGGCGGTGGCGATCACGATGAAGTTGCCGGAGATCTCGCGCTCCCAATAGAAGGCCGAGACATCCGTGCAGAGCTGCTTCTCGAAGACCAGGATCTTCTGGAGGCGGGAAGCCAGGCCGTCCGATAGGATGTTGGCGGCCAGGTCCAATTCCGCGCCACCGGGATCGAAGAAGGCCGGAGCCGGCCAGGCGAAGTAGACCCGCTCCTGGGCAACCCGGTCCTTCACCTCCACCACCTTCTCGCCATTCAGCGTCGGCACCCAACGGGCGGGCCGGTCAAGGGCTGGCCCACTCGGAATGCCTCCCCAATACTTGGCGACGAGTTTCTTGGCTTCGGCGGGTTCGAAGTCGCCGGTGATCGTCAGCGTGAGGTTGTTGGGCGTGTAATAGGTCCGGAAGAATTCCTTAACCTCCTCGAAGGTGGCCGCCGACAGGTCCTCCTGGCTTCCGATGACGGGCCAGGAATAGGGATGGCCCACTGGGTACAGCGTTCCATCCATGAGCATGAAGGCCCGGCCGTAAGGCTGGTTCTCAAGGCCCTGCCTGCGCTCGTTCTTGACCACATCCCTCTGGTGGTCCAGGTTCTCCTTGGTCAGCGCCTCCCCAAGCGTGGCGATCCGGTCGGATTCGAGCCACAGCATTGTCTCCAGGCTGGCGGAGGGCGCCGTGATGAAGTAGTTGGTCCGGTCATTGGCGGTGGTCCCATTGACGCCACCCTGGAAGAGATTGGCTCCCAATTTCTCCGCGTACGAAATGTACTTGCCGGTGGCGTTCTTGGAGCCCTCGAACATCAGGTGCTCGAACAGGTGGGCGAACCCGGTGCGGCCCGGTTTCTCATTCTTCGAGCCCACATGGATCCACTCGTTCACATGGACGAAGGGGAGCTTGTGGTCGGGAGCAAGAATGACCTGCAGTCCATTCGGAAGGGTGTACTTCTCGAACGCGATCTTGGGGAGGGGAGCCTTCTCCTGGACTCCCGGCACGGTCGGCTTGGCGGGCGATTGGGCAGATGTGGGCGTCGGGGCGATGATGCTCATCCCCGCCACCAGCCAGATCAAACGCCTGGATCCATTAGATATTTTCATCGTGCATCTCCTTGGGCGAATTGAGTGTTTCAAGATTCTCACACTCCCCGCGGTCTGTAGACCGACGCAGGGCATCACGAAAATTTCAGGCTGATCCCGAAAGTAACGAGCTTGCAGCGACGGTCCCGGATGGTCGCCAGGGCATTGTCCACATCATCGAGTTTGCCTGATGTGAAATCGAATACTGGTGCGATGCGTAAGCGCTTCGAGACGGGGAATTCGAACCCGGCGCCAAGGAAATACCCGGTGCCGCTTCCACCGAACTCCAGGGGGCGGTTGTTCGTATAGCGCAGGGAACCGGCCCCGCCCCGCAGGAAGAGCCCCTGACCGCGCCATGGGTAGACCCGCACCATCGCAGAAAACATGGAAAGGCTTTCCCCCTTGGCTGGATCATTCAAGTTCGATGCTTCCAGGGTGCATCCATTCAGACGCAGGCCCACGGAGAACACAGGGTTGAATGCGAAGCCCCCCTCCAGTCCCATGGCGAATCCGCCCTTGCTGCGGGAGGACGCATCGGAGTCGAGCGTTGCCGACCCGTAGCCCAACTCCCCCGCAACCCAGAATCCACCCCGCGTGGGGCCCTGAGCCCAACAGACGGAAGGGGCATTGAGAGCCATCAGGAGGCCAAGGAGCAGGACGCAGGATATCCGTCGCATGGGAACCTCCGAACAACCTGGAACCAATCGCAACCGATCCACTATATCCACGTCATCCATGTAGCTGGCAAATTACAGACCTCTTCCCGGTATCAGCTCTGCAGGTGCGACAACTGCCTCGCCCATCGTGCCTTCCCCATGCTGCTCGAGGAAATCTTCAAACTCGCGCTCAGGCCTTTTTCCGTGCCCACATCTTCGCGATGTAAGGCAGGGGATCAGGAAATTCGCAGGCGGTCCGTCCCGGATCGAAGGCCACCGGGCCGATGCGGCGGACGGCTTCCTCGGCGGCTTTGCGCAGGGTTTTGTTGCGGCCACCGATGCCGATCAGCACGTACATCATGGTGCGCCGCGTCCAGTTTTCCGCCCGATGGATGCCGGCTTCAATGCGCTTGAGATAGTCGAGCGAACTGGCCTCATCAAGCGAAGTCCCATCTTTGGCGCAGTGGCCCACCAGGGACCATCCGGCCCGCTGCAATTTGGGGTCCGCCAGCCAGGCTTCGCGAAGTTTCGCGGCCATGGGCGTGCGGCTGGCGAAGGCGGCCAGGGCCTCGGCGGTGGAGGAATCCTTCACTTCCGAAGCCCAGGCCTTCAGTTCTTTTTCCGTGATGCAGCTGGCATCAGCCACCATGCAGGCCAGCAGCCGCGCGTCGTGATTGCCGGTGCGCCACAGTTCGCAGGCCAGGGCGTGGTCCATCTTGATGCGTTTCTGGAGCTTGGCGAGATCGCCGAATTTCACGCCGAACATGGGCTCTGCCGCTCCGTGGCGGCACCAGGTCTTCCGCGTCTGTTCGCTGCCGAGGGCTTCCAGTTGCTGCATCGTGTCGTTCAAGTTCATGGCATCACCACAGGTTTTTTCCGATGATAGAGAGCACCCGCGTCGGCGCAACACGAATTGCACTATGTTAGGTGCCAGGGCTTTCCACTGCCCAAGTCCGTTATTTCAGCTCGAATTCGACCAGCACGCCTTTCTCCCGGCCTTCATTGATGAGCGTGTGCGTAACGGCCGCCTCGACCCAATGAATATCGCCGGCCTTGACTGGGTGCGCCATGGACCCGCCGTCGGGCGACGTCATGCGCAGGTTCAGGTCGGTCGCGGCCACAAGCAGGTACGGACGCGCATGGGTGTGCTGCGCCGATCCAGCACCCGGCCCCAGTTCGTATCGGTATACCCGCATCCGCGGATTCTCCGCCGCAGGTGTTGTGATCGGGGGCGCCGCAGGACCGTCAGGCCGCTTCAGGATCTGCACGTCTATAACGTCGAACAGTGTCGTGCCGATATTGTGGACCCGGTGCGTGTGCGGCTTCTTCTCGTTATTCCGCGCCGAAACGGTCCCCGGAACCACGAATTCCGGTGCCCCCATCGGCTCCCCAGGGCTGTCTGCGGTCACCGTCGCCTTGCTCAAACGAACGGCGGCGTCGTCATGGGCATGGGTGTGCATCAGGCTGGTCTTTCCTGGCTCCAACGTCACGCGAAAGACCTGCAGGTAGTCATTCTTCAGCACTGTCTTGTGGTTTGGCTCTGCCTCGACGGGTACAGCGCGGTCCTGCGCGGATGACATCGCTGCCATGAGCGCGATCAGGGTGATGCTGCTGAAGTTCATCCATCCTCCGGGCTGTGCATGATGATGATGTTCGAACCACCTGGACGGATGTCAAACTCAGCCGTGGATCAGCGGCCCAGCAGTCGCCGGGTGACGCCTGCGGCGGATGCAAGGATGTTATCCCGATCCGAGCCCATCAGGAATCCGGACACCAGGAATTCCGACTCCGAAGCCTCCACCTCCGATAGGACCACTGCCAGTGGAAAGAACCGCTTCTCGGCAATCAGCCCGCGGATGTTCGAAGCAAGTCCACTCGGTGATGTTTTCCCCCGCAGACCGGTGCGCAGGGCCGCCGGGGCCCCGCTGCGGCGGAGCACTTCCGCCGCCAGGAGGAGCGGTGCGGTGGATCCGTTCATGCGGAAATTCAAGTCGACGAACCGGAAGGATCCATCCTGCAGGAAACCCGCATCAAATCCCGCAGCACCGCGGTAGCCCAGGTTGGAAGCGCGCTTGCATATCTCCACTCCGGCAGCCACGGCGGCAGGTTCCGGTGAATCGTCGGCCTCGAACCAGTTCCCCAGGTACCGGGCTCCCAGCAGGAGCTGCGCCGGCGCCCCCAGGAAGCGGACCTCCCCGATGCCGTCGATGAGGTAGTTGAAGCAGCGGGTGGTCGTGAAGGGCAGGAACTCTTCCAGGATCACCGAATCCGCGCGCCGCAGCAGGGCTCGCACGAGCACCGGGTCTTCGGAATCCGGGGGCAGCAGCACCCCCCGCCCGCCCCCCGACTCGCCGGTGGCGATCTTCAGCACAGCACCGCGGCATCGGCCGGGCTCCCGCAGCAGTTCGGCCACATCCACACGGCGGCGGACCGGATGCTGGACTTCAGGGACGAACCGTTCCAGGTTCCCCTTGTCATTGAGCATGGCCCTCAATTCCGGGGCTATGAGATGGGCCTCACGGGGAATTCGTCCCTCCGGGAGCGGAAAGCTTGTTGTGACTCGCCTCCCCTCTGAAACTTCACTCAGGATCATTGCCAGCAGTTCCTCCGGGTCCCGGAAGAGCAGGAGCCGTTCCGGGAGCCCCCAGCCGGCGTCGGCCAGCAGGTCCAGGGCCAGGCTGGAGGCGGCGAGGTGTCCGCAAAGCAACGGCAGGTCCTCCGCCACGCAGAGGGCATCAGTGCTGAAGGCCTGGGCTTCCAGTTCATCGATGGCCAGCCCGCACCGGGAAGCTGGGTGCGGATACCCGCACAGGAGTGCCTCTTTGCCCAGGGCCTGCCGAAGAAGACCCTCTTTATGGCTCACCAGCCCGCCTGGCGCGGGGAGCCCCGCGATGGCCCGGGCGATTGTTGATGGAAATATCAAAAGTCCAAACGAGTTTGCCATTCTCCTTTTCCAGCTCAAAGGATTTCACCTTCCCGTTTGGGACCTTGGCGAGGGCGATTTTATGGGCCTGTTCCTGTGTGATTTTAGCCTGAGCTTTGAGGCTTACT
>JANXQX010000330.1 GCA_025353305.1 Holophagaceae bacterium
GCTCCGCCGATGGATCCGCCGTAAAGCCGACCTCACCCCCCGCAGCGAGCCACTGCTGGTGCTGGATCCCAGCGTCTCCGGTCCAGACCGGATCCGGCGAAAGGGCCCACACCCGAGCGTCCTGCCAGCGCGCCTGCAACATGCGCGCGACCGCCAGCGCATCGCCGCCATTGTTTCCCGGCCCCGCCACCACATCCACGCGCACGCCCTCGGGGATCAGCGCCACCGCCCCTTTCGCTGCGATCTCCTGAAGCTCCAGCGAAGAAATCCGCCCCGAATCGATGGCCAGGCGTTCAAGCGCGCGCATTTCCTCGGCAGTCAGGATCGGAATCATGGAGAGAGTTTATGACCTTGCTTGGGAAATCCTGCATGGATCTAGCAAGATTTTCGATTTTCGATTGGATTTCAGCGAGGCAAGCGGTTTCCATTCATCAACCTCCCCGTAGTTCCACGAGGATGCCTCGGATGGATTTCCTGGTGGGTTCGATGCGTCGGGCCCTTCAACTCCCCCAAGTCGCCATGAGACCACGAATGCGCTAAGGAACGACAAAGCCGCAGATGAACCACAAAGCCACAAAGACACGAAGAAGAACAAATCGATTTTCACAAATACTTACTTTGTGTTCCTTTGTGTCTTTGTAGCTTTGTGGTCAGGTTTTTCATCGTTTTTCAATTCTTCTTCGTGGTGCTTTGGTGGCTTAGTGGTCTCACTCGTATTCGATCGTCGCGGGTGGCTTGCTGGTGATGTCGAAGACGACGCGATTGATGCCCTTCACTTCGCGGACGATGCGCTGGGCGATGCGGTCCAGCAGGTCGTGGGGAAGGCGCGCCCAATCGGCGGTCATGAAGTCTTCGGAAGTAACGGCCCTGAGCGCGCACATGAATTCAAAGGTGCGTTCGTCGCCCATGATGCCCACCGTCTGAACAGGCAACAGCACAGCGAATGCCTGGCTGGTCTTGGCGTACCAGCCGCTGGATTTCAATTCATCAAGAAAGATGGCGTCGGCTTCCTGAAGGATGTGCACGCGCTCCCTTGTGATGGCACCCGGCAGGCGCACCGCCAGGCCTGGACCCGGGAAGGGATGCCGTTGGTTCATCTCTTCGGGCAGGCCGAGCACCATTCCCGTTTTGCGGACTTCATCCTTGAATAATTCCCGCAGGGGCTCCACCAGTTTCAGTTTCATGCGTTCGGGCAAACCGCCCACGTTGTGGTGGCTTTTCACCAGCACCGCGCCGCCGATGCCGCTGCTCTCGATGACATCGGGATAGGTGGTGCCCTGACCCAGGAAATCCGCAGCGATCTTTTTCGCTTCGCGATCGAAAACATCGATGAAGGTCGAACCGATGACCTTGCGCTTGGTTTCGGGATCCGTGACGCCGGTGAGTTTGCTCAGGAATTCGTCGCTGGCATCCACCCAGACGACACTCAGGTCGAAGGGCGCGAAGAAGGCCTGGACCTGCTTCATCTCGTCCTTGCGCATCAGGCCGTGGTCCACGAAAACGCAGGTGAGCTGCTTGCCAATGGCCCGGTGTAACAACAACGCCGCGACGCTGGAATCCACGCCACCGCTGAGTCCCAGGACCACGCGGCCGCTGCCGACCTGGGTGCGGATCTGGGCGACTTTTTCCTCGATGAAATGCCCAGCATTCCAGTCCAGGGTCATGCCGCAATGTTCCAGGAAATTCAAGAGAAGGGCGCTGCCGTTCACGCTGTGGGTGACTTCCGGATGGAACTGGATGCCATAACGCCGCAAGACCCGGTTCTCCATGGCCGCCACGGGCACCGTCGGCGTAGATGCCATGACGGTATAACCCACAGGTGCTTTCTCCACGTGATCGCCATGACTCATCCAGACGACCTGCTCGCCCGCCATGCCCGCGAACAGCACGCTGTCCTGGCCCTGGCAGAGGATGGTCGCCTTGCCGTACTCGCGCTGGGTGGAACGGTGCAGTTCCCCACCGAAATCCCTTGCCATGAGCTGCAGGCCATAGCAGATGCCCAGCACCGGAACGCCCAGGCCGAAGATGGCCAGATCGATTCCAGGCGCACCCTCTTCCAACACCGAATTCGGCCCCCCGCTCAGGATCACGCCCCGCAGGTCCTCCCCGCCGATTTCATCAGCGGTGGCGCTCGATGGATACACCAATCCGAACGCCCCCAATTCCCGCAGCCGCCGCGTGATGAGCCGCGTGTACTGGCTGCCGTAATCGAGAATGGCGATGCGCTCATGATGCATTTGGAGCCTTTGTGGTTGCTTGGTGGCTTTGTGGTTACTGCCACTGTGAGAAATCTGCCACGCGCAGGAAGCCCTGGCGCAGTCGGTACAGCAATGAAAGCCTTGCGGCACGCAAGGCGGCATCCTCGCACTTCACCATCACGGCGGTGAAGAAGGCCTCCAGGGGCTGGGCCAGTTCTGCTAGGGAAGACAGCAGCGAAGCATGGTCAGTTGCCGCTTCCAGTGAAGCGAGATGCGCCGCCAAGACCTTCTCCTCGGCCTGATGCAACACCGCATCGGCAAATGCATCCGATGGCATTTCATCCTTCAGGATGTTGCCGATGCGCTTGGCGCTCTGGGCCAGGGAATCGAAGCGGGGATCCTCGGTAAAAGCGGCAAGAGCTTCGCATCTAGCCTTGAGATCCACGAGATTGCTCCAACCGATGGGCAACGCGGAACGCCGCACGGGGCCTGCGTATCCGGCCTGCTCCAACTGATAGGCCACGCGGTCACGGAAGAAGGATTCGAGTGCCTGGAGGGTATCGGATTCAGGCTTGGTGGCTTTTGAGCCCACCACGCCAAGCGCCATGCGCGCCAACTCCATGGCATCGACTGCCCAGCCCTGCTCCCAGAGGATGCGCACCACGCCCTGCCCAGCGCGGCGGAGCGCCAGCGGATCCTTGGAACCCGACGGGATGATGCCCACCGCAAAGCAGCCCGCCACAGTGTCCAGCTTGTCTGCCAGCGACAACAGGCAGCCCTCCGAAGTCGATGGGATGCCATCGTCAGCACCCACAGGGCGGTAGTGCTCCTTCACGGCCTGCCACACGGCATCCGGCGCACTTTCGCGCTTGAGGTATTCACCACCCATGATGCCCTGGAGTTCGGGAAATTCTCCCACCATCAAGGTGCGCAGGTCCGCCTTGCAGAGGCGGGCAGCTTCTTTGGCGCAGCTGGAATCCACACCAATCTTCCTGGCAAGCGGCTCCGTGATGCCCATGATGCGTTCGGTCTTCTCGAAGTAGGAGCCCAGATCACGCTGAAATGTGAGGTTCCTGAGCTTGTCGAGGCGGGCTTCCAGCTTGGCCTTGCGATCCTCGGCGAAGAAGAACCTCGCGTCGTACAGACGGGCCTTCAGCACCCATTCGTTCCCGGCCTTCACGAAGCCCGCGGGATCATCCATCCGATTGGCGGCAGTCAGGAAATGGGGCAGTAGCTCGCCCTTGGCGTTCTCGACGCAGAAGGATTTCTGATGCTCCTTGAGCGAAGCCACCAGCACCTCCTTGGGCAACTCCAGGAATTCGGTGGGGAAGTCCCCGCGCACGATCTTCGGAAATTCCACGATCTCCGCCAACGTGTTCAGCAACTCATCGTCCATCACCACGTGGCCGTCCACAGCCTTCGCGAGCTCGTGCAGTTGGGATTCCATCCGCAGCTTTCGCGACTGGAAGGAGACTACAACTCCCGCCTTTTCCAGCGCGGCCCCGTAGTCCTCGGGGCGCCCAATCACAATGGGATCGGGGTTTTGCATGTGATGCAGGCGATGGCCCCAGGTGGTGTTGGAACTGCGGACGCCGTCCACCGTGAAATCCACGACCTGGTCCCCGAACAGGCAAAGCACGTTGCGGATGGGTCGCACGAACTCGAATTCAGAATTGCCCCAGCGCATGGCCTTGGGCACGTGCAGGGACTTGATCAGGTCCGGTAGGGCATCGGCGAGGAGTTCCATCGTGGATCGGCCCTGCTTCGTAAGGGTCACCAACGCGCAGGGCTCCTTTTTCCCGGCCAGCTGCTCGAAGCGCACAGTAGAGAAATCAACACGCCATTTTTCTGCGAACTTCAAACCGGTCTGAGTAGGGTTCCCCGATTCATCTACACAAAGTCGCTGTGGCGGCCCGACCTCACCGCGTACTTGACTTGGACTTTGTGTGTAAACCCCAGAAATTCGCCAAGCGAGCTTTCTAGGCGAGAAAGCAAACTCTCCAATGTGCGTTTCATTTGCTTCTCCTTCCATTACCGAAGGAGTTACATATTTAGGGGAATAGTCTTTAGCTTCTTGAACATCTTTCCAAATGAGTCCGATTGGAAAGTCATGCTCACGGAAAAATTGTTGAAGTTTGAGGTTGAATTCTTCGATTAATGGCTCGAGAAACCTCGCCGGAATCTCCTCGCAATGCAGTTCCAGCAGGAAGGTGCGCGTCTCACTCATTTCGCCACCCCTTGCTTTTCATTCGTGTCCTTCTTGCTTCCTTTCGTGTCCTTCGCGGGCTCGGGCTCTTCATGCTCGAGATAAGCCTTGGCGCATGCCGATGCCAGATCCCGCACGCGCTTGATGACGCCCGGTCGTTCGGTGGTGCTCACGGCGCCCCTTGCGTCCAGCACGTTGAAGGTGTGGCTCATCTTCAGGGCCTGCTCATAGGCGCTGCGGAAGTGGCCGTGGTCCTTGAGCAGGCGCCAGCCCTCCTTCTCGAACGCGTCGAACAGCGTGCGGTGCAGATCCAGGTCCGCGTGCTCGAAGGAGTAGGCGGAGAGTTCAAATTCCTCCCGCTGGCGCACCTGGCGGTAGGTCACGGGAAAAACACCATCATCGGTTTTCACCTCGCCCCAGGTGAGGTCGAAGATGTTGTCGTAACCGCCCAGGAACATGCAGATGCGCTCGATGCCATAGGTCAGTTCGGCGCTGACGGGTCGGCAGTCCAGGCCGCCGACCTGCTGGAAGTAGGTGAATTGGCTGATCTCCATGCCGTCCAGCACCACCTGCCAGCCCACGCCCCAGGCGCCCAGGGTCGGCGACTCCCAGTTGTCTTCTTCAAAGCGCAGATCGTGCTTGGTGAGATCGATGCCCAGCGCAGACAGGGACTCGATGTAGAGATCCTGCACCTTGGCGGGGCTGGGTTTCAGGATCACCTGGAACTGCAGGTGCTTGTAGACGCGGAAAGGATTTTCACCGTAGCGGCCGTCCGCGGGCCGTCGTGACGGTTCCACGTAGCCCACGTTCCAGGGCTTCTTGCCCAGGGCGCCAAAGAACGTCAGCGGGTTCATGGTGCCCGCGCCCTTCTCGATGTCGTAAGGCTGCCCGATGAGGCAGCCGCGATCAGCCCAAAAACGCTGCAGGCGAAGGATCAGTTCCTGGATATGCATGGAAACCCGCGAAAAACCTTAATTCTAGCGGGTGATGAGGGATCCTGGAACCAATGGATGGATGAAAGAGCAAAACACAAGCCCAAAGGATTTCCTTATGCATCGGTCGACACAATTTGTGCCCGAGGGCACAATTCCCCAACGCCGGAAGGATTTTGCCCTAGCGCACTATTGGCCCGGACGGCAAAAGGATTACATTGGGAGCCTTGCGATTTGGGATTCAAAACGTCCGTTTTATTGTCAGGCGTGATTATGTACACCGAATCCAGCCACGACCGCTCCCTAGAAACCTGCTCCCCATGGCCCAGGGAGCGGGATTTCTTATCCAGCTTTGGGTCCGAGGCCCAGAAGGCCTTGGACGCCATCAAAGAATCGCGCAGCTTCCTGGCGGGCCAACAGGTCTACGCCCAGGGAGAACAGGCTCAGGGAGCCTTCCTCCTCATCACCGGGAAATTAAGTGTGCGCCGGAAGTGCGCCCAGGGCCGGTTCCAGATCCTCCAGATGCTTCTCCCGGGGGACAGCGTCGGTGTCATTCCGGTCTTCGACGGGGAGCCGACCTCCTGCAGCGTGATCGCGCATACGGATGCGACCTGCTGGTTCATCCCTGCGGGACCGTTGCGACGGCTGGCCTTCAAGCACGAGGAGATAGGAGAGGCCATCCACCGTCACCTCGGCTCCAAGTTCAGGAACCTGGTGGGCATCCTGGAGGGGATGAGCCTGCACAGCGTGCCTGAGCGCGTCGCCAAGCTCCTGCTGGATCAGCATCGCCGCAATCCGGGCCGCTCCCTGCTGGAATTCCCTGAAGGCGAGGAGGACCTGGCCCATTACATCGCCTGCAGCCGCTCTACTTTCAGCCGCGCTCTGCGGCAGTTGGATGATGAAGGGATGATCCGCAACACCTTCCCGGTGATCCGCCTCGTGGATGTTCCCCGGCTCGAAGCCTTCGCAGGTTGCGGTGCCCTGGATCACCATCGCGTTCTGCCCGCGGTCCTTCGATGAGGGTCCAGGCCTGTCAATAGACCAAGCTGATGCCTTACAGGGTCAGGTGCCAATTCGCCGCATCAGGCTGTAGCGTCTGTTTCACCACCGCTCAGCTCATGGAAAGCGGCTGATTCAGCTTCATCCACACCCTCAGCGCTTCGCTGGCGCTCCAGGCCTGGGCATCACAGCCCCTCTGCCGGTGGGGAGCATCGCCGTCCAGGATCTCCGGCAGTTGGCCCAGGCAGCCCTCCCCCAGGAGCCGTCCGAGGCCGCCGAGCTGAGCCCGGGCCGCGGCCGACGCCAGGGGATCGAACTCCCAGGCCACGGCCAGAGCTTCGCAGTAGAGGGGAAGCCACCAGACCCATGCGGTTCCGTTGTGGTAGGCGGGTTTCCGTTGGGTGTCTTCATCCCCCTGGTAATGGCCCCAGTAGGGATGAATCGGATCATTGAGAAGCTTCCCATCGGCGGCACGGAGGGGTCGGGGCGGATCCGCAGGCAGGGGGGCCAGACTGCGAAGCGCCCCCGGAACCAGCAGGTGGCTGGTGGCCGCATCCACCATGCGCCGGGCCCGGAGGCCTGTCACGCAGCCCAAGGTGATCGCGAGGAGTTGATTGGGCCGAAGGCGCCCGTCCCGTGTGGCACTGGCGGCTGGAACCCCATCGGGGGCTTCCAGCACATCGGCGAACCAACCCGCGTCCTCGATCCAGAAGCGCTCGAGACTCGCCTGGGCTTTTTCGGCCAATCCGTTCCAACCATTTTGTTCGCCGGGTTCGTTCAACTGAGCGAGCTGGCGCAGCAGGCGGATCCATAGAACCTGGATCTCAATTGGGTAGCCTTCCCGCGGCGTGCAGGCCGGGTAGCCGGTATCCATCCAGGTATGGCGGGCCGGGCTGAAGACCAAGCCCGATTCCGGATCCATGCGTACGCCGGCCTCGGTGCCCGAGAGATGGTTTCGCCCCAGGGAGATGAGCACCTCACGAAGGGTTCTTCCATCCGGAAGGATCGCTTCATAAAAGCCCTGCCCCGAGGCTGCGGCAGTCTCTTCGCAGGCCAGTGCGAACCAAAGCGGCGCATCCGAAGTGACCCGGTCCCCTCCGGAGCCCAGACGGTTGGGCAGGCTGCCTTGCCGTTCCTCGGCAGCCAGGGTGAGCAGTGTACTGCGGGCCTCGGCGAGCATGCCCCCGGCCACCAGCCCCCGCGCCACCACAGCCGCATCCCGGCCCCAATCCAGGAACCAGGGGAAGCCCGCGATGACCGTCTGCCCTTCACCGCGGACCGCCAGAAAAGCCCGGGTGGCCTGCCGCAGCCGGTTCTCGAAACCTTCTTGGGAGGGAGGCCCCCACATTGGTGAGGGGGGATCTTCAGGCCCCGCGCAAACCGTCAGGGTAAGGGCTCCCCCCGCCGCCAGCGGCAACTCGAACCATCCGGGGCTCCAGGCATCGCCACGGTTCCGCTGGCCACGCTCCCCCTCCAAGGGGTGCGCCACGCCGAGACACCATTCGGGCTCTTGATGGTAGGCGCCGCCATCCACCCAGGCTCGGAGAAGGCGGTCGGGCGCTGGCTGGAAGGTGAAACCGGGACGATCTTCCAAGGCCCTGGCGTTGGCGTTCCAGTGCCGGTCCAAATCCGGTGAAACTTCAGTTTCCTGATGGAAGGAACGGTCCTCCAGGTCCAATCGCACGGTGAGGCTCACCTTGGCTTCCCAAAGGATTTCTCCCGCTTGGGGCCGACCGAAACGGAGTATCACGGCGTTTCGGTCCTGGACCATGTCAGCTTGCATCCACAACCGCAACCGTCGGCCATCCCCTGCATTCACCAGGAAGGTCCAGGATGCTGGTGGACCTGGTTCCAGGGATTCCAGGGAGGTTGCGTCCAACGCGGTAAGAAAACCATCGACATTCACCCAGACCCGGATGCGTTTAGCGAGCACCTGCCTATCGCAGGGATCACGGGGATCCAGATTGGCGCCCAGGAGGCAGTCGTACTTGGAAATTACCTGACCCAGGTCCGCTGGAATCCGGGCCATGGCTCCACGGCCGTTGGTGAGAAGCACCAACCCTTTCTGCACGATCAGGGCTCGGGTCGGTTCTGCTCCGAGAAATCGGATCTTGGCTTTCTCTCTGTGGAATGGTTCCACCGAGGGCAGGAATTCCAAGTCGAAAACGTCTTCATGAAGCCCGGTCCGCGGTGGGTACGCCGCAACATGACCACCCAACACCGGGACGGATTGTGCGTGCCACTCGGTGCTGCCGCCTCGCATCGTGAGCCTGAAGGGTTCCGGATCCCGGAAGAGCACCCAGTGGCCCGGCGGGACCGGCAGCACACGTTTCAGGTCAGCTGCTTCCCAAAGCTGGACCACAGGATAGTGCCCGGCGTCCATGGCGTCTTCCAAGACACCTAAAAGATCCGTTTCCAGATCCTCCTCCTTTACCCTTGCCATCGAGCCGAGGAAGGCCAGGGGATCCCGGGCCACCAAGGCGCCCAGGGTACGCCAGTCGCAGGGCCCAAGGCATTCCGAAGGGAAGGCGAAGTCCAACTGCTGCAGGGCCCAGGCGGATTGAGCCCGAACGCGCCGGTAGGCCTCCCCGGCCAGGCCCTTGGGCATAGGTGATTCTGCCAGGCAAAAGGCATCGCCTGGACCCAGATCCACCTGGGAACAGTCTTCCATGGAATGTCTAGGAGGCAAGGCCTGTCCCAGCAGGTCTGTGGTGCATGCGTTCAACAGGAGCCGATCTTCGTGGTGGAGAATCAGTGAAGTGGAATGCTCCGGGTCCAGATTGACCAGCACCAGACAGCGGTCCATTCCCTCGTTGGAAATGCGTTCCAGGGCAAGCACCTGGGATCCATCCGGGCTCAGGCGGCGCAGCCTCGCGCCATCGAAGAAACAGGGGTGCTCCGCCAGCAGGTTCGCCAGATGGCCCAACTCAGCGACGAGGTTGGGTTCGTGGCCCCAGGACAAATCGCTGCGGCCATGGACATCAATCCGCTCCTCCGCCAGCCATTCCACGCCGGACGTGTAACCAAAGGCTCCACATCCGCTGGTCAGGGCACACAATCGGTTGCGCATGAGGGACCAGGTGGCACCCTTCTCGGCCAGGCGCGGATTGTCGTGGGTTTCGCTGTAGTGCACCAGGGAACCCAGGCGGTCCGTTTGCCGGAAAACATGGTCCAGGTACGCGGAACCCTGCTGACCATCGTAGTTCTGGAACAGCTCGGAGTAGGCCCACTGCATGCCCCCCTCGCCGAGCAGGCTTTCGGTCAGCTCCCAAGCGCCGCCAAGGCCTTCCAGCAGGAAGACCGAATCAGGGAAATGCTCCCGCACGCGCGCCTGGATGTACTGCCAGGCCCCGAGAGGCACCATGTAGCCCGCGTCGCAGCGAAAGCCGTCCACGCCGCGCCGGCACCACACAAGCAGTGCTTCCGCGAGGAGGTCCCATAGGTGCGGATGGGTGTCCTCCAGTTCCACCAGATCGCCCCACACCACACCCCAGGCGCCAGGGTTCTTGAAGCTTCCATCGGCTTCCCGGCGGAACCATCCGGGATGCTGCTCCATCAAGCGCGATCCCCAACCCGTGTGATGCACGACGAGATCAAGGAAGACCATTCCTTTCTTGGCATGCACCGCATCCGCCAGTTCCTGGAACTGGTCTTCGGCGGTGGTGCGGCCATCGAATGAAACCAGCGCCGGATCGATGGCGGTGAGGTCCTGGGTCGCGTAGGGACTTCCGAACTGCCCGAAGCGTGCATAGGTGGTGGGCGTGGGAGCCATCGGCAGCAGGTGCAGGATACGGCACCCTAGGGATCCGAAAATGTGAGGGATCTGGGCCGTCAGATCCCGCAGCTTTCCTGAGGGAGGGATGGCGGTCCAACCCTCCTGCTCCAGAAGTTTCGAAGCCCTTTCCTCAGTGAAGTCTCGGGACGGAACCGTTCCGAAGAGTCTCGGAAAGGCGCAATAAATGACATTGGCGCTGCGCAGTTTGTCGGGGTTCACCGAGAGGCCGAAATCGCTGCCTTCGGGCCAATGCTGGCGCCCTTCCGGATCCACGCAGTAGGCCTTGGCACGGAAATGGCCAACCTCCGTCAAGGCTAGATCCAGGAACCAGGCGCCGTCCTTTCCCCTCAGGGGGATATCCCTCCAGGAGGCGCCCGCAAAGGTGCGTGGCTCACGCGACACGACGCCGGCCAGGGCGATCACCTCTGCCCGGGCACATGCCGCACGGGTGAGATTGGTCCGCAAAAAAGCCTTCCAACCCAAGGATCCCGCGGCGGGATGGGTCAACCGCACTTGAAGCCGATCCCCCACGAACCCCACCGAATGGGTGCCGGGAGCGGGTTCCATGACGGGACGGAGCACGAAGACCTCGGTGGGCGGTGGGCGGTTGGCGGTGGGCTGTGGGCTGTGGGCGGTGGGCTGTGGGCGGTGGGCTGTGGGCGGTGGGCTGTGGGCGGTGGGCTGTGGGCGGTGGGCGGTGGGCTGTGGGCGGTGGGCGGTGGGCTGTGGGCGGTGGGCTGTGGGCTAAAAGGAGCACACCTCTTTTGCCTACAGCCTACCGCCTACCGCCTACCGCCAAACTAAAACCGTCTACCACCAAACTAAAAGGGAGGTGGGCCAAATGCATCGCACATCTTTTGGCCCACAGCCTACCGCCCACAGCCAACAATAATGGGCAGTGGGCACATTAATTCAGTAACGGCCCCATAGCCGGGAGAAGTTGACATAAGGCAACGATCGCGGGCCATGAGCCGAACCTATACTGGGACACTTCTCCTCAGGAGTCCCCATGGCGGTCGGGGCGGTGCCTGCCTTCAACGCGACCCCAGCCCCGGTGCCTTCCAGCCAGATGCATTGCCCTTGAACCCGTCCTCCTAATCGAGGAATCGAGATGACCACCGATACGATCTTCCAGCACCAGGACGAACTTGCCGGCCTGAACGGAGTCCAACCCCTCCGCGAGCGCGTGGGGGAGCTGCACCGGATCATCCAGGCCCGATACTCCTTCGTGGCCCGAGTGGCCGTGGCGCTCGTGGATGAAGACACCCAGACCTTGAAGACCTACCTGCACAGCAGCGGGAAGGATAACCCGCTGCCCAACTACGAGGCTTCACTGGAAGCAGCGCCATCCCTCCAGGAAACGCTCCACCTGCGGAGCCCGCGAGTGGTGAATGATCTTTCTCTCTTTCGGGACGGGAAGCATGCCCACACCCAGCGGATCTGGGAGGAGGGCTACCGTGCGAGCTACGCCCTGCCCATTCTCAAGGAGTCCCGGCTGGTGGCCTTCGTTTTTTTCAATTCCCGGGAGAAGGACTGTTTCAAACCAGAGGTGCTGCAGGATCTGGATCTCTTCGGGCACCTCATCGGCCAGATGGTCTACGAGGAGCAAAACAAATACAGGATCCTTCTGGCGGCCTTGCGCACGGCCATCCAGATGATCCACCAGCGCGACCCGGAGCTGGGCGGGCACCTGGAGCGCATGGCCCACTTCTCCCGTATCATCGCCCGGCACCTGAACGGCCTCGGGCTCTACGCCTTCACCGATGAGATGGTGGAGTGCATCTTCCAGTTCGCTCCGCTCCATGACGTGGGGAAGATCGGGATCCCGGACCGGGTGCTGATGAAGGCCGGCAGGCTGGACCAGGAAGAAAAGGCCCTGATGCGCACGCACACGTCCATGGGGCGCCAACTGGTTGACAACATTACGAAGAGCTTTGGGATCGCGTCCACGGAACAGATCGGCCTCCTCCGGTCCGTGACGGAGTTGCATCACGAAGCCATGGATGGAAGCGGTTACCCGAAAAGCCTGCATGGAGATGAAATCCCCATCGCAGCCCGGATCATCGCGGTGGCCGATGTTTTTGACGCGCTCACCAGCGATCGGCCCTACAAGCGGGCCTGGAGCAACGATGACGCTTTCGACTACCTGATCCGGCAGGGGGAAAGCACCCTGGATCTGGATTGCATCGACGCCATGATCCTGAACCGCACGGCTGTGGAACACATCCAGGCTGTCTTCCGGGACTGATGCCAATTTGCAGTCGAAAGATTGGGAACCACAGATTTCACAGATTCCACAGATTCCACAGGTGCCAGCTTCGCGGTTGGAATTCAGACGGCCCGGCGGCGGCCTCACGCGTTAGTGTGATCCGCCCCGGGGCGCCTGAATTTGCGGGCCTGGGGCCCGCAGGCGCTACGCGCCCCGCGAAGCGATTTTGAGCTCAGGTCAACTGTGATCGGGAGTGTTGTTTCGACCTTCTGATCACTAATCGGTGTGAATCCGTGTTGATCTGTGGATGAATTTTTGATCTTTTTAATCGCAACTTGGTATAAGGCCTGATACCAAGTTGCATTCAAAGAAATAGAACCACCAAGACACAAAGGGCACAAAGAGACTCGTCATGTGCGAGCTTCGCAGCTGAAATTCAGGTAGCCCGGCGGCGGACTCACGCTTAGGTGTGATCCGCGCCGGGCTACC
>JANXQX010000338.1 GCA_025353305.1 Holophagaceae bacterium
GTGATGGAGGGGCCCTGCCCCTCTCGGTCTCCCTCCCTGCGTCCGTCCCGTCACCTGAGCCCCCTCGTCTTGGGGGAACAGGGGACGGGTATTGGCGCGAAGCGCCCTCCCTTGTACCTAAAAGCTGGAGTGAGTCCTCCCCTTCCCTGGCGGCCGCGGTCGTCAGGTTCTGCGGCCCGGTCCTACTTAAAAAACCCCCGTTTCCGCATGCGTGCGTCGGTGTCCACATCCCGGCGTCGGAACGCAGCATCAACGAGAACACCAATGGCCTGCTCCGCGACTACTTGCCCAAGGGCTCAGACCTGAGCGTCTACACCCAGGATGAACTCGATACCATCGCCTGGACCCTGAATGTCCGTCCGAGGAAATCCCTCGGATGGAAATGCCCCGCTGAACTTTTCCTTCCAGAAGGCGCTTTTGATTTTCAGGCCTTCTGGTCAAATCCACCCAAGCCTGTTGCACTTGGTACTTGAAACCGCCTTTGAATTCTCCTGAGGTGGTTTCGGTTTAGGAATCTTCGGAATTGTTTGTCGGATCTCGAATACGGCCCCAGACATCGCTTCGCGTATAGCCTTGCCAGGCCAACAACCGCGCAATTGCGGACTCGACAGCGTCTCTCCGACGTTCCCGATTGATCACCAGGTGGAGAAAGTACGGCGAACGCCGGAGCTGCAGTGCCAACGCCGTGACGGATAAACCGCAGAGGCAGATCCGCATACGGATCTCCTTGGGCGGCAACCCTTCGTTCTTCCGGTGGACACTGGTGTGGCAGTCAAGAAGATCCTTCGGATCCTCTGTGTTGCGGATGGAGATTTGTTTGCGTGTGGGCATGGGCCCTCCTGATCACCTAGGCTGTTTGCCGCTTTAGCAATGCCCGGTGAAACCATGCTCAGGCTCGATATCAGTGCACTTCCGGAGGCTTCTCTAAGAGGAGCAGGCTTTCCCCCCAGGGCGGAGCTGTACGCTGAATCAGACATCGAAACGCAAATAAAACGCAGGATGATTCACCACGTTCTGGTTTGAATGGACTATTCCAAGGCCATCCATTCCATCGACGGTTTTTATGGAATGATCACAATTGAACATGGACCTTCATGCGCCTCATCTGCATCTCCGACACCCATAACCTGCATGACCGGTTCAAGGTCCCGGATGGAGACGTCCTTATCCATGCAGGCGATTTTTGTAATACGGGAATCGAACGCGATGTCCACAAGTTCGCCGAGTGGATTCGTCGCCTTCCCCACCCCACGAAGATCGTGATTGCGGGGAACCATGACTGGTTCTTCCAGCAGCAGCCCGAGTTGGCGCGGGTCTATCTGGAGCCAGATGTGAACTACCTCCAGGACTCTGGAATTGAAATCGGCGGCATCAAATTCTGGGGATCACCCTGGCAGCCGTGGTTCCACGACTGGGCCTTTAACCTGCCGCGCAAGGGAGAGAAGATCCGCGAGAAGTGGAACCTCATTCCCATGGATACCGATGTGCTCATCACCCACGGTCCACTCCACGGCGTGCTCGACGCGGTCCGCACACGGCATGCAAGGACAGACGAAGTGATTGGAACAAGCGGACCCTTGGGCTGCGAGGAACTGGCCATCCGAGTGGCCACGGTGAAACCCAAGGTGCACATCTTCGGGCATATCCACGATAGCTACGGGACGCTTGATCGGGATGGAACGCGCTTCGTGAACGCCTGTATCTGTGACGAAGCGTACCGGCCGGTGAATGCGCCTATGGTGATCGATATTTGATCAGAAGCCATAATCGTTGTGCGCCTTCTCCCAGAATTCTCAGGAGTTTTCGATCGCATCTCTCACCATGCTGTTGAATAGGACTTGGGGGACTCCAGCTCTGAAAAAAAGCTGGTGATCCAAGCCCAGTTTGCCGGACGCGGGTTCACGGCCTTCCACCTCGCCTTCTTTCTTCTCCAGGATCGCCATCTCCACGAAAGCCCTCGGCCAGCGAAACCAACTACCCCCCCGTGCCAACAATGTTGAGACAGACGAAACTTAAGAGTTGTCACTCGTTGGGGCAGGGAAGGAAAAGGAATGGGCAAGGTCATCAATTTGGACAATGGTGAGGTTGATTTAACTCACTCGGCGCGGCGGCGTTTCAGCGTGGCCTACAAGCTGCGGATTCTTGCGGAGGCAGATGCCAGCACAATTCCAGGGCAGATCTCGGCATTACTGAGGCGGGAGGGGTTGTATTCCTC
>JANXQX010000035.1 GCA_025353305.1 Holophagaceae bacterium
CTTGAACAACAAAATCCGCGTCCTCCAGCGCCGGGCATACGGCCTCCGTGACGAGGAGTATCTGCAGCTAAAGATCCTCACCTGCATGCTGCCCGTGCTCTAAAATGACCTAAAATCACCCACACGACTTCCTGAAGAGCCCGAAGTTATTCCATGAAGGTAAAAAGGTAGCCGCTTCAAACCGAGCGCATTTCGGCCTGGCCTCTCGCCCAACCCGGACGCGGCAGGGTGGATTTTCAGTCATGCTGTAAACATCCGGCACTCAACTGTGACGGTTGAATTCTTTCGTCAGGCATATCGCTCGTCGGCAAAATTCCTGGAGGTCCACATGAAATTGGGATCGTCCCTCGCAACAGTGTTTCTTGGGATAGTCTCCCTGGCGCACCTGGTTCGGGTTGTTTTCCGCCTGAATGTGCAAATAAGCAGTTTTAATGTTCCTCAATCGATGAGTCTTGCGGCTTTTCTCTTTTGCGGAGCGCTTTCAATCCTTCTCTACAAGGAATGCCGTGGGCAATGATCATCCGGGGGGTCCAACCTATCGCCCAGCCTGCCGGGCTTCCGTCATGCTTCGGAGCTTTGGCTCCCGTTTGGCAATGTCGGCTTCGTTCGTCAGGCAACCACGGAGGGGGGACAGAATGGTATTTCGTTTAATCAGCAGGCTGGCTGCGGTTTGCCTTGCGCTCACGATAGGGTGTTCTGACCCATGCCATGTTCCCACTCCCAACATCGTGTTCAGCCTAAGAGCCAAACCGTGGTGGAGGGCGAAGGCGTCACCTTCAGCGTGGCGCTTGCCGGCAAATCCGAAAGGCCGGCATTCCAATGGCAGAAGAATGGAATCAATTATGCCCTTATCCTGGATTACAAAAGCGATCTGGTGATCAATCCCGTGACTCCGTCTGATGCGGGTTCCTATACCGTTATCGTGACCTATTCCAGAAGCGGCGATTGCAGCGCACAGAGAAGTTCAACCAGCTCACCAGCCATTCTTACAGTCAATTCCAAACCGATCGCACCGGGTCCACCCAAAGACTCCATTTAGTCGTTATGTGCTGCACGCCCAGCGCAGAGCCTAGCCTAAGCTCTGGTTCAATCCTGACCTGGCCTTGCCCGACCATCGTCATGCTACAAACATTTGGCTCTCGACGGCGCCGGTCGCCTTTTTTCGATGGGCTCAACCAAATCCAGCGCAGAGCCGTCTACACCAACAACTGCTTCAATTCACCCGAGGGGGTTTAAAATGACCGTTCACTCCTGGATTCCCCTTGTCTTGCTGTTGGCTATCGCCTGCACTCCGCCGACAACCACAGTCACTCGTTTGAACAACAACACTTACGAATCAAAACCAAAGAACTGCGATATCCAGATTTTCACGCAGCCCCCTTCAAGTAGAAAATATGAAGAAATTGCCATCCTGAGCACCATTGCCACTGGCCAGGCCAAGGCTCCATTGGTCTCGATCTTTTCACATGAAAACGATAAAGACCTTAACGCCATGCTCCCAAACATCAAAGCAACTGCTTGCGAACTTGGCGCCGATGCGATTTTGATCAAGACTGTTGAAGCTGGGTTACCGTCAAACCAGGAGTCATATGGAAAGGCTTATACCGTAGCGATCAAATTTATTGATTAATTAATGTGGTTGAAAACAACAAATCCTGAAGAGCCCAACCCCTTGTTCAAACCTGGCCCCACCGTGCGAGACTGCCGACCTGTTTTGAGCATCCGGCCCTCGGTTCGGCCGAGTTGCTTCTTTTGTCAGCCTGCCTCCCCTCACCGAGAGGACCTCGAATGACGGAAGTGCCCGGATCCCTTGCGTCAACCCACGAATCTCCCCAGATCAAGGGCGCCTTCGCCGGTGTCGGTGCGGCTCTGGGCCTTGCCTTTTGGTTTTTTCTCTTTCCGCTTCCCCTGGGCACGGCCTCTGACCTCATCAGCCCGTCCCACCCGCAACTAGGGGCCTTCCTGGGTTTCCTGGGCATGCTCCTGGTGGCGCCCGGCGCCCTGTTCGTGGCATGGTCCGCCTGGGGGACCGAATGGAGGAGGGCCCTTCCGCTTGCCAGGGTGAGTCCCGCGATCCTGGTCTGGACGATCATGTGCGTCATGGCCATTTTCCCCATCGAGTTCGCCTGGTTTGCTGTGATAGAGCGGATCTTCGGGCTGGCCATCCTATCTGGCCCCAGGGCCCCACTCGGAGCAATTTGGGTTTTGGGGGTGCTGCTCGCGGCGCCTCTGGCGATCGCCCTCCTGTGGACACCGCAAATCCGGAGACGGTTCATCTCAGCTTGATCGGGCATTCCGCCCGGACGCGACCGAGCGGCAGACGTCCGGCTCTCCGCCGCACCGACCGATTTTATTCCTGGGCACCCTTTTTCTTCTTCACCTTGGCTGGTTTCACGGGTGGAGTCGCCACCTTGCCCAGGATTTGATCGATGCGCTTCTCGATGGCGGCGTTCTTGGGGTCCAGGAAGGCCGCCCGATGCAGGGCAACCAGGGCGTCTTCCTTGTTCACGGGAATCGGGGCGACTCCGCCCAACAGCCCTGCGGCGTATCTGGTCTTGTCACCTTTGTATTTCGTGATGATGCTTTCGGCTTCTTCTTTCAGATACTTATCCCATTGTTCGACGGAGGCCTCGAATTTTTGGATCCTGGCTTCGAAATCCTTGATTGGACCCGCAAGCGGAACCGTCGCCTTGGTGGAAAACTCAATATTCTGTCTATAGGTCGCTTCGTTGGCCTTGAGGAAAGCCAGCCGTTGGGAAACTTCGTGTTGCCGCATGAGCTCCGCGTTGGCTTCCTCGATGGTCACTTTGGATTTTGGACTGGCCGCCGACGCTACGCGGTCCGCTTCCACCTTCGCTTCCAGCTCCTTGATCTCATCAAGGAGCTTGCTGGAAGCTTCTCCTGCCTTCAGCCAGGTGGTCTTGAAATCGTTGAAGGGGACCATGGCCTCCGTCTGCAGCTCCTTGGCCACATCCCGGCCCTTTTCGGAGGCTTCCTTCGCCCCCTCAAAGCGACCCGCGGCTATCGCCGTGTTGTAGATGAGCCGGTAGATGTCTAGCTGCGCGTTCCATTCCCGGATGCTGGCAAAGGCCGTCTGCAGGTTCGTTTTATCAAAGGGGAGTTTGGCGGCCGGCAGGAGGGCCTTGGCCTTCTCGAGGGCCTCGACAGGATTTTCGAGCTTGAGCGCCTCGATGGCCTTGGTTTCGGTTGCCACCTTTTGAGCCAGGGTCTGGGTGGTGGGAGGGGCAGGGGTCTGGGCCGCAAGGGCGGGGACCAGCAGGGACAGTGCGAGGATTCGGCGCATAAAAACTCCAAGGTCCATTAAGTGTATGCCAAGTCAGCCCCTGTGCCTCCCCATGGAGGTCCAGGGGATTGAAGACAGGAATTGCGTCATCGCAGAAGGGCCCGCCTCGCTTTCTGAGAAATATTCGAAAGAGCCGGTCCATGATTCAGGCGAGGGCGATGTTGTCGGACGCAGGTTGCTGCTTGCCGCATCGCAGGTCCCATTTCAAACCGCGCGGGCATTCCGCCACAGGAGGATGCGGCACCTTGCCTCATGGGGTTGCTGGGCCCTGATCAATCAATTCAAAAGGGTTTGATACACAAGGATTCCCAGGCTGGCACGCATCTTGACTACTGGTGTTGAATAATGATGCTCAGCCAACGCTCTGCCTTGTTGACCATTCCAACCGCACACCGGCACTTCCCACCGTCGATTGTTGCGCGTCATCGAGCTAGACGAACAGCGAATCTCGCATCTGCAACCCCTGATAGCGCTTCGTCAGTGAATGCGCCTTGCCCACGAAATTGGAGGCCCCATGTGTCTATTGTCTAAACCGAGAACCAAGTTTCTCTTTTGCCTTTTGCTCGGGCTCTCCAGCGGGCTGCGGGCAGAGACTGAGATAGAAAAGGCAACAAGGCTGATCAAAGCAAGGGAGTACCAGAGCGCCCAGGCATTGCTGGAGGGGACCGTTCAAGCCGACCCTCGCAATGCCGAGGCCATGGCGCTTTTGGGCGAACTGCAACTCCCCGCCCGCAATCCCAAAAAGGCCCTGGAGTATGCAGACCGGGCCATCCAGCTCAATCCCACCAAGGCCCGCTATCACCTCCTCCGGGGCAACGCCCTGGGGATGCGGGCGCAACAGGTGAATTATTTGCGGGCCATGACCATGGTCGGCGATATTCGCGGCGCCTATGAAAAGGCCGTGCAGCTGGAACCCGGCAACCGCGCTGCGCGCTCTGCGCTTTTCAGTTTCTTTTTCAATGTGCCAGTCATCGCCGGTGGCGGGTCGGACAAGGCCAAGGCCTTCGCTGAACAAACCCAGGCCCAGGATGCGGCACTGGGCCATTACTTCAAGGGCCTGATCTTTCAGAAACAGAAAAATCCCGGCGCAGCCCAAGCCGAGTGCCGTCTGGCCCAAGCCGCCGACCCGCGATACGCACCCGTTTACAACATGCTGGGGTATGCGGAGCTGGAAATGAAGCAACTGGACCCGGCCCTGGAGCATTTCCTCAAGCAGGTGGAACTGGAGCCGGACAACGCCAACAGTTACGATAGCCTTGGCGATGGATGGATGGCCAAGGGCCGCCTGGATCAGGCCATCAATGCCTATCGCAAGGCGCTCTCCCTGGACCCGATGTTCTTTGCTTCCATGCGCAGCCTCGGCAAAGCTCTGGAGCAATCAGGCCGGAGGGACGAAGCCATCCAGCACTACCGTCATTGCGCCCAGTTGGGGGTCCAGCATGGGGTAGCCCCTGCTGTTACCGAAAGCAAGGCTCGGCTAAAGGCGCTCGGGGTCACGGAATGACGCGAATGGGCTGACCAACAGGGTCAACCATCCATTCAATCCGGGTCCAACTTCGACCGGCTCAGCACGGCATCGATTTCTACGGCGTGTGGCTGCGCGGGAAGGTTCCCAATGCCAGGGTTCAAATAAGTGTTACAACATCTTCTTGACTTCACCGATGTCTGGCGTACCTTGATGCCTCAGTGGGCCCAATTCCCCTAGGAGGTAAACGTGCCGAAATATGTGATCGAGCGGAATATTCCTGGCGCTGGGAACCTGAGCGCTGAAAACCTCAAGGCCATTTCCCAAAAATCATGCGGAGTTCTCCGCTCCATGGGCTCAGAGATCCAATGGGTCCACAGCTACGTGACGGACGACAAAATCTACTGCGTATACATCGCCCCGAACGAGGCCATGGTGCGGGAGCATGCAAAGCAGGGCGGATTCCCCGCAGACTCGGTGGCAGCCGTCCGCCAGATGATCGATCCCATCACTGCGGAATAGGCAGATCGGACAAGTGGAATTGGCGGGGAATCGGCTGGGGCAGAGGTCTTTCTCGATACGTGCAAGAGCTGCGGGCAGATGTGGGTGAAATACCTGATCGAGGAACCCCAGTACAGCAAATCAGGACGATGGTGGCGGGCCCCGGTGATTCTTGAGCAATACCTCGCCAGGACGGCCCCACACGCAAGAGGGTTCATCGTGTCCCCAGCCCTTTCTGTACCCTGCCTATTTTGTTCAAAGCATTTCGACGTGCTCTCATTTTTGTTGGAAGCCCGAAGCTACTCAATCTCCACCGACTCCGGAAACGGCACTTGCCCCTCATGCAATAAAGAGGTGGAGTTCCGGGTCCGGGCCAATGCCATCCTTTTGGGATACACCTATTGGGCCGGGTCGTTGCATTTCGAGAGTGTGGAAACCTATCCGATCAAGGGCCTCCGCACCATTCTTCGCGACGGCACGGTTATCTTTGAACTGAATGGCCGCCCGCTTCCGGGCCCAGGCTTGAAGCAATGAACATCGCTGTTCCGCACCCCAGTCGCGGTCTGGCATCTTTCGGTGGGTTCCGGTCCGCCGCGTGGTGGAAGGATGACCCGATCCGATCGCTCGCCTGCCAGAATCATCTCAGCAGCCCATTTGGCGTCACGATTCCCACCATGCTCAAATTCAATTTCCTCCTGCTTCAGCCCCATGTCCAACTCACCTGAGCCTGCGCCTTGCGGCCTGCATCTCACTGGCAGGCTCAACCATGAACCGCCTCCAGTCATCGAACGGCTCGGGTGGCGGTTTCACCATATCGGCATCCCGACCACAGAAGTCAAAGTTGGCGAAACCCACCTTGAACCGTTTGGGCTGTTCGTTTCCGGCTTCAATTCTAGCCCATATGGAATCGAGTGGATGCGCTTCGAGGAAGACAGTCCCATCCATGAACTCATCCGCACGGTCCCGCACATCGCCTTTGAAGTCGATGACTGGACGCGGCCCTCGATGGCCAGCAGGTCATCTATCCGCCAGGCTCGCCGTCCGAGGGAGTCCGTTCCGCCATGATCATCCACAACGGCGCACCGGTGGAACTCATCTGGTTCCGGAAGGCGGAGCATTCCGCGCAAGCGCCTAGAAGCGACCACGGTTAGGCAGTCCATCGTTGACAGTCCATCCGCATTTCGCGAGAGTGTCAGTTCCAGAACGGTGCATTGATGACAGAACACGCCGGCCCGCCGCTTGATGTCCTCCGCAGCATCTTCAGCGCTGCTCCCTTCATCGCCAGCCTCGGAATCGAACTCGAGGCCGTCAGCGCCGGCGAGTGCGCCACGAAAGTCCGTGTCGCCCCCCACCATCTTCAGCAGAACGGTTTCGTCCACGCCGGAGTCATCGCCACCATGGCCGACCACACGGCCGGCGGAGCCGCAGCCTCGCTCCTGGCCGCGGGTCAATACCCGCTCACGGCTGAGTTCAAGATCAATCTCCTGCGGTCGGCGAGAGGCACTGGCCTGACGTGCCGAGCCCGGATCCTGAAGGCCGGCAGGACACTCTCCATTGCGGAATCCGAGGTGTTCTCGCTCCAGGAAGGAGCAGAGGTCCTGGTGGCGAAAGCCCTGGTCACGCTCGCCATCATCTCGCCAACGACCCGCGGCGAACCATGAGTCGCCTAGCCTTCCTGCCACCCCGGTAATTTTCTGATGTCAGGTAAAAATTCCAAGCGAGTCCACTCATGGTGCAAACCCAACTCTCTTCGCAGCTTGGGAATTCGTTCAACCCGGGTCCGTTGGCGGGCTTTAGAACGGGACCCGTCAGGCTGCCGCGCCGGGCAGATTGCATCGTAGGGCTCAACCATGAAGCCTGATTTTCCATCACTCCTTATTTGCCTTCTCCTGATCGCTGTTTGCCCTGCTTGCTCCCGGCAATCGCCAGATCCCAGCGAGAGCGGGGATTGCAGCGCAGCCATCCTGAACCCGAGCGCTGCGATCACATCGATGAATGGTCATCCGGTTTCGAGCGGGGTTGACCTTCCTGCCCAGCTGCTGAATGGTGAATCGATAGAAATCGCCGTCGACTATTCGATCATCAGGATCGTCAATTCATGTGGCGATAGCTACGACGGCCAACTCACTCTTTCACTTTCAAATCTCCCGCAAGGTGTCAGCGCAACCTTCGACCCGGTTGTCGTTCCTGTGAGCACAAGTTATTGGGCCCAGGCAAGCCGCCTTCATCTCAATATCGCCAGTTCAGTCCCCGATGGTGCCATTCCACTGGATCTGCGAGCCCAGGAATATTCAATCAGCAGCCCGAACTACCGGATAGTCCTGGCGACAAGATACGAATGAACCCAATGCGCTTCACGCCGGGCCACCCGGATTTGCGGGCCGGATGCCTGCAGGCGCTCTGCGCCCCCCCGCGAAGCGATTCCGGGCCGGAACCATCCTGTGTGGAGCGGTGAGTCTCGATTTTTTTTGATCTTTAACCTGTATGAATCTGTGTGAATCTGTGGATCATATTTACTTTTTTGCACGCAACTTGGCATCAGGCAGGCGGACTGGAAGCTCGGATGAGACTACTTGTATTGGGCGGATACGGCGGAACAGGGAAGGTGTTTTGTCGATATCTTCTCAAAGAAACCAGTCTGGACGTCATCGTCGCCGGACGGAACCAGCGACGAGCCGATGCCTGGGCCGCGACATTGAAGGCGGAATTCCCGCCCGGCCGGATCTCCAGCCGGCCGGTCGACGCTTCCGATCGGAGCAGTCTTCGCGAGGCGTTCCGGAACATCGATTTCGTGCTGGTGGCAGCCACCACGACCCGATTCGCGAAGCAGATCGCCGAAGCGGCGCTGGAATCGAGAATCGATTACCTGGACATCTACTACCGGCAGGATGTCTATCCGGTGCTCGCATCCTTGACAGAACGGATCGCCAAGTCCGGGCAGTGCTTCATCACCCAGGCCGGGTTCCATCCGGGACTGCCCGCCGCCTTCATCCGCAAGGGCGCCACTTATCTGGACACGTATGACAGCGCCATCGTCGCCTTCGCGATGAACGCGCGCATCGAGAATCCCGAGTCGGTCTATGAGCTGGTGGACGCCTTGGCCGACTACAAAGTGGATGTCTTCAAGGACGGCCAGTGGCGGCCCGGGACCTACAAAGATGCGGTGACGATCGATTTCGGCGCGCGGGTCGGCATCAAGAGCTGCGTTCCCCTCGAGATGCTTGAGATCAGGCCTCTCCCGGAGCTGCTCCACTTGAAGGAAACCGGTGTGTATGCGGCTGGATTCAACTGGTTTGTCGACTATATTGTCTGCCCGCTCATCATGCTGTCCCAGAAGATCCGAAAGGGTTCGCTCCGCCGGTTCTGGGCCAAGGCGCTCGTCTGGGGTATGAACCATTGCTCACGCGCCGAGGAGGGGCTGGTGTTCGTGCTTCACGCGAAAGGCAGCAGGGGCGGGATCCTCCAGGAGATTTCGATCAGGTCTGAACACCGCAGCGCTTATGACTTCACGGTCATCCCAGTGATCGCCGCCTTGAAGCAATACCTTGACGGTTCGATTCGGAAACCCGCCCTCTGGATGATGGGACACATCGTGGATCCCGACCGGCTGCTCGATGACATGGCGAAGATGGGTGTCGATATTCAAACCCTGGTCACGAGGAAACACGCCAGATGACTTTCATCGACAAATCCAGGGGGCAACCATGAAACGGCTGCGCTACAACGTTGCAATGAGCCTCGATGGATTCATCGCCGGTCCAAACGGGGAATACGATTGGATACCCGAAGACCCAGGCGTGGATTTCGTGGCATTGTTCGCAGAATTCGACAGCTTTGTGATGGGGAGAAAGACCTACGAAATGGCGCAAGCCCTGGGGGATGGGAACCCCACCAAGGGCCGCTCCATCCTGGTCGTCTCCAAAACATTGCCTGAGCCCGGAATTCCTGGTGTCGAGGTTGTGCGGGAAGCCATCCCTGAACGGATCCGCCTCCAAAAGGCCAACGCCCAAAAAGATGTCTGGCTGTTCGGCGGCGGCACCCTCTTCCGCTACCTCCTGGACCAGGGATTGGTCGACCGCGTCGAGGTGTCGGTGATCCCTATCCTGCTGGGTGGCGGCATCCGGCTGGTGCCCGATGGCCGGGCGCAAAGCCTGCGCCTCGTGAGCAACGAGGCCTTGCCGAACGGGATCCTGCAGCTGGTTTATTCGGTTGCCACCACCTGAACCCTTGCTCAAGCAGGGTGTGCCAGCGGGCCTGGAGCCTGGGCCGGGAGCCTGGACCGGATTCCATCCGGGGGCTTAGCTGAATCTGAATACGCATAAGGACCCAACCACTCGTTCTACCTGGACCCGGTGGCTTTGGTCCGGTTAACGTTCTTCGTCAGGCCACCCATGATCTCAACTCCCCGATAAACGAAATATCCGATCTTATTCGGGGATTCTTCACCGGATTGCGGATTGCTGAAGCCGAGAAACAAGATGGAATCCGCAGACCGCTCGACCCATTGCCACAATTGCGGCGAACCGCTGACAGGGCCCTACTGCGCCGCCTGTGGGCAGAAGGATGAGGAGCGGATCCTGCCCATGAAGCACCTGCTCCATGAGGTGTTCCACGACATCGTGCATCTGGACGCGCGGTTCCTTGGAACCATCAAAAGGCTGATCGTTCCCGGGGGGCTGACGCAGGAATACCTTGAGGGGCGGCGCGCCCGGTGGTTTCCGCCCTTCCGGCTCTATCTCATCGTGAGCCTGGTCTTTTTCGCGGTGGGCTCCTTCAAACCACCTTCGAAGGAATTCCGGATCACGGTCAACAAGCCCGCCCAGGTGGTCACGCTGGACGGGAAGGCGGTACGGGATGATTCCACCGGGTCACGCCTGGAGAAGCGGGCCGAGGAGATCAATCGCGATCCCACGGCCTTCCTTGCGAAGCTCTTTGCCTGGCTCCCCCGGGTCTTCTTCGTGCTGCTGCCGATCTTCGCGCTCCTGCTGAAGGTCGCCTATTTACGCACCCGCACCCTGTTCGCGGTGCATGCGATCTTTTCCCTGCACGAGCATGCCTTTGCCTTCCTGCTGCTCACCGTGACCGGTTTGCTGAGCTTTGTGCCCTACGTCCGATCCGTGCGCGGTCTGCTGATGTTCTACCTGCCCATCCACCTGCTCCTGGGAATGAGGCGCATCTACCGGCAAGGCTGGCTCATCACGATGTTCAAGGCCGCCGTGGTCGGCACGCTTCACCTGGCCACAGTCGTGGCCGTCCTGGTCCTTACCGTCCTGATGCTGATGTTCCTGACCTAGTCCGAATTCCGAGATGTGACGGAATACCCACCGGAAGGGATTAGCTTTTGAGTGCTGGGCGGGGCCGGCGCACCGGAAAACTCCCCGCCTTTCTTCAGGGACGAGGTTCGCGATGACGCTAAGAGAAAGGGTTTCACAGTTGGACGATTATTCAGGGGAGTTGGCCCAGGCCCTGGAGAAATTAGAAATAGAGCGTTCCCGGGGCGCCCTCAACCGGGATGAACAGCTGGATTTCCTGGGGGATCTCCGCCGGACCATGGTGGCGAAGGATCTTTCACCTCTTAAAAAACAGGGCATGGTGGCTCTTCTGTTGGGTGTGGTGGCCGGAGCGGCCGCCGCCTTCCTGCCCCCCGGCATCGCTAACCAGACAGAGATCCGGTATAGCGCCGGTGGCCTGGCCCTGCTTTTCCTGGCCTTCTCCACCTGGACCTTCATCCGCTACTTCAGGAGGCGCCGGCGCGACAACGTGTGGCTGGGGCGGCTGGAGGAAGCCGTGGCCAAGGGCGGGACCATCTTCGACGTTCCCTGAAACCGATCCAACCAGGAGGCAGCCTTGGCCATACGTGTCGTCAGGCTCGGGGACCCGCGCGGCAAGGACGAGGGGACTCGCATCGGCACAGTGCGACGTCCGCCCCGGGGCGTTCCGAAAAGCGAGTTCGCTGCCCAAAACTGGTATGACGTCTGGTTTCCAAACCTCGCACCCAGCGCAGAACTTGTGAAGCTGGGGCAGGAAGCCACAACTCCTGCCCACTGGGCCGCCTTCTTCAAGAAATACCGCGCCGAGATGTCTGCGCCCGAAACCAGCCATTGCCTCGAACTGTTGGCCGCCCTTTCGCACCATAGCAACTTTTCCGTCGGGTGCTATTGCGAGGATGAAACCCGCTGCCATCGCTCCGCGCTGCGGGACCTGCTCTGCGAGAAAGGCGCGAAGATCGAATAGTCGCGCCATGGATCCATCGGCAGCTACCCTACTCGTTCAAACTGGGCGATCATGCGGGTCTGCCCTGGCGCTTTGATTCTCTGGACCAGGGTCAGGCCGGTTGGCCACCAACGTCCGGCGCAAACTCCCATCATCTGCCACTGAAGGAGCATCACGTGAATCCCGCCACGCAAATCATTCCCGGCGCGGAAGGCGAAGCCAGTGTCGTGGTCACCCGGGAACTGACCGTCCGCCACTTCCGCCCGAATATGCCCGAGGTCTACGGCACCCCGTTCATGATCTATCTGATGGAGGTGGCCGCTGATGAGGCTATCCAGGCGAGCCTGCCCTCCGGATGGGTGTCGGTGGGGGTGGAGGTCCACATCCGCCATCTGGCGCCGACACCGGTGGGCAGGACCGTGACCGCCAAGGCCACGGTCACTGGAGTAAGCGACAAGTTGATCACCTTCGACGTGCAGGCGCACGACGGCTTCAACCTCATTGGCACGGGCACCCACACGCGCGCGCCCATCGAACTGGCGCGATTTGAGCAAGCGCTTTCCAATCATTCAGAGCAGGCTCCAAGAGAAAGACCACTCTAATCCTTCTTCATGGCGATCCTGCTTGTGCTCTCAAGTTGGGCTGGTGCAACTGCCGGCCTGTCGCGCTTGCAAGACCAGCTTCCTGATTTCCCCGCGTCCAAGCTTGGATGGGCTGTCCCGGGCCAGCCAAATTCAATTGCCAGGTTCCTCTTTCACCCTCTAGCGAGGCCGCATGCAATCCAAAGAGCACTGGGAGCGCATCTATTCGACCAAGGCACCGGACTCCGTCAGCTGGTTCCAGACGCATGCGGAGCGGTCGCAGAACCTGATCCGCGATACAGGGGTACCCCTGACGGCTTCGATCATTGATGTCGGCGGCGGGGCCTCCACGCTGGTCGACGGCCTGTTAGCGACCGGCTTCAAAGCGATCACGGTGCTTGATCTTGCAGCTGCCGCGCTTGGAGCCGCCAAGAATCGACTTGGGGCCTTGGGCGCAGATGTGCTCTGGCTGGAAGCGGACATCACTGAAATCGAGCTTCCCATGCATGCCTACGATGTCTGGCATGACCGGGCGGTATTCCACTTCCTGGACACACGGGAAAAAAGGCAAGCCTATGTCCGGGCCGCGACGCGCGCGGTCAAGCCAGGCGGGCATGTCATCGTCGCCACGTTTGCGGAAGATGGCCCGGCCCGATGCAGCGGGTTGCCGGTGGTGCGATACGGAGCCGAAGCATTGCGCGCTGAGTTCGGTGAATCATTTGCGCTGGCCGGGCACGAGCTGGAGACGCATCACACGCCTTCGGGTTCGGTACAGCAGTTCCTGTATTGCCACTTCAGGAAGCTCGGGCCGTGATCGGCGCACATCGGCGCTCCGCTTTCGCGGGGCACTCGTGTCTAATGTCAGGACGGGAAGGATTCAACAGCTATGATTCGAGCGCGAGAAGCACTTGACCGCCTGCGGGAGGGGAACCGGCGCTTCGTGTCGGAGGTCAGGAGCCACGATACGCCCACGAGCCAGACGCGCCGCACCGAGTTGGCGGCGGGCCAGGAGCCGTCCGCCATCATTCTCGGCTGTTCCGATTCACGGGTGCCGGCCGAGATCGTCTTCGACCAGGGGCTGGGCGATCTGTTTGTCATCCGCGTGGCCGGAAACATCGTGGCATCCTCCCTGGTCGGCAGCGTGGAGTTCGCGGCGGCGCGGTACGGCACGCGGCTGGTGGTGGTCCTGGGGCATACCCAGTGCGGGGCTATCCTGGCGACCCTGGAAGAACTGCAGCAGCCCACGGAAAACCAGTCGCGGAATCTCCGCTCGATCGTCGACCGCGTGCGGCCCTCCGTGGAAGCGTTGTTGGCGACAGAACTTCGGCACGACCCGGAGGCCCTGGTGCGGCAGGCCGTCCGGGCGAACATCCGTGCCTCTGCGGACCATCTGCGCCACGGCTCGGAAGTGCTCGAGCAGCTGATCCAGAAAGACGGACTCCTTGTGGTAGGTGCGGAGTATTCGCTGGAGACCGGCGTCGTTGAATTCTTCGATGGTGTGCCGGAGGGGACTGACCATGGCCCGCGGCGGTTCCTGGGAAACCTATGAGCGCTGCTGATCGCGGCGACACCGCAGGCGTCCCTTTTCCGCCTCCGCTCGCGTTCCTTTCAGGGCTGGTGGCTGGTTTCGGGCTTCACCATTTCTTTCCCGTGCCCATCCTGCTGGCATCCCCGGGCATCGATACGCTCAAGTATGTCGGCGCCGCCTTGTTCTTCTTCGGCATTGCCCTGGCCGTGACCGCATTCATTTCCTTCCGCAGGGCGAGGACGAGTCCATTTCCGGAGCGTCCCAGCACATCCCTAGTCGTGCGGGGGCCGTTCCGGTTCACCAGGAATCCTTTGTATCTGAGCATGTCGCTCATCCATGCAGGCTTCTGCCTGTTCCTGAATGCCCTATGGCCGTTGTTGCTCCTTGCCCCGGCCCTCGCAGCCATACGCCACTTTGTCATCGCACGGGAAGAGCGGTACCTGCTCCGGCTCTTCGGAGCCGAATATGAAGACTATTGCCGGAGGGTGCGCCGCTGGCTGTAATCGCAGGGTGGGCAGCAGCCTGCATGGACGGAACAGTTCCGGAAAGCACGTAGACTGAACTCGCCCATCCATGGAGGCAGCCGTGAACCTAAGACGATCCGCACTTAGTCTCGCTTTGCTGTTCGTCGGCTATTCCGGGCACGCACAAGTGCGCAAGGAAAGCGTGGCGAAGCCGCCGGTGACCGTTGAGCAACAGATCCGCGAACTGGAGAACCAATGGGCAGCGGCCATCCAACGGCAGGATGTCGGGGCGATGTCGAATTTCATTGCTGACGGATATTTTCTGGCGATCGGCGCCCAAGGGGGGAAACTGCGAATCGTTCCAAGGGCTGCCTGGCTGGAAACCTTGAAAGCCTATGAGACGAAGTCATTCACTTTTGATGATGTCCAGGTCCACGCCTATGGTGGGACCGCTGTGGTCGTCATGCTTTGTACCCAGCAGGCCACCGTCCACGGGCAGGATAGGAGTGCGCAATTTGTCATCACGGATATCTGGGTGAAAGGTGAAAATGGCTGGCGGGTTGCGGAGAGGCATTCAAGCCGGCCGGAACCGGCCATGGCAGCCCGGCCATGAAACGGGTGTGATGGTTCGCTCAGGCCAAGCCAGGCTGCATTCACCTGCGCCGGTAATCTTCCGTCGTCAGCGTACTATTGCTGAAAGGAAGAGCAATGGCTGAACCCATCACTTCGAAGCAACTAAGTATTCTCCAATATATTTCCAAGAACCCGAATGTGAACAAGAGCCTTCTTGTTTCCACCCTGGGTGCCTCCGAATCCGATCTGGCCTACCTTGAACAGCACGACATGATCCGGGAACGTGAAGTTGGCTGCTTCCGCATCGCGCATTTCGGGGAAATGGTCTTGCGGCGGAGTCTTTGAAATGCGGCACACCGTGACCGGTCGAGCAACCTTGACGTTGCCTCAGCGTGTCGCGGGCAACACCGCGACGTAACCCCCTGTCTGTGCCAGCTGACCTCAATCCCAGGCCCCCAACGGAAAACCCATGGCCCGTATCGCAGTGTCAAAGCAAATGGTCGGCCTCACTGGGTGGCTCGTCCTCACCTTTGCGGCGGCCGCCCTTGGTGCCATCGCATCCGCCAATGCCGGTGCCTTCTACCAGCAACTTGCCCGCCCAGGTTGGGCACCGCCCGGATGGCTCTTCGGCCCTGTCTGGAGCGTGCTCTACCTACTCATCGGCATCGCTGCCTGGATGGTCTGGCGAGAGCGCGGCTTCCGCGGAACTGGCACTGCTCTCTCCCTGTTTCTCATGCAACTGGCCGCTAACGCCCTTTGGACCTGGCTCTTCTTCACCTGGCGACAGGGCGCGTTGGCGTTCGGGGAGATCCTCCTCCTTTGGGCCTTGATCCTTGGCACGGTCGTCACCTTCTGGCGGGTGAGGCCCCTCGCCGGGGCTCTACTGCTCCCTTACCTGGCTTGGGTGACTTTTGCGTCCGCACTCACCTTTGCAACCTGGCGGCTGAATCCCCGGCTCCTGGCCTGACTGATCATTTCGGCGGTACCGGATCGGGCATTCATCCCCAGGGTTTCCGGAGGGATAATGGGAACGGTCAAGCGCCCATGGGAGGTTTCGTGCAGTTTGCCCCGCTGAAAAAAATCAACACTGGCTCGTCGGTGATGGGGTCCAGGGTGCGTTCATGAAAGTGGCCTTCATCGGTACCCATGGCGTGGGCAAGACCACGCTTTGCTACGAGCTCGCCGCCGCCCTCAAGCGCGACAGCGTGCACGTGGACATCGTGAAAGAGGTGGCCCGGTTGTCGCCCCTGCCCATCAACCAGAAGACCTCGATGGAGGCCCAGACCTGGATCTTCACGACCCAGATGGCGGAAGAAATCCGCTCCGGCAGCCAACACGACGTGGTGGTCTGCGACCGCAGCGTGCTCGACAATTACGCATACATGGTGCTGGCCTTCGGGCGACAGCTCCCTATCGAGCGGTTCATGCACCATTGGATGAAGAGCTACGATCTGCTGTTCAAGGTTCCTTTTTCGGGCCAGCTTTCCGAAGATGGCGTGCGGGACACGGACACCTTTTTCGCCAAGGCGGTGGACGAGATGGTGGACCGTTTGCTGGCGGAACGGAACCTGCCGCACGAGCGCCTGGACCCGGGCGCCCGGCCCAAATGGATAGAGCGGGTGCGCCACGTGGTCATGAGCCATCCCAAGGGTCAGCAGCGGCTCATCTAGAGCTATTGGTGGTGAATAATCGGCGTGACCGGGTCTTCCAGGGTTGCCCACGCGCCCCAAGAGTGGGAGCATGGGGTCGCCCTTTCCCCCCATTCACGCCGGATGCCTTTGGCGCCGGATATTGCACTGACAGGAGGACCCAATGACCTTCCCTCAAGTCAACTACCTCGCCGTACTCGCCGGCGGCCTGGCCATCTTCCTGCTCGGGGGTCTCTGGTACTCGCCGGTACTCTTCGCGAAGAAGTGGATTTCGCTGCAGGGCGTCTCCGAGGAGGAGATGAAAGCCAAGAGCCAGGGCTCGGTGCCCATTCTCTACGTGCAAGCCTTCATCACCGGCGTGATCGTATCGTGGGCCATGGCGGTCATTCTCAACCACTTCATGAATCCCACGTTTTTGAGGGCCGCGCTCGTCGGAGTGCTCTGCTGGCTGGGTTTCGCCGCCGCCACGAGCTATGCGACTTCAATCTTTTCGCAGAAATCCAAACAGCTCTGGCTGATCGATTCCACCTACAACCTGGTGTCGTTTGTCATCGCGGGCATCATCCACGCGGCCTGGCGTTAGAAGCTGTGGTCGACCCGGCTCCGCGCACCTATCCGTGCCCGGCGTGTGGTTTCCTGGTTTTTGCCAGGGCCTCCGGTTCTGAAGAAACCTGCCCGGTCTGTGGCTGGATTGACGACTATCTTCAGCTCGCCCATCCCGATTTCATGCTTGGCGGCAATTCCGGGCTGTCACTCCGGGAGGCTCAAACCAGCGCGTTGGTGGAATGGCCCATGGCATTTGAGGCCGCAGGCGACTTTTTGAGGGACATCCGTTGGAGACCTCTTGCTGCAGGGGAGACTCCGCGAAATGGAGTATCCGCATCTGCTTCCCCCGTCTGTTATCTGGACACGCCAGACCCCGAGGAATTCGTCCCATATTGGCTCCATCCTCCAGTGATCGAGGCCTGAGTGATAATCATTCTTTAGCGGCGGATTGATGCCCTCGACACCCCATCTCGAAAAGCACTTCACCGCCGGAGCCGCGGTCCGGGACATTGTCATCGGCATGTCCGATGGATTGACGGTGCCGTTCGCCTTGGCGGCGGGGCTCACTGGCGCCATCTCGCAGACCCATCTGATCATCACGGCGGGACTGGCTGAGATTGCGGCAGGATCCATCGCCATGGGGCTGGGCGGGTATCTGGCGGCTCGGAGCGATGCGGAGCACTATGCCAGCGAACAGAGCCGCGAAGAGCATGAGATCATCACGGTGCCCGATACCGAGGCGCAGGAAGTGCGGGATATTTTCCAGTCCTATGGGATCTCACCTGAAGAATGCGCTGGGGTCGAGGCGTCCCTTCGCAAGCGCCCCGAGGACTGGGTGCGGTTCATGATGCGCTTTGAGTTGGGCCTTGAAAAGCCAGTGCCGGGGCGGTCCTGGAAGAGCGCGCTCACCATCGCCGCCGCCTACATCGTGGGCGGATTCATCCCTTTGAGCGCCTACTTCTTCGCGGCCGATGCCCACAGCGCCTTGAAGCTGTCCGTGATCGTCACACTTGCGGCCCTGGCGCTGTTCGGAGGCGTGAAGGGACATTTCACGGGCGTGCCGATTCTGCGCAGCGGTCTTCAGACCGTGGTAGTGGGGGGCGCCGCAGCGGCCGCCGCATTCGGTATCGCGAGGTGGATCGCTTGATTAGCCAAACTATTTTCTGAATTCGGCAGGCTTCATGCCCAGTTTTTCCAGCCGGGAGATCAGCGTGCTGGGGGCCAGCCCGGCCACCGTGGCGGCGCCCGTAGCACCGGTGATCTTGCCTCTGGTGACCCGCAGCAGATTCTCGAAATAGTGGCGTTCTTGCTGCTCCCAGCTTTGTGGGGTCTTGGCGGGCCTTGTATTGGGAAGCGTCGTCTCCAATTTAAGGTCACGGCTCGTCGTTAGGATGGCCGAACGCTCCAGGACATTGAACAGTTCCCGCACATTGCCGGGCCAAGCGTACTGCTCAAGCTGCTTCAGGGCTTCCTTGGTGAGGCGCAGCGAAGGCCGCCGGTTTTCCTTGCCAAAGCGGTCCAGGAAGCTCTCCGCCAGGGAGCGGATATCCTGGGGGCGCTCCCGCAACGGCGGCAGGTGGATGGGGAAAACATTGAGCCGGTAGAAAAGATCCTCCCGGAAAGTGCCCTTTTCAACCATCTCCATGAGGTCCCGATTGCTGGCGGCCACAAGCCGCACATCGATTTTCCGTGGCTTCTCAGAGCCCACCGGATCAATCTCCTTTTCCTGCAGGACCCGCAACAGGCGGGGCTGCAGGTCAAGCGGGAGCTCCCCGATCTCATCGAGAAAGAGCGTGCCCCCATCCGCCAATTCGAAGCGGCCCTTGCGGGCGGAATTCGCCCCTGTGAAGGCGCCGCGCACGTGCCCGAAGAGTTCGCTTTCGATGAGGCTGCCCGGCAGAGCGCCGCAGTTCACCTTGATGAAGGGACGCTCTCGGCGGGGCGAGAGGTGGTGGAGGGTCTGGGCCACCTTCTCCTTGCCGGTGCCGGTCTCACCCGAGAGAAGCACCGTCGTATTGGCGGAAGCCACTTGCCGCAACTGGTCCACCACGGCCCGCATGGCGGGGCTGTCGGCCCGCAGGGGCTCCGCCATCACCCCCCGCATGGACTCGGTGCGGAAGAATTCCACCTCGTCCGCCAGTTTCCGCTGCTTCTCCGAAAGAAGTTTCAGGTGCTCGGCCTGCTTGAGCGCCAGGGCCAGCAGACTTGCGAAGGTGGAGACGTGGCGCTCGACGCTTTCGGGGTACTGGCGGCAGACCAGCGCATCCAGGGTCATCAGGCCGAAGACCTCGCCGCTGGCCCGGAGGGGTGCGACCAGACAACTGTGGCTGTCCGGAAACTCCAGAAGGCCGTAGAAGGTGTCTTCGCCCGGGTCATCTTCCTCGAAACTCTTGGCGTGGCGGCTTTTCAGGGCGGTGACCAGTCTCGAATTGCCGTGGATCGCGATACGCGAGCCCAAAAGGCCCGGCGTCACCATGGGGCCCAATGCGTAGCGCACTTCCAGGTGATCCTTTTCGCGCAGGAGCACCGTGGCCAGGTCGAAGGGGACCAGCTGCCCCAGGTGCTGGAAGGCCCGCTGGACAAGGGCCTCGGGATCATCGCCCAGGGTCAGGAGGTCACCGACTTCTTCCACGATCCGGGCGCCGGTGAGCGCGGCTTCAAGGGGATCTTTCGA
>JANXQX010000042.1 GCA_025353305.1 Holophagaceae bacterium
GTGTCTTGGTGGTTCTATTTCTTTGAATGCAACTTGGTATCAGGACTCAGCGCTTGGAATTTCTTCCGGCATCTGCCAGCGGTCGTAGCGCAGGAGCATCAGCAGGCCCGGAATGGAGATGGCGATGCAAAGCAGGAAGAAGCCGGGCCAGCCCATCCACTTCACCAACTGGCCCGCGGGACTCGAGAACACCGTGCGGGTCAGGGCCATGAGGCTCGAGAGCAGCGCGTACTGCGTGGCGGTCATCCGCTTGTCGCAGATGCGCATGAGAAAGGCCGCGTAGGCCACCATGCCCGTGCCGAAGCAGAAATTTTCCGCCCCGATGGTAGCCAGCATCAAAGGCCGATTGTGCCCGATGACCGCCAGCAGGTATGGAGCGGAAATACTGGCCGCTTGCAGCATCCCGAAGATAAGCAAAGATCGCCGCAGGGACCAGCGCCGCATCACCAGGCCACCGAGGAAGCTCCCAATCAGCAAAGAAGCCAGACCCAGGCCCTTCGTCGCGAGACCGATTTCCGTCTTGCTGAAATCCAGGGTCATCAGGAACACCGTGTTCAGGGAGGCCGCTAGCATGTCCCCCAGCTTGTAGAGGATGGTGAAGGCCATCATTTCCAGCGCGCCCCGGCGGGAGAAGAATTCAGTGAAGGGCTTCACCACGGCATCCACCAAAGTACGTGGTGGCGTGGCGCTGATGGGCTCCGGAGCGAACCAGGCCGTGACCATCCCCGGCACCATCAGTGCCGCCATCACCAGATAGACCACGCGCCATGTAGTGTGATCCGCGAGCCACAGGGCAAAGGCGCCACCCACCAGCATGGCGATGCGATAGAAGATAATGTTGCGGCTGGATCCTACCCCCAGATCGCTCACTGGCAATAGCTCAGTTCGGTAGGCATCCACGACGATGTCCTGGCTGGCACTGAAGAAGGCCACCAGCAAGGCCAGGCCCGCAATGGCACCCAGGCCCGTGCGCGGGTCCCCGAAGGCCATGGCGCAAAGGCCGAGGACCAAGGCCATTTGAAAGATCAGGATCCAGCCGCGGCGGCGGCCCATGAAAGGCGGCGTGAAGCGATCGAGAATGGGCGACCAGATGAACTTCAGGTTGTAGGGCAGGCCGATCAGCGCGGAAAGGCCTATAAAGCCCAGGTCCACGTGGGAATCCTTCATCCAGGCCTGCAACGTGGAATTCGTCAGCAGCAGCGGAAGTCCCGATGCGAAGCCGAAGAGCGACACGGCCGCCATTGGCGCCAGGGACCTGGTCCGGGTTTCAACATTGGGCATAAAGGATGGTAGTGGAAAACGTGAAACCGCGAACGAAAGCGAAGGTTTCGATCGCCTCTCTTGCGCGAGGCAGGGCTGATTGCGCCTCCCCAAATTGGCAAGCGGAAATTGACTCCGGGTAATCCTTGCGGTTAGGAGAGGGTGACGTACACTTCGGCCGGGTTTTCTTGTTCAAATCCTGGTCCGGGAGGCTGTCATGACAAGGCTACTTTCGTCCTCGGCACCGGATATAGAGCAAAGGCTTGCAGGCTGGATGAAGATCCAGGAACGCCATGTTTCACCCGCAGGGATCAAGCTCCGCCCTGCCATTACTCTGTCCCGCCAGTTCGGCTGCTCGGGCTATCCTCTCGCGGAACGCCTGAAGACCCTCTTCGAGGACGCCTCCGGGGAGCCATGGAGTATCTTCGACAAGTCACTCATCGAGATGGTTGCCAAGCAAGAGGGCATTTCATTAAGCCTTCTGAAGCGACTGGGTGACATGTCCCGTGTCATCGAAACTTTCGGACTTCATTCGCCTCGACTCGTAACTCATGACCTGGCCTTCGACAAGGTTGCGCGCCACCTGGTCCAGATTGCGAAGCTGGGCAACGCGATCATGGTGGGAAGGGGGGCCGCCATCCTGTGCAACAGGTTTCCGAATTGCTACAACTTCCAGCTGATCGGAAGCCACGATTGGAGGGTCTCCAATTACGCGCAGCAGATGGGGTTGAGCCGCGGGGAGGCGGAAATCGAGGTGGTGGTGAATGGGGAGCGCCGCGACAAGTTCGTGAACCATTGCCTGGGGGAGGACGTCGCCGATCCCCGCTTCTATGACGCCATCTTCAACAACGACCGGCATGGCGTCGAGGAAATTTCCCACGCGATCCTGGCCTTTGTCCGCAACGCCTGGGAAGACAAAAGGTATTTCCAGCAGGCCTGAGTCAACAGGAAACATGAAATATTGGCGCTCCATCCCGTAACCCGTGCGCGGCTGGCTGCGAACGGGCATCGTCTTCGGCGACCGGCTCTGGACGCTCTCGCGTATTCGCCTTGCCCTGCCTGCGCGTCACCATACGACCGAAGTGCATGAAGAGAGGATGAGACAGAGTCGGCACATCCGATTGCCGACCAAGGGCTGGGGAGATAGGCCCGGGTCAACAGGAAACTCGAAATATTGGCGCCCTCGTCCCGTAACTTGCACGCGGCTGGCTGCGCACGCGGTTTCCGCTGCGCGGAACCGGCTGCGGCCGCTCGCGCGCCCTGCGCCTACCGCTACCTGCGCGCCATCCTTAACCACCACCAAACAAAAGCCACCCGTTGGGTGGCTTTTGTTTGGTGGTGGTTCCTCAGGGACTCGAACCCTGGACCCGCTGATTAAGAGATAAAAACTGTAGTTAATACCTGCACAACCATGAGACTAGTGAGACAAAAGGAGGGGTCGGATTGCAAAGAATAAGACAAATAATCCAGTCTGGCACTTGCTGAGACATGGTTTTGAAGTAGCTTGATAGTAGCGCGATGTTTTTAGCGCACGGAGCTGCGAAATGCCGAAATTAAGTCGCAACCTGATCACCGAGCCCTACGTGGCTGGTTTGAAGCCGGGGAAGGTGAAGGGTATCACAGAGCAGAGCCATGAGCGCAAGAACGCCCCCGCCGCTCATGTTTACTGGGACCGCGAGATTCCAGGCTTCGGTGTGCAGATTCGCCCTCTTGGACGTGATCAGCGGGGCACGGGCCGCGCCACCTACTATCTCAAGTACCTCTGGCGTCCGAACCCAGCCGAGAAAGGGAAACAGGTCTGGCTCCGCCTTGGGAAGGCCTCTGACATGACGGCGGACGAGGCCCGGGCACTGGCGAGTGAATATCGCCGGATGCTGCGACGTGGGATTGACCCCGCCGGCGCGGGATCGGTGGATCTGACCGTGCAGGGACGGGCTGATCTCTTCCTGAAAGACTTGAAGGAGGACGTGGCCAATGAGCGGCGGAGCAAAGCCACCCTTCGCGCCGTGGACCTCGCCTTCCGGTTGGCCCTGCCCGTGATCGGCGCCATGAAGATCGCCGATGTTCGCCGCGCCAACATCGAGGACTTGCGGGAACGCCTGGCCGTGGGCTGGAGGCCTGGGGACAAGAAAGGAACCAAGCCCAAGCGGCCCACGCCCATCCTGGCAAATCGCGTGATTGCCCACCTTTCTACCCTCTTCACCCTTGCCGAGAAAAAGGAGATCCGTCCCCAGGGGACCAACCCTTGCAAGTGGGCACAGGACCGGGAAGTGGAGCACCGGAAGGAACGCTTCCTTAGCCCCCTTGAATATGAATGGCTCGGGAAAGTGCTCAACTTCGCGAACTCATGGGACGAGGAAGCATATGGGCCTCGGGTCTGCGGCAGTGCCATCGCGGCTCTGCGCCTCCTGGCATTCACTGGCGCCCGCAAGGAAGAGATTCTCACCATGAAATGGGATCAGGTGGACTTGGAGGCTGCAACCTTGACCATTCGGGAACACAAGACAAAGCGCACCATGGGTGTGAAAACGATCCCCCTCAATGCGCCTGCCCGCATCGTTATACGCAATCAACAGGAACAGGTCCAGCAGCTCGGGAACCCCTACGTTTTCCCGGGGCGCTACACAGGCCGCCTCGTGAATCTGCGGTCACCCTGGGAGCGGATCAAGGCCGCGGTGAGCGTGTTCTCTGAAGGCGCCGTTGATCTGGCGGGGACTCGAATCCATGATCTCCGCCATTCCTTCATCACCACCGGCGTTTCGGCGGGGCTGCCCCTTCCCGTCCTTGGCGGACTCGCGGGACACGCCCAGGCCGCCACTACTGAGAAATACGCCCACAAGGAACAGGCCCCCATGCGCGAGGCCTCTGAAACTATCGGCGCGCGGCTTGCAGCCCTGATGCCGGCATGAGCGAGGACACCATGAACCCACTTTTCCAAAGCCCCTTCGATCCCATGGACGGTGAACCAACACGGGCCGACTACTGTGAAGCAGGCGAGGCCGCCGGCTTCTACTTCGCTGCTGAAGCGTTTCCTCGCTTCTCTGCTTCTCTCGTCCCCGGGCTTGGGGGCATGGCCATGGACGAGGCAGAGAAGGCCGCCATAACGCGGATGGGTAGGCAGGCCGGAGGCCGCCTTTTTGACCAAGGGATGCCCCTCACCTTGAGAACCTTCTCTGAAGTCATGGCGCCGCTTTTCGCACTGCCTTAAACTTCAACTGGCGCGGCTAGGGTAGCTCCTGAACACTGGCATCCGCACCAGCTGCCGCGCCACTTCCTGCGGGTGCTCCGGCGGAGGGGCACTCGAAATGTGTGCAGCAGATTCATTCTGACCGCTGCAAATTCGTAAACCGTCTGCCAATAAAAGACTTATCGGGCGATTCTCTGTCTCATTTCATCACATCTATTTGATTCAAGATGAGTTGTAAAGTGCAGCGCGTATCACTACGGCTGCACAGATAGACACAGAGACTGGGCTTGCGGACAGGTGATACCGCACGGAGCCCAACATGAGTAAAAAGGAAAAAACGCCCCCCCCTGCGCCCCTGTTGCGCAGCGTGGATGATTCTGCAGCAATCCTCGGCCTAAGCCGAGCGAACCTCTACCGGAAAATCAACTCCGGGGACATCGCCTCTGTGCAGATCGGCAGCCGTCGAATGATCCCCCAGTACGTGCTGGATGGTTTCACCAAGCCCGCGGCGTGACCCGATGTCCGGTCCGCTAAGTCATCATTCCCCGTCCGGGTGCTGCGGAGCCCCGCCGATGCTGAAGATCGGTTTCACTGATCTACTTCTTGTCCGCAGAGACTGGGACCAGGGGTGACTTGTCCGATCTGTAAACGCGACGACAAAATCGGCCGCAAGGATGACCCCCGTTTCTATGTTGGCGGCCGATTGGTGCACCGGTGCTTCCGATGCTCCATCACCATCGACCCCGAAACAGGCCTACTGCTTCAACAAAAGGCGCTGAAGGATCACGAGGCCCTCTACTTCGCTTGTGAGAAAGGCCCCGCCGCCCCCAGGGGCCTTGGTGCCGACTTCCTGGCGGAGAAGTGCGGCGTGTATCAGGTCACGAAGGCCGCGATTCAAACAGTGAAGGTGCCATTTCCCACAGAGAGGGAGTTGAACAAAATCGCATCCGCTGGCCAAGCAAGAATAGTGATCCCGCTTTACGGCGGGGCCGATCTGTGCGGCGTCCAGCTCGAAACCATAATGGACGCGAACCTCGCCGCTATCGAGGACCCGAAAGGCATCAAGATCCTCGGGAAGAACGGCGTGTACATCGCCAATCCGAGGATTCATCCCAAGGCCGTGGTGGTCTTTGAGGGCATCTGGGATGCGGTCTCCGCCGCGTGGGATGCCTACGAGCACGACACCGAAAACTACGCCTTCCTTGCCATCTCCGCGAGCCACACAAAGAGGTTGGTCCAAGACACACTGGAAGCCCACTTCCCTGGTATCTCTGTCTTATTCATCACCGACCAGGATCCAGCGGGAAAGCGCGCTCGGGTCAAGCTGAAGGGCTTGGGCACCATAGCCATCCTGCCTGGCGCGGGCATCGCCAAGGATTACCGCGCGGCAGATCCGGTGATCCGCTGGACCGCGCTTCTAAAAGGGATCGAGGACGCACTACAGGCCCCGCCGCCGCCTGGCCCCGAGGGCAAAGCGCAGCGGACGGAGTTTTACCTTGCCCAGCTCTTCTTGGCGCGGTTCCGCGGCGTGGTTCGCTACAACGATTCCATGGCGCGGTGGATGGTCTTCGATGGCCGCCGCTGGGTCGAAGAGCCGGGCGCTGTCGAACGCCACGTTCAAGCCGTGCTGCAAGACCTGCCGAGACAGGTCCGGACGGACGGGCCAGATGCGCAGGAGTGGCTGACTTGGATCGGTAGGTGCTTGAGCGCCCGCACCGTCTCCAACGTCATGGCACTGGCGCGGCCGCACGTCACCTGCAAGGCCTCAGACTTCGACCTTGATCCGTTCCTGCTCAATACTCCCAGCGGGACTCTCAATCTAAAGACCGGTGCACTCCGGCCACACCGCGCCGAGGACATGATTTCCAAGTTGGCTGGTGCGCCCTTCGATCCGGGCGCCAAGGCTCCCATCTGGTCACGCGCTGTCGAGGCCATCACCAGCGAGCCTGACGGTCAGGGAGGGCACTTCCCCCGGCCTGACATGATCCAGGCCCTCCAGCGCATCCTGGGCTACGCCCTGACGGGCAGCACCCGCGAGCAATCCCTGTTCTTCTTCATCGGCGGTGGCAGCAATGGCAAGGGCACACTCCTGGAGGTGGTCCGGTGCGTCCTGGGCGACTACGCCAAGGTGGTGCCTTCCTCCCTGCTCATCAGCCGTGGTCACGAATCACACCCCGCCGACATCGCCACTTTGGCCGGGGTGCGCCTGGCCCTGGTGCAAGAGGTGAACAAGGACGCCTCCTGGGATGAGGCCCGAATGAAGACATTGACTGGCGGGGACGCATTCACCGCGCGGTTCATGTACGGCAACTGGTTCGAGCTCACGCCCTCTCACAAGTTCGTGGTGGCCGCGAATCATCGGCCCATTGTGCACGACGGCACATTCAGCTTCTGGCGCCGGATGCGCCTGATCCCCTTCGACCGGCGTTTTGATGGTGCAGAGAAGGACCCGCAGCTTGTCGAGAAACTCAAGGCGGAGCTGCCAGGCATCCTCGCTTGGTGCGTCCGGGGCTGCATAGAGTGGCAGCGCGACGGGCTCGCAGATCCCCGGCCTTCTGTGGAGGCCGTGGAGGCCTACCGAGCGGACTCCTCAGGCTTCGCCGCCTGGGCTGATGCCCATGTGGTGCCCTACGCTTCCACCCTTGTAAAGGCCAGGGCGAATACTGCGCTTGCAAGTTACGAGGCCTGGCGGCAATTCAACGGCGAGCCAGAACTGAAGCCCCGGGCCTTCTGGCACAACCTCCAGGAATACGCCGGAGCCAAGGGATTCCGCGTGTCTAAGACGACCTCGAACGGTACTTATTACTGCGGGATTGAGGTTCGATCTTTTGTGCCGCTTCTTGAGGCCACGGAAGGACGGAAGGATGCGGAACAACATTTCGGAACTTCCCCCCATGCGTGCGCGTGAAGGCACCTTATGAAAAGCCCTTCCACATCCTTCCATCCTTCCAACTCTCCCGATTCTCTAACCCCTCTAGAGCGGTTCGAGCTTCCCGGCATGGACCAGGATGTGCCGGAGCAACCGGCCCAACCCCTGATTGAGCCGAACCCTCCAGGCTCCCCTACTTCTCCACTACGGCAGGCCTCGTGAAGGCCGAGACCATCACCCTACCCAAGGCGCTCGTGGTCCAGCTGCTGACCGCTGCCTATTGGCCCTGCCTCAGGCCGGCCCTTGAGAGTTTGTACCCGGGTTCACCCGCTCGGGTCATGGACGCCATGGAGGACCGGCAGGAGGCCCTGGACGACTGGCTGTGTGCGCTTGGTGTGCACCTGCCAGACAGCGGTAGGACGCCCGAGGCCATGCTTCAGCTCTTGGTGGCAGCCTGGAAACGCGGGGAGCGCCCCAAGTGAAATCCTTGCCCCCCCATGATGTCTGGTGGAAGGCCCGCCGCCTGGAGCAATTCCACCTGGAACAAAGCCAGTACGGCACAGAGGCCCGCCGCGCCATCCTTGCAGCCTGGGACGAGTTGAACCCGGAGCCGCCAAAGAAGCGGTCCAGCAAAATGCTGGCAAATGCTGGTATCGAGCCCTCGAAATGACATGGCTGAAGCTGCAAGGAATTCTCTCTGTCGAGCAGTTGCGGTGGGTCCAAGAGAATCTTCCGGGCGCGGAAATCCGTATCCCGCTGCGGCCGATGATTCAGAAGAAAATCCGAAACGTGGAAATCCGGCGTGAATTCAACGGCCACAACTGGTCTCAGTTGGCGAGGCTTCACAAACTTTCCATTCGCATGATCCGGTACATCCTCAATCCCAAAAAATGATGCAATTTTTGGGGGAATCGATTTCCACCGAGATCCGTACATTTATGATGAGGAGTCGAAATGGATTTGAGTACTGTGCAGGATGTCTACAGGGGATTTTCGCTACACTTGACCCCGAGTGAGCAGCTGGAGGGCTGGCACGGGAAGGTGCTCGACCTACTCGTCGGCAGCGTCCCTGAGGCCGTCAAGCGCGCGAAGGCCATCGACCCTCAACTCAAGGCCGATGTACGTGGATTTCGCCAGGCTGAGCTACTGCAGGAGACCCGGAGCAAGCTTTCCAAAAAGCTCGACACCCTCCTGGAAGACGCGCGGAGTTGGAAGGCCACGCTGGTTAAGCGCCGCGATGCCTTGGTTCCACGTCGCCCCGAGGATCCGTTGGAAGCGATCCTTCAACAGCTCGAGACCGGCGAAATCCGGCGCGCAATTCTGAACCTGCCAACGCCGGAGCGCGTCACGTTCGCTCTGCAGGCCGCCGAACGCGGCGACGGCATCGCGCTTCGCGCGTTGAGCGAATGGCCCGTCCCCCTTCTGCCCCCCGGGATCCTGGAGCGCGTCACGGAAGCGTTTCTCGACACCGTCGCGCCGCAGGACCTTAAAGAAAGCCTCGCAACCGCCTCCATGAGCCTCGACGAAATGGAACGGACCCTCGCAACCGCGGAGCAGGCCCTGGGCCTCGCTGTCGCCACGGAACCCGACGTTTTCAAGGACTGGGCCTCCGCCCGACCACAGGACTTGGTGAGAGCTTGGCCCGAGGCCCTGAAGGCAGCGTGGGTGATGAAACACGGGTTGCCCGCCTGGGAGCGCATGGCGCGCACCGGCGAGGGTTACACGACGCCCACAGAGATTCTAAAAGACCCGCTCCTCGCGTTGGCGAGTAAGCGCCCCGACGATCTCGAAGTCGTCACATAGGAGAAGCCAATGTCCCTCTACCCTTCCATTTTTTCCACAGCGCCCACGGCAATTCCCCTCAGCACCGGAGCGAGCGTTTCCTCGAATGAATACGACCCCTCCACGATGACGGCCTCCAACCCCACCTTCGGAGCTGCGGTGGCTGCGGCGGAGGTTACCCGGCTACAGAACCTGGCTAGCATCGCCATGAACCGGCGGGCCACTGCCTACTCGCCCATCACCACGTGGCAGTCGAGCTACGCGGCCCTGCAGACGGAGACCGCCCTCGGCGGTTCGTCGACCGTGGCCGCAATGCGGACGAAGTTGGACGCCTTCCTCCGTGCCGATGATGCCCTTCCCGCGGCCGTCCGCGGCGCTGGCCTGTGATCGATCGTCAAGGGGGACCTCCCGCCCCCTTTTCGGCTGTGCCGGTGTGGCCTCCCGACTCACCGGCACAGCGTTTCCCCAGGTGACCCCCCGTGTCCGAACGTAGGCTCAAAAATCAAGCAGATGTCCGAAGGGCCTTGGCGTGGGTTTGGCGGGAGACAGAGGCAGACAGAATGCCCATTCAGAAATGCAAGGCCCTCGTGTACACGGCCCTCAGCCTCTCCCAGGTGATGAGCGAACACGATCTGGAAAACCGAATCGCAGCACTGGAAGCGGCGCAAAAGAAGGGAGACGCCACATGAGTCCCGCGGAGCGCGTGGCGGTCATGCTGCTTCATTGCCAGATGATGGGCAAAAATGTGAGTCAAACAGACTCAGGGGTCAAAATTGACCCCCCCCTCGCGCCTTCGATCAACGCTATAGGAGACCCAGAATGAGGCTCCCTCGTTTTTTCGGTAAACCGGTGCAGGATCCCGGCACGGAATTATTGGTTGCCGTGCTCGACTCGCATGCCGAGCGCACCGTGGAAGAGCTCGAAGAGCGCGTCCACGAATTAGGGACACTGAAAGCTGGGACCGTGAAGATCAAGGATCTCAATGCGCCCGCTTGGATCCCCCCAAAGTGGTGGGACAAGCCGGTCCCGGATCTCTCCAAAGCCAAGTCTCCGCCGACCATTCTGCATGCCATTGGGCTTTCTGAATTGGTAGACAGACTGAATCCGCTGCCCAAATTTCGAATTTCTGAGGCGGAGCGCACAGCTGAGGAGGCGGAAGCGATCTCACACTGGTGGGACTGGCATCGGCGAATGAAGAGCAAGCAATGAGTAAGCGTAGCTTCCTTGCCCGCCTAGAGGCCCTGGAGGCCAAGAAGGAAAGGCGGGACGTTCCGCTGCTTTACATACTCAAGGACGATGATCCGATGCCCGTGCCGCCCTTTCCGTTAACACCACTCATCATCCGTGGTCCGAACTGGGGAAAGCCATGACCCGCCGATCAAACTGGAATCGCCTGCTTGCCCTTGAGGCTGTCGAAGAAGCAAAAAAGCCTATACCTGAAACGCCTGTTCTCTTCCCCGGTGAAGAGCCGCCAGTGGGCTATGAGGGGCTAGTGATTCGTATCCACGTGGTGGATGGGAGTCGAAATCCCGGTGAGATTACGCAAGACATTACGCATTACGCTCTGCGTAATATCGAGACCTCTGATACGCAATCAGCAATTCGGAACTCGGAAACCGTGAACTGATGCTGCTTCCCGAGGTTTACGCCTTTTTATTTGCTACAAGGATGCTCCCATGTCAGACATTGCCCAACTCAGTATTCAGGTGGACACTTCGAGCGTTCCCAGCGCAAAGAATGCGCTGGAGGGCCTCGGGAACACGTCCAGCTGGCTCGAAGGGATCGTAGGCAAGATGGTTGCCGCCTTCGCCCTGTTCAAGCTCGCTGAGCACATCAAGGACGCTACGATGCTGGCCTCTCGGTACGAGATGCTTGGCGTGGTGATGGGCGTCCTCGGGAATAACGCCGGATACACTCGATCCGAAATGGCTAGGTTTCAAATGGACTTAGAGCGAACTGGTATTTCGATGATCGAGAGTCGGAACAGTTTGAACATGATGGCTGCAGCGCAACTCGATCTTGCAAGAGCCGCGGAACTTGGCCGCGCTGCCCAGGACGCGGGTAGGATCGCCAACATCAATAGCTCAGAGGCCTTCGGGCGCATCGTCACAGGCATTTCAACAGGCCAGGCCATCATTCTCCATCACATGGGGATCATGGTGAATTTTGAGGAAGGTTACAAGCGCCTGGCTTCCACCATCGGGAAAACGAAGGATGAATTAACCAAGCACGATGAGGCACTGCTACGTGAAACCATGGTTCTGGAAGAGGCCACGAAACGCCAGGGCGTGTATGCCTCAGCCCTGGAAACCACGGGCGGGCAGATGCTTTCAATGCCGCGCTACATTGAAAACCTTGGCGGTTTCAAGTTCCAAGTGCAACAGGCTTGGGTGGATTGGACCAGAAGGCCTGGAAATCAAAAGCGCCTTCTGGAAGGAAAAGCTCTGCGGGGCATTTCCATCCGAGGGATTTCCTCGGACGGACATTCAGGGTCCAGGCGATGGTATCGAGGTCATCCTGGGTGTAGACGCTCAGGTCTGAGCCCTTGGGCAAGTAGTCGCGGAGCAGGCCATTGGTGTTCTCGTTGATGCCGCGTTCCCACGGGCTGTGGGGGTGGGCGAAGTAGACCGTCATGCCGGTGTCTCGACTGAAAAGCTCATGGGCCGCCATCTCCCGT
>JANXQX010000065.1 GCA_025353305.1 Holophagaceae bacterium
CTGGCTCCTGCTTAGGCCCTGGCGCCAAATTATGTTCTGGCCCCTGAACAGGTCAGGAATGCAGCGGCCCCAATCCATCCGGTGCCCCTCCATATTCAGGAAGCCTTGGCCATGAAGGATGCGAAAGCTGCCTATGAAAAGATCAAGCATACGCTTGTCGCAATCCAATGAGGGAGGATAGTTGGAAGATGATGAATCCATTCTTTCGCATGCCCATTTCCATCCTGGTGTTCGCGCTTGGAACTACCCTCGCTTGTAGCGGGGGTGGGGGCACTACCGAACCCGTAGATCCCGGCAAGCTCTGGGTCCAGCCCAGTCCTGCTTTCATAACGCCTGGGGCCAGCCTGGTCTTTTCGGCAGTACCGGAGGTCCATTCCGAGGCCCCGTATATTCACACGGCCACATGGTCTGTACTTGAACCCAACGGAGGAATTGTCCTGGCCATCGGAAACGGGGAAAGCGCGACCTATACGGCCCCATCCATCCCAGGCACTTTCCACCTGAAGGCCGTGTCTGAATATGGCACATCCCGCTATGTGCCCCAACCAGGGACAGTCCAGGTGGTGGATCCGAAAGGTGTGAGTGTTTCGGCGAATCCGGCTTCATTTGTGATTAACAAGACTTACACCGGGCCTCTTCCCAAACCGGTAGCCACTGTTAGTCCGCTCACAAACCGCCATGTCACTTGGTCGATTGTGGAATCGGGCTATGAAGGATCTACTTTGATCCGTCTGCAACCGGACGACATTGTCAATACCTGCTTGATCATTTTCGACGGCGTGGCGATTGACCACCTTCCTGGCGACATCTTTCATGTTCGCGTCCAAAGCGTGGAAGTCCCCAGCGCCTTCGCGTTGGTTGAAGTCCAGGTACAGCGCTGAAGCCGGATAGCGGATGACCACAAATTCGTTTCCCTGTATGCCCCGTGTTTTTCTTTGTCTTACGCTTGCAACCACCTTCGCCTGTGGCGGAAGTGGGGGTACTTTGAAGCTGTTGACCCCGGATAGCTTTGGGTTCATGCCAGTCCTGGCTTCATAACACCAGGGGCCAGACTTGTCTTTCAGGCAGTGCCAGAAGTCAACTCCGAGGCACCGTATATCAACCCGGCCACATGATCTGTACTCTAACCAACTGCGGAAGTGTCCAGGCCATGGGAAACGGGGAGAATGCGGTCCCGCCCTTGACTCTTGACTCTCGACCCTCGACTTGAGACTTGAACCTCACACCTCTCCACCTCACTCCTTGGCAGTTCCAGCGGGTAGCGTCATGCTGGGAGGTGATGAACCCTTACCCAACCTCGACCCCGAAACCGGGAACTCCGCCTGGCGGAGCGCCCAAGGGTGAAGGCGGCCTTGCGGCCAGTGGCGGCCCCCGGCTGGCACCGGCTCCTGAGGCCAAGGTCGAAGCCTCTGGCAAGATATTGGCGGAACTGGTGCAGGCCCAGCGCCAGTTGAGTCAGGTGACCCTCGAATTGAACGACCTGAAGAGCAGTCTGGGGAGGCGTGGCCACCAGATGTCGGTGTTGCAACACGTGGCGGAGATTTTGGCTGCCACGACCAAAGTGACGCAGGTGGCGGATGTTGTGTTGGACGTCATGGTCCAGGAATTCGGCTCCAAACGTTGCCTCGTTTGGGTGCTTGAAGACGCCGGCACCAACTTCCAGCCTCGCAGCGGGTTCGGCCTATCCAAAGCCGAATGGACCCAATTAAGCCTTCCCGCTCCCAACCCCTTTCCCAATTCACCTATCGTGCTCTACCAATGCCAATGGCTGGAAAGCAATCTCGCGGGTCCGGTGGTGGAAAAACTCAAGATGGATTCCGGCACCCGGATTTTCTTCGTGCCTTTCGAGAATCAGCTGCTCGTCATGGGCTTTGCCATTTTGGCCATGCCGGCGGGACATGAATGGGAGGAAGAGGATCTGGATGCGTTGTCCATCATTCAGCAATTGGCGGCTGTGAGCATTTACAACGCCTGGCTTTTCAGGGATCTTTCAGAGCAGCGGGACACCCTGCAGAGCCAGACGCTTGCGTTGGAAAAGGCCAATACCGCGCTTCGGGATTCGGATCGCATCAAGAGCGAATTCCTGGCCCTCACCAGTCATGAATTGCGGACCCCGCTCACGGGCATTCTGGGCTTCACGCGCCTTGTGATTGACGGCCTTTACACCTCCGAAGCCGATATGAAGCAGATGCTTCACGCGAGCTATTCAAGCGGGAAGCACCTGCTTGAGCTTTTGAACGACATTCTGGATTTGGCCAAGATCGAGAGCGGCAAGCTGGAGGTTCGTTGCGAGCCGATGAGCCTTTACGTGGCCGTGGAAGAAGTCCGCCCCATCGTCGAGGCCTATCCCCGCCAGAAAGGTGTGGAGCTGATCTTCCCGACCAACCTTGCGGAGATCCCAGAGGTGATGGTGGATCCTGGCCGTCTGCAACAGGTGCTGCTGAATCTGCTCTCCAACGCGCTGAAATTCACGAAAGAGGGGAGTGTGGAGATCCGCGTGGAACGTGGCCCCGGCGTGGTTCTACTGAACGTCGTGGACACGGGAATAGGTGTCAGCCCGGATGCCCAGGAGCGGCTATTCCAGAAATTCGTCCAGGCCGAGGGTGGCCACGCGCGGGAATACGGAGGTACGGGCCTGGGACTCGTCATTTGCCGGCGACTGATGGAATTGATGGGAGGCAGCATTTCGCTTGCCAGTGAAGGGCAGGGCAAAGGCACGACCATGACGTTGACCATGCAAATAACCTAGGGACCGTTTCCGCAAGCTATATTGTTGCCACGGCCAGATGTCCTGGGCTGGGTCACCGAGAGAATCCGAGTCCAATGTCCACCACTCAACCCATGCCCTTGCAGGAGGATCCCGAGAAGGGACGAAATCGTTCCCCGGGGGATTTCGATTCGGTGGTGGAAGCATGGCGACTGGTGTTGAAGTCGGACACCAAGCTGGACCGATTGAATGAGAACGTGAATTCCCTGATGCGGCAGCTTTGGCAGCGCAGCCGGCAGACCGCCCGGCTTCGGGCATTGACGGAACATCTCTCCATTTCCGGTCGACCCAAAGATCTAGGCGAGCATCTGCTGGGTGCCCTTTACGGAGAGTTGGGATGCACGCAGGGAATGATCTGGCGCCTGGGGGCCACGAGTTTCGAAGCGGTGGCTTCGTTGAACCAGGACGATATAACCCTCGACAATCACGAGTTGCCAGCCCCGAATCCTTTTCCCGATTCGGCCATTCTGCCTTTCCAGACCCAATGGCTTGACCTGAGAACGCTTCCCCTGGCCATCCGGGCCCTGCGCGTGGATCAACGAACGGAGCTCTACTACCTTCCCTTCGAATATCACCTCAACCTGTCGGGCTTTGCCGTGCTGGCCCTGCCCAAGCGCCGCACCTTTTCGGAATCCGAGCAGGAGTTCCTGGGCCTCATCCAGCATGTGACCGCTCTGGTCCTGGACAATACCTGGCTCTACCGGAATCTGGTGGACCGGGAGGAGAAGTTGGAAACCCTGGCCCTTCACCTGCACGCGCAGAAGGAGGAACTGGAAAAGGCCCACAGCACCCTGCACGATGTGGAAGCCACCCGTCTGGCCTTTATCTCCTTTGCCGGGGAGGCCCTGAGGAATCAGCTTGGCAGCCAGCTCGGCTACCTTCGTCTGCTCGTGGATGGCGCAGGCGAGGAAGATGAGCGGGCGGCTTTCCTGAAAGGCAGCTGCACCCTTGGCTCCCAGATGCTCGAGGTGCTGAACGATCTGGTGGAATGGACCAAACTGGCCGGTGGCACTCCCATGGAAGAGCCCCATGTCTTGGATCTCGGCCCGGTGGTTGATGAGTTGAAGATGGTGTTCAGCACCTTTCCCGCGAAACCTTCCGTCCTCATCGATTGGCCAGCCACGGAAGGCGTGCCCGAGATCGTGACCGATCCTGAGCGGCTCAAACAGGTACTCCTGAATCTTTTGCTGCGGGCACAAAACGATCTGGATCAAGGCACCATCCCGTTCTGGATCGAGCGGACACCCATGCGCTTGGACTTGAGCCTGCGTCTGAAAATGGCCAAGCTGGATCCGGCTTTGGCCAGGGCGGCCCTCGCGCCCCTTTCCAAGGATGGCGTTTCGAATTTCGCGCAAGGTCAGTTAGGCGCTGGGTTGGGTCTGGTGATGGGTCAGCGCCTGATGAAAGCCGTGGGCGGAAATCTGCGGGTGGACCCCTCGGATGAAGGCGGCAGCATCATCACCTTGGAAGTGCCGATGGCGTAAAAAAGGCTGTGGGCTGCAGACACTGGGATGTAGGCCGTAGAAGACCGGCCGAAGGCCGCTCCGAATCGCCCACCGCCCACCGCCCACAGCCCACAGCCTTACTATTTAGTCTGGAGCCTGCCATGCCATATACCCGCCGCGAAACATTCATGCCCTTTACCCGGCCCATGATCGGGCAGGCCGAAATTGACGAGATGATCGATTCCATTCATAGCGGGTGGATCACCACCGGGCCGAAAAGCGCCAAGTTCGAAGAAGAACTGCAACGTTACAACGGCGTGCCGCATTGCCGGGTCATGAACAGCGCCACCACGGCCCAGGAAATCACGATGCAGGTGCTGGACCTGAAGGCGGGCGACGAAGTCATCACCACGGCCCTGACCTGGGTCAGCACGCTATCCACAGTGGTCCTGCAAGGCGGCATTCCCGTGCTGGTGGATATCGACCCCGTGACGCTGAACATGGATCCATCGAAACTCGAAGCGGCCATCACGCCACGCACCAAAGGCATCATCCCGGTGCATCTCACGGGTCTGCCGTGCCCCATGGACGAAATCTGGGAGATCGCCGGGAAGCACGGCATTTGGGTGGTGGAAGACGCGGCGCAGGCCATGGGGGCGACCTACCGGGGCACGAAGATCGGCGGCGATCCCCGCTCGGTGATGAGCGTCTACAGCTTCCACCCGAACAAGAACATGACCACCGGTGAAGGCGGCGCCATCGCCTTTTTCGATGAAGCCTACCTGCCGCGCATCCAGCGGCTGCGTTTCCATGGGATCGAGCGGGACGCCTGGAAGCGCCAGAGCAAGGAAGGCAGTGTTCATATCGACGTAATGGAACCCGCCCGCAAGGCCAACTTCATGGACTTGCAAGCGGCCTTGGGTCTGCACCAAATAAAGCAATTGGACGGCTTCAACGTGCGGCGAGGCCAGCTCTTCCATCGCTACCTGGATCTGCTCAAGGACATGGATGAAGTGCTGCTGCCGACGCATGGCGACCAAGTCCATGGCCACTGCTTCCACCTATTCGTGTTGCGGATCCTGCCTGAAAAAGCGGGACTCGACCGCGATGGATTCGTCACCGCGCTGAAAGAGGAAAACATCGGCACCGGCATCCACTACCGCCCGGCCCACGTCCACTCCTTCTACCGCGACTACTACGCGGAGCACACCCACGCCATGCCGAAGGAGGGCCTGCCCCACGCGGAATGGAGTGGCGAGCGCCTACTCAGCCTTCCTCTCTGGCCCGGACTCACCGAAGAGGACCAGGAGCAAGTTGTAGCGACCATCAAGCATGTGATCGCAGGAGCGAAAGTGAAGCTTGCGGTGTAGTTGCCAAAACCACCTACTTCCACACCACGACCGTGATGCTGTAAGGCGGCAACATCATGGTGAAGGCGTTTACCTTCGTGATGGCGATATCGCTGAGATGATTCGGTACGACTGAATTGCCCTGAACAGGGGAACTGGCAGTGATCTGGTAGACCTGCGCAGTCGTGAAGGCCTGGGTGTGGGTCAGGGCCAGCCCCGCGCTGTGGCTCACGGTGTCCTTGTTGAGCAGGACGGTCACCACGCGGTTCGGATGGCCAGCGTCCAGGCTTGAATAGACGGAAGCCTTGGACACATCCGAGACTAAAGCTTCCATGCTGGTATCTCCGAAGGCTGCGCCCGCGCCATCGTAATTCCTGAATATCCTGAAGGCGCCGAACAGAAATGTTTCAATGCTTTGCAGGGGCCAGACATTGGCTGCGAAAACATTGTCCCGGCCAAAGATGCCCAGGCAGTCAGCTTCCGCGATGGCGCCGGAGATGTGGTCCTCACCGCCGTGGTTGTACTCGCTGAAGGCGAGCTTGGTGCCCGGGTATTGCGCGCTGATCTTCATCATCATGCGGGGAATGAGCTGGATGGGTCCCAAGGTCGACCACTGCGTGATCCAACTGGTCTCGGTGTAGGTGGTATCCCAGAGGGACCGCGGCGCCTGGACGCGGGCGGCCACCACCGCGGCGGAGTTGTCCTGGTTCACCACACGCACACCGCCGCCCTGGGCTTCGGAATACCAATGCAGATCAAGGACATCCAGCAGGCGCCGGCCCTGACTCTGGCTGGCGGTCTTCATCTGGGAGAGATAGTAGTCCAGGAAGTCCCCATGGGCACTTGCATCCGGCGCATTCTGCAGGTTCACGAAGCCGTTCCAGCCGTAGCTCACGGGTCCGAAGACCAGCGCCTGGGAAACCTGGTCCTTGATGGCTCCGGCCGAGGCGATGCTCAAGGGGAGGAACTGGTCATAGCGCAAGGCCGTGCGCTGGATTTCAAGATGCGTGCTGTTCCAGAGATCAGGTTCGTTGTCCAGCATGTAGAAGACGGGCCGGTTGGCGTCGGTTTTGGCGGTGGGGAACTTCGAATCGAGCCAATGCACGAATTCGTCCTGGTAGACCTTCCCATCCGTTGTGTCGGGCGTGGTGGTGAGCGCCGCGGGCTTCTTAGGGAGGTTCGGGAAGAATCGCGTGCTCACCGGATTACCGACATTGACATTGCCCGCCTCGTCCGCCGCCACCCAACCCTGCATGGGCACCGTGACGATGATCGCGGCATTGGCGCCCTGGGCGTTGGCCACCGAGGGCCGAATGGCCTCGCCGGGGATGGCGCTGGAGCTGAGGTAGCTGTCGCTGCTGTAGGGGCCCCAATCCGAGCCTGCATTGCTTGCGTTGGTCTCCCAGTTGTAGGCGGTCCAGCGGTTGCCACCGAGACGGCCAAGGGTCGTGCCGTTGGGCATGGTGGACCAGTCGCCGCCATTGAATCCATAGACCCATTTCGAGATGGCGTGTGCATTGTGGCCGGAGTGGATCGCGAACTGCAGGTCCGCAGGCCCGGGGTTGTCGGGCGTGATGAAGCCGCCACTGTTGACCGTGACCGTAGCCAGAGCAGTGGTGGTGCCTGCCGGGTTGACGGCGGTCAGTGTATAGGTCATGGTGGCGGTGGGGCTCACGACCACCGATGTCCCTGTCACCGAGCCGATGATCGGCGCGATGGTGAGGCTCGCAGCGCCGCTTACGGTCCAGTTCAAAGTGCTGCTCTGGCCCGGCAGGATGGCGGTGGGCGCCGCGGTGAAGGCACTGATGACCGGAGGTGGCACCACTGTGACGGTGACTGTGACGGCCTGAGTGGTACTGCCGTAGGGGCCCGTGGCGGTGAGCGTATAGATGGTGGTGGCACCTGGAGTCACGACAAGAGAGGTTCCACGCACCAAGCCGAGGGGCGCACCGAGGTTCGGCGTGATGAACACAGTGCTGGTGTCGGTGACGGCCCAGTTCAGAGTACTGCTTTGGCCTGCGGAAATGGTGGCGGGCGAAGCGCTGAGGGTGATGGCAGGCGCGGGCCCCGTGGGGTCGGCGGTGAAGATTGGGCCCATCTGGACGACTTCCAGATCCGAGCCCTTGATGCCGTTCAGGGATTGCAGATCATTGTTGTCCCAGCCGGCGTTGGGCGCGCCGCTCATGAACCAGCGGCTGCCGTTGTCGGCGAGGATCATGCCGTAGGTCTTCAGGGCCTGGAGCACCACCCGCGATTGCGGTGGATAACCGCTGATGTTCACATTCGCCTTGAGCCGCACGCGCATGCCCATGGGCGGCGCAAAGGTGCTGGTGTTGCTGGAGGCCCAATGGCTGGCAGGCGATACATAGGCCCTGCGGGATGTGGGCACCGTGAAGCGAAGGGCATGGGTGATGGCACCCGCGGCCACTTCGTCATACCTTGCCAACCCAGGGAATATGGGCAGGCCCGCGGCATCCGCACTGGTCCAGCCGTAGGGCCGCATGGTGTTGGTTCTCAGATCCCAGATGGAACCGCTATCCGCGTTCCAACTGCCATTGCCCTGCAGTTGTGAACCGTAGAGTTCGTAGAGGATGCAATTGTCCCGATCCAGGAGAAGCACGTGGCGGTCGCCAGTGGTGGCAAGGGGATCGTCGCCCTCGATGGGGGGGGGAGAAGGGATCGGCATCGGACCCGGGTCGCTTTCGTTTCCGTACGCTTGATAGTTGATGTTCACTTTGGCTTGGGTTCCACCAACCACGCCGTAGGGAATGCCGATGCTGGATCCCTGCCAAAGGCCTGATCCGAAATCAGCCTTCAGGCCGCTGCCGGCGCCGATGAAATTGATGATCGAAGTGCTGTTGGGATCCACCGGCAAGGCGGAGATGTTCTGGTTCCAGGCGCTGGTGTCCGGGAAGGCACGGTAACCGTGGAGATTCGAATTGATGCCCAGGTCCAGGCTGCCGCAGCCTGTGCTGGAAAGCGGCGTCACAGTGACAGTGGCGGTTGAAGTCACGCTGCCTGCGGTATTCGTCGCGGTCAACGTGTAGGTGGTGGTTCCCGTGGGGCTGACAATCTTGCTGGTGGTACCCGTCACGTCTCCCACACCGTTGTCGATGCTCAGGCTTGTGGCCCCCGACACCGCCCAGCTCAGCGTGCTGCTCTGCCCAACGATGATGGTGGAAGGCGTGGCAATGAAACTGGAGATTGTAGGTGGCTGCGGCGCGGGATTCACGGTGACGGTGGCCGTGGCCGTGACGCTGCCCGTGGCATTCGTGGCGGTGAGCGTATAGGTCGTGGTGGCGCCTGGGCTTACGACCGTGCTGGTGCCAGTCACCGTACCCACGCCACTATCGATGCTCAGGCTTGTGGCCCCCAACACCGTCCAGCTCAGCGTGCTGCTCTGGCCCACGGTGAGGGTGGGAGGCGTGGCGGTGAAACTGGTGATTGTAGGTGACTGCGGCGCGGGGTTAACGGTGACGGTGGCCGTGGCCGTGACGCTGCCGGTGGCATTCGTGGCGGTAAGCGTGTAGGTCGTGGTGGCGGTTGGGCTCACGGCCCTGGTGGTGCCCGTGACCGTGCCTACGCCATTGTTGATACTCAGGCTCGTGGCGCCGCTGACGGCCCAGCTCAGCGTACTGCTCTGGCCCACGGTGAGGCTGGAGGGCGTGGCGATGAAACTGGAAATGGTGGGCGGCTGTGGCGCGGGATTCACAGTGACCGTGGCCGTGGCGGTGACGCTGCCCACGGCATTCGTGGCAGTGAGCGTGTAGGTCGTGGTGGCGGTTGGGCTTACGGCCCTGGTGGTACCCGTGACCGTGCCTACGCCATTGTTGATGCTCAGGCTCGTGGCGCCGCTGACGGCCCAGCTCAGCGTGCTGCTCTGCCCTGAAGTAATGATCACGGTTGTCGCTGTGAAGCTGGAAATGCTCGGAGGTAAAGGCTGCGAGTTGGTGGTTACCGTGGCCTCCCCGAACCTGGCAGGATCCGCAACGCTCGTGGCGCGCAGTGTGGCGGTGCCGGGTGTCGAAGGCGCCGTGTAGGCGCCACTGGAAGTGATGCTTCCCGAAGTGGCGCTCCAGTTCACGGTGTGGTTCGACGTGCCCGTTACTTGGGCCGTGAAGTTTCTCCCTTCGTTCGTAAGCAGGGAAGCGGTGGCGGGAAGAACCACCACTGAAACCTGTCCCTGGCCTCGCACGATGATCTTGGCTCGGGCATGAAGGGTGGAATCCACCACACTGGTGAGTGACGCGTGGAAGACACCGCCAGCAGCGGGGGCCTGGTATCTGGCGAAAGCGAATCCGGACAGGGACCCCTGTGACGTGATGGTGCCCGCCGATGTTCCCTCGTCCAGGGCCCATCGCAAGTCTGGGGGATTCCCACCATAACCGAGCAGCATCGCCGTCTGACCCACCGGGAGCGTCATGGAGCTGGGCCAGATGCCAGAAGGTGATGAGGAGGCGCTGATGGCTTGGTTCGTTTGGCCGGACGCGGCCCCATCTTCATCCACGAAAACCTGTACCTGGACTGTTGAGGCGGGATTCGCCACGCTGGTGGCCAGAAGTGTAAGTGGACCTTTGGTTGCTGGCGCGGTGAACATGCCCTCTGGCGTCACCTGTCCTGCCGTGCTGGACCATGTCACCACCTGGTTTGAGCTGCCTTCCACGGAGGCAAGAAGGCTGGTCAGGCCACTGGGTGGGATCACAAAAGCTTCGGGGCTGGCCTTCACTGTTATGGTGACCGGAGGTGGCGTCGGGCTTGGGTTTTCGATGACTCCGGAAGAGCCTCCCCCGCATCCCAGAAGAGCTGAAAACAACGCCAATACCAGGAGTCTGCTGGGTGATTTCATGACGGGCTCCCTGTGAATTGGAAACAATCGGCAACGTTTTGCAACGCAATGGTCGACCCAGGTTCGACGAACGGCAGACTCCGGGTCCCCCGATGGGTGGATCGTCCTTCCGAACTGCTCAATCTGCTGGATGAACGGGCCAAATGGAATTTTGATTACCCCCCGCCCCGCCGCGGCCCGTTCCCTCCATTCGGATGACTGGAGGCCGTTAATCATCCGTGGAATTCCCCACGGCGGGGGGGAGGAAGGACACCATGTTTCCCCGGAGGTGGAATCACAAGTGTCCAGCGACCATGATTATGCTTCCCGTCGGGCAAAGGCTGCCCGCC
>JANXQX010000091.1 GCA_025353305.1 Holophagaceae bacterium
CGACAAAGAGGCCAGACCCAGTTTTTCGACGGCGATGGGCGAGGCCTTGGGCACCCACAGCACCACGCGGCCGACGCCGTAGACAAAGAGCGAATCCTTTACACCCAGGCCCCGTTCCACCAGGTCCTTGGGGTAATTGACATCTGCTGATAGGAATAGGTCGAAGGGCGCCTTGTTCATCAATTGGGAATGAAAATTCCCGGAGGATCCATAGGTGACCGCAATTTTGCCCGGATGCTCCCGCTGGAAGGCGGTGCTGGCTTCTTCCAGCGCCCAGCGCAGATCCGAGGCAGCCGCGATGCGGAGGCCTTGGGCTTTGAGCAAAAAGCTGGAGCTGCCGCACAGGACGATGAGTCCCAGAGCAAGGGAGCGGAGCCAGATGCGCATGATCCTAGAATTCTGCGCGATCCTGCGCACGGTGGCGAATCTCAACTGGTACCCCGTCGGACTGTTGGTCCGTTCACCATACCCGGCACCGCTAGGAGGCGCTCCCGCATCGCGGCACAATAGGGCTTCCTTTTGGAGTGTCCATGCGCCTGCTGCCCGCCCTCATTCTCGGCCTGCCCTTTGTGCTTCCGCTCACCTCCCAAATCGAGCCAACCCCAAAAAACAAGGCGATGGTCCCCGTTGCGAGCCCCATCAAATCACTGATGCAGCAGCGGGCCGATCGTTTCCTGAGTCTTGTGAACGAGGGCTACAGGGCTCTCTACACCGTTCAAAGCGAGGCCCAGTGGGCCGCCAGCACGGATGTCTCCCCGGTGCACGATGCCGGGGCTGAAACCGCAGGCAAGGCCTTCGCGGCCTTCACCGGGAATCCTGCGGTGATCGCAGAAGCCAAAGAGCTGCTCGCCCACAAGCGCGAGCTGGATGCCCTCACCGTGCGCGAACTGGACCGTGTGCTGCTGAACGCCGCCGAAGGCCCCATGACCAATCCCAAGCTGGTGGCGGACCGCATCGCGGCGGAAACCGCGCAGGCCAGCACCATGAACGGCTTCCAGTTCAAGCTGGGGGGCAAGAACGTCACCGCCAACGCGATCGACGACGTGCTCATCAAGAGCAAGGATCTGGAAGCCCGGAAGCAGGCCTGGGAGGCCAGCAAGGAGATCGGCGTTCCCTTGAAGCCAGGCCTAGTGAAGCTTCGCGACCTGCGCAACGGCGTGGCCAAGGAACTGGGCTATAGCGATTACTTCAGCCTGCAAGTCGCCAAGTACGGCATGACCACGAATGAAATGCTCAAGCTCTGCCGCAGCAGCCGGAAAGAGCTCATGCCGCTCTATCTCCAGCTGCACACCTGGGTGAAGTATGAGATGGCCAAAAAGTATGGCCAGCCCGTGCCCAAAGCCATTCCGGCCCACTGGATCAATAACCGCTGGAGCCAGGAGTGGACCGGGTTCGTCGATGCCGTGGACTTCGATCCATTCTTTGTCGGCCGTAAGCCTGAATGGATCACCCACACCGCCGAAGACTTCTATGTCGGTTTGGGCTTCACGCCTCTTCCGAAAACTTTCTGGGAGAGGTCGGACCTTTACCCTGTGAAGGCCGGCGACCCGCGCAAAAAGAACCAGCACGCGAGCTGCTGGCACCTGGACCTGGAAAACGATATCCGCAGTCTGCAGAGCATCGAACCCAACTTCGAGTGGTTCCAGACCGCCCACCACGAACTGGGACATGGCTACTACTTCGTGAGTTACACCAACCCGAACGTGCCGCCCCTGCTGCGGGATGGTGCGGCGCCTTTCTTCCACGAGGGCATTGGCGAGCTCATCTCGTTCGCCGCGCGGCAGGTGCCCTACATGAAGGAAACCGGTGTGCTTCCCAAGAATTACAAATCAGACGAAATGAAAATCCTCCTGAATGACGCTCTGGAAACAGCCATCCCCTTTATGTTCTGGGCCTGTGGCACTATGCCCGAATGGGAAGCCGAGTTCTACGCCAAGGGCATGCCTGAAGACAAGATGAACGCGGAGTGGTGGCGGCTGGTGGCTGAGCTTCAGGGCGTGAAACCACCCAGCCCTAGGGGTGAGGAATGGTGCGACGCCGCCACCAAGACCCACATCAACGACAATCCTGCCTACTACTACAGTTACGGTCTGGCCACGGTCTTCAAATTCCAGATGCACGACCACATCGCGCGGAAGATTCTCCACCAGGACCCACGAAGCTGCAACTACTCCGGACGCAAGGATGTGGGCGCCTTCCTGAAGAGCATCCTCGAAAAAGGCGCCACCGAGGATTGGCGCAAGGTGTTGAAAGAGGCCACCGGGGAGAATTTGAGCACTAGAGCCATGGTGGAATACTTCAAGCCGCTTCAGCTCTGGCTCGAAGAACAGAACAAGGGCCGTCAGGTAGGGTGGAACTAATGTCTATAGCAGCCATCTGAATTGATAGGCGAACCGTTCATACGCGCGGCGCCACCGCGGGCGCTGCGTCCATGTCTGGGCCTGGATCTCCACACTTCCGGTCCGGTGGTTTTCGAAGAGGCGCCGTAATTCTGCGGCCACGCTGGGATCCTGGATGGCGAGGTTCAATTCCAGGTTCAGGCGGAAGCTCCGGGGATCCAGGTTGCCGCTGCCGATCAGGGCCAGGCCGGCATCGAATACAGCGGCTTTAGAGTGGAGCATCCGGCCCTGGCGCTCGAAAATGCGCACACCGGATTCCAACAGTTTTTTGTAGGAGGCGCGACCCGCGGCCTGCACGAATCCGTTATCACTATGGCCCGGCACCAGGATTTTGACGGCTACGCCCCGTTTAGCGGCGCGACAGAGCAGCCTACTCAGTCTCACGCCTGGCACGAAGTAGGCGTTGGCAATGAGGAGCTCTTCCCGCACCTGCGAGATCAGGAGCCGCAAATGCTGACGGATCACACCGGCGCCTCTGCGCCCCGCGCTGGTGACCAACTGCACGGTGACCGGCTCGATCCAGGGACCCGGCCAGATCACCGCGTCTGCCCCCGATGACAAGTCGAAAGCTCTGCCGCCGGCGCGCCGCCACACCTTGTCGAAATCCTCCCCCAAATCCTTCGCGATGGGGCCGCGAAGCACCACGCCCGCGTCCAGAAACGCATCGGGATTTGCGTGCTCGTCATAATCCAGACTCCAATTGCCGCTCCCCACGATGGCCTCTTGCCCATCGCTGATCAGGAGTTTGCGATGGTTCCGCCGGTTCATGATCCGGAAGCGGCGCCATGGCGCCACCGGGTGGAAATGAAGCAAGGGAATGTCGGCCCCATCAAGGGTCGACAAAAGCGTGGCGCTCCCCAGGGTGCCAAGATCATCCACGATCCCGCGCACATCTACGCCCCTGCTTTTTGCATCCACGAGCAGCGCGGCGATTTCCCGGCCCACTGCGTCATCCGCCCAGATGTACATTTCAAAATAGATGGAATGTCGGGCGCCGCGGATGAGTGCCTTGGTGGCAGCCAGAATGGCGTTGCCGCTGCCCAGCAGGCTTACCGCGTTCTCATCCCGCATTGGAAGCCCGAGCCTATGCCCAGAGCGCATCAACAGGCGGCGCCACAAGGTCTGGACGGGATCAAGGAATGGCAAACGGGACACACAACCATCATCTGCGACAATGACCCTTTACGGAGCTCCCGAAATGACCCACCAGTACCCGTTGACGCTTTCCTGGTCCGGCAACACCCTTGCGGATCCCTACAATCGAGATGCGGTCGCCGACGCCGAGGACAAGCTTTCCCTCCCGGTGAGCAGCGCGGCGGAATTCGGAGGGAGCGTGCAGCGCTGGAACCCCGAGGACCTCCTGGGCGCAGCGCTATCCACATGCCACATGCTCACCTTCCTGGCGCTTTGTGCGAAGACGAAGATCGAGGTCAATGGCTATGAGGATCAAGCCGTGTCCGTGGTAGACACGGTCGAAAAAGTCACCAGCGTGACCGAGATCCACTTGAATCCCACCATCCGGGTGGCACGCGGCACCAACGTGGAAAAGGTGGTCGAGCTCTTCGGAAAGGCCCATAAATACTGCTTTGTGGCCAACAGCCTCAAAACGAAGGTGCTGATGCGGCCCACTGTCATTGAAGGCTGAGCGCCGATCCAGGTGGCCCAGTTGGACGGAACGCTGCTCCCCCTTTTTTTAAGGGGTTCCCGGCGAGGTGGGGCTAGAGTGGGGGTGGTCCCAAGGCTCCCATGCTTATCCCAGCCCAGCCTCCCGATGAAGTCCGCCGCCTGCAGGCTCTCCGGAGCATCGCCCTGCTCGACACCGAAGCTGAGGAACGCTTCGACCGCATCACGCGAACCGCGGTCCGCTTGTTCGGCGTGCCCATCGCCCTGGTGTCCCTGGTGGACGCTTGCCGTCAATGGTTCAAATCCAAGCAGGGACTGGAGGTCACTGAAACCGGCCGCGACATTTCCTTCTGCGGCCACGCCATCCTGGGTACCAGTGCGATGGTGGTCCCGGACGCATTGGAGGATCCCCGCTTTGCCGACAATCCCCTGGTAACAGGACCCCCACATATCCGCTTCTACGCAGGGTTTCCGCTGGGGGGTCCGGGCGACCAGAAACTCGGAACCCTCTGCCTGATCTCGCCAGAGCCCCGGAATTTCAGTGAAGACGAGCAACGGCAGTTGCAGGATCTGGCGGCCTGGGCCGAGCGAGAGCTGAACCAGGTCCCCATCGCCCATGCCCTCGAGGAACTTCGCCAAATTGAAGCGCGGTACCACCTGGTCACCGACTCCAGCACCGATTTCATTGCTTGCTGCGATGAGACGGGACGGTTCCACTTCCTCACCTCGGCCTTCCAGAGGGAGCTCGGCTACCCGCTGGAAGAGGCCCTCGGCCGCCTCGCCACGGACTTCGTGCACCCCCAGGACCGGGGTGGTCTGGCGCACTTCTTCAAGGCTCTCGTTGAAGGGAAGGACTCGGGCCTTTTCGCTTACCGGGCCCTTCACAAGGACGGTCACGAAGTTTGGCTGGAGAGTCGCGGCACCGCCATCAGGAACGCACAGGGCGACTTTGTCGACACGGTCATCAACACCCGCAATGTCAGCGAACGCATTGCCGCAGAGCGCATGAAACAGGAATTCGTCTCCATGGTCAGCCACGAGCTGCGCACGCCCTTGACCTCCATCCGCGGCTCGCTGGGGCTTCTGGGCGGCAAGGCCATGGGCGAACTCCCACACCGGGCGGCGGAACTGGTGGCCATCGCCCAGAGCAATACGGAGCGGCTGGTGCGGCTGGTGAACGACATCCTGGACCTGGACAAGGTGGAGAGCGGCAAGATGAGCTTCAATCTCCAGCCATGCGAACTGGGCATCTCGGTGCTCCAGGCCGTCGATTCGGTGCACGGGTATGTGCAGTCCATGGGCATCGGGGTAAGAGTGGGCTCACTGCCGCCGGATGCCTGGGTCCTGGGGGATCCGGACCGGGTCGTGCAGGTCCTTGTGAATCTCTTGGCTAACGCCATCAAGTTTTCGCCCAAGGACGCGCCGGTGGATCTGCGCGTCGAAGCCAGTGACCACGCTTGGCGCGTGGAGGTGGAGAATAAGGGTCCCGGTATCCCCAAAGCCTTCCAGGGCAGCATTTTCCAGAAATTCGCCCAGGCGGAACCCCTCGACACGCGACAGAAGGGGGGCACCGGCTTGGGCCTCAACATCGCCCGGGCGCTGGTGGAGGGCATGGGCGGCCACATCGGTTTCACGTCGGTGCCTGGATCGACGATCTTCCACGTGGACTTCCCCGAAGCCCAGCCCGACGCAGCCCCGGTCCCGTCGGTGAAACCCCTGATCCTGGTGGTGGAGGACGATCCGCTCACCACGAGACTGCTGGAAGCGGTCTTGGTGAAGGAGGGTTTCGAAGTGCACCGGGCGGCCACGGCCGCAGAGGCCAGAGGGCTCCTTGACCAGCACACCTATCACGCCATGACCCTGGACCTGCTGCTGCCGGATCAGCACGGCCTGAAACTGTTGGAGGAACTGCGCCAACGTCCGGATACCCAGAACCTGCCGGTGCTGGTGGCTTCGTCCGCGGCCGATGCGGGCAAGGAGAGCCCCGGTGTTCCCGCTCTCCACGTCCTGGAATGGATGCAGAAGCCATTGGACCCCTTCCGGGTGGCCCAGGCTCTTGCCGCCCTGGGGACCACCCACTCGCGACCTACCGTGCTCCACGTCGAGGATGACCTCGATGTCCACCGGGTGCTTTATGCAGTGCTCGAAGGCAGCACGAACCTGCTCCACGCGCCCACCCTCTTTGCGGCCCGCAAGATCCTGCTGTCCACCCCCGTGGACTTGGTGATCCTCGACAGCCATCTGCCGGATGGGCGGGGGGCCGACCTCATCCCCGATGTCCACGCAGCCGGCGGACCCACCCTGCCGATCCTCTTCTTCTCGGGCGAGGAGGGCGAATCCGCGCTGGCCGACGAGGTCTCCCGCACCCTCCTCAAGTCCAATGCGAGCAATCTCGATATCCAGCGGGTGGTCCAGTCTCTGCTCCGGGAGCACTGAAGGGGTTCGATGGGCGGATTGCAGCGGGTTTTCATGGTGGATGACGACGCGGACATCCGAACCGTGGTTGAGCTCAGCCTCTCGGTGGTTGGCGGCTTCACGGTCGAAGTGTGCGGCTCGGGCGCAGAGGCTCTGGAGAAGGCCCCGGTCTTCGGCCCGGACCTGATCCTGCTGGACGTGATGATGCCGGGGATGGATGGCCCCACTACCCTGAAGCGACTCCACGAGATTCCTGCCCTGGCCCATACGCCCGTGATTTTCATGACCGCAAAGGTGCAGCCGCAGGAGGTGGCCGAACTCCAAGCCCTCGGCGCCCTCGACGTGCTCGCCAAGCCCTTCGACCCGATGGCTCTGCCGGACTCCCTGCGGCGCATCTGGGATTCCCGCTAAGTGGGTACCCTTGCTCATGCGTTGTCCCTTTTGCGCACATTCCGAAGACAAGGTTGTGGATTCCCGCGAGTCCAAAGAGGGTGATGCCATTCGTCGCCGCCGCGAATGCCTGGCTTGCGGCCGCCGTTTCACCAGCTATGAACGGGTCGAGGAATTCCCGCTTCTGGTGGTGAAGAAAGATGGGCGGCGGGAAGCCTTTGACCGCAACAAATTGCTGCGTGGCCTGAGTATCGCCTGCCAAAAAAGACCGGTCTCCCTGGAAAAGCTGGAAGAGGCCGCCGGGGATATCCAGGCCCGGCTCCTCGAGCGGCCCGACCGCGAGCTGCCCAGCCGGGAGCTGGGCGAACTGGTGATGGACGCCCTCAAGCATCTCGATTCGGTGGCCTACGTGCGTTTTGCCAGTGTCTACCGCGATTTCAAGGACCTGCCGGATTTTGTGCGTGCCCTGGAAGAAGCCCTGATGCATCGTGATTCCAAGGCTGAAGCCCCTTCGGGCTTGCCTCCAAAACCCCGGCCCACGCCCGTGTCGACGGGCCAGGAATTGCCCCTGTTTCCCAGCGAAGACACAACCCCAAGACGCACCAAGGCCAAGTGACACGGGTAGCCCGGGCAAGGGACCGCTATCCTACTAACCAGAGGTAGTCATGGCCGAGGAAAATGGTTCCCAGCACTTGCAGGTCGAAGAAACCCCCCGAATCCCGGAGGTGCTGCCGGTACTGCCCCTTCGAGACGTTGTGGTCTATCCCTTCGTCATCCAGCCCTTGAGTGTCAGCCGCGAAAAATCCTTGAAGGCCGTCAACACCGCGCTGGTGGAAAGCCGGATGGTTCTATTGCTATCCCAAAAACAGGTGGAGATGGACAATCCTGGCCCCGAGGATCTCTACCGCATCGGCACCGCGGCGCTCATCATGCGCGTGCTGAAACTGCCCGACGGACGCATCCGGGCATTGGTACAGGGGCTCCAGCGCGTGCGCGTGGAATATTTCACCGAGACCGAAGAGTTGCTCAAGGCCCGCGTGGAACCCGTGACCGAGCCCGAGGGTGTCGCCCCCACGGTGGAATCCGATGCCCTCATGCGCTCGGTGAAACAGACGCTTGAAAAGGCCGTGTCCCTGGGCAAGACCATGCCCCAGGAAGTGCTGATCATCGCCGCCAACCTGGAGAACCCGGGGCGATTATCGGACCTGGTGGCTTCCAATCTGGAGATGAAGCCCCAGCAGTTGCAGGAAGTCCTGGAAATCACCGAACCGCTGCCCCGCCTGAAGCGCGTCAATGAGTTGCTGATGCGGGAGATCGAGCTGCTGGAAGTTCAGCAGAAGATAACCCTTGAGGCGAAGGGCGAGATCGACAAGGGACAGCGCGAGTACTACCTGCGGCAGCAGCTCAAGGCCATCCAGCAGGAATTAGGCGAGGGCTCAGAGCTGGCGGAGGAGATCCAGGCCTTTCGCGACAAACTGGCCAAGCTCACTGTCCCCGAAGAGGTGATGATCGAGATCGAGCGGCAATTGAAGAAGCTTGAGCGGATGCATCCCGATAGCAGTGAAACCGCGGTCACCCGGACCTATCTGGAGTGGATGACGGAACTGCCCTGGGGCATCCGGGACGTGGAAAGCCTGGATCTCAACAAGGCGGCGGAAGTCCTGGACGAGGATCACTACGGCCTCAAGAAAATCAAAGAGCGGTTGCTCGAGTTCCTCGCGGTGCGGAAACTGAACCCCAACCTGAAGGGAACCATCCTGTGTCTGGTGGGTCCCCCAGGCGTGGGCAAGACATCGCTTGGGCGCAGCATCGCCAAGGCTCTCGGAAGAAAGTACGCCCGCATATCACTGGGTGGCGTGCACGACGAGAGCGAGATCCGCGGTCACCGCAGAACCTACGTGGGCGCCATGCCCGGCCGGATCATCCAGGCCCTGCACCAGGTGAAATCCATGAACCCCGTGATCATGCTGGACGAGGTGGACAAGATCGGGCGCGACATGCGCGGGGACCCGTCCGCGGCCCTGTTGGAGGTCCTGGACCCCGAGCAGAACCACACCTTCCGGGACCACTATCTGAACGTGCCGCTGGATCTTTCCCAGGTGCTCTTTCTCGCCAATGCCAACGAACTGGATCCCATCCAACCGGCCTTCAAGGACCGCATGGAAATCATCCACCTGTCGAGCTACACGCTGCAGGAAAAGCTCGGCATCGCCGTGCGGCATCTCGTCCCTAAGCAATTGGAGAAACACGGTATCAGCGCTAAACAGTTGATCTTCACCAAAGCGGGGCTCACCTCCCTGGTGACCGGCTACACCCGCGAAGCGGGCCTGCGCCAGCTTGAACGCGAGATTGGCGCCGTCTGCCGAAAGGTGGCGCGACACGTGGCGGATGACACTTTCAAAGCAAAAATTACGCTCACCGAAAAGAACATCCAGGAGATTCTGGGGCCCATCAAGATCCTCCCGGACGAGCGCCTCAAGGCCCCACGCGTCGGCGTGGTGACCGGGCTCGCGTGGACCAGCACCGGCGGAGATGTATTGTTTGTCGAGGCGCTCTCCATGCCCGGGAAGGGGGGGCTGATCCTTACCGGCCAATTGGGTGACGTCATGAAAGAAAGCGCCCAGGCGGCCTTGAGCTACATACGCAGCCGCAGCGAGGCCTTCGAAATTGATCCGGAGGCTTTTCAAAAGCGGGACCTGCACATCCATTTCCCCGAAGGCGCCATCCCCAAAGACGGTCCCAGCGCGGGTCTGGCCATCGCAACGGTGCTGCTTTCCGTGTTGAAGGGCATTCCCATCCGCAACACTTTTGCCATGACCGGCGAGATTGATTTGCGCGGCGAGGCTTTGGCCATCGGTGGCCTGAAAGAAAAAAGCCTGGCGGCCCTGCGCCTGGGTATCCGGGACATCCTCATTCCCAAACCCAATCTCAAGGACCTGGAGGACATTGAGCCAGAGGTTCGCAAACAGCTGCGATTCCACTCCGTAAGCCATGTCGAAGAAGTTTTCGAGCAGGCCCTGGTTGGATGGGTGAGGCCCGAAAAGCGAAAGAAACCTAAGGTGACCACTAAGAAGGCTGAGCCCCGAAAGGGACCCGGGAAATCCAAAGCCTAGGCACAGTCGGCCAGAATTGTGTTGATATGATTAATGATAGTCGTTTTTTGGGTTGCCCTTGGAACCACCGTTCTACGTGGAACACACCTTCTGCCGTTCCCGATCGTAAATGTCCTGTTTTTCTGTCGTGAGATCCAAAGGAAAGCCATGTTCCCTCTCGTTGCTCAAGCTGCGTCCGTCTCACAACAGCCCCTTTCTCCCCAAGCCATCCAGGCCAAGGGGGAAGCTCTTGAAAAAGCCCAGAAGTGGGATGATCTCGCCGATTTTTTTGAGTCACTCAATCCCACTACACGCGGCCAATTTCTTACTTTCTGGTTGAAATCGTTACAACGGGCCCAGCGCTGGTCCAGGATGCTCGAAGTCTGTGACGCCGCCATTCCCCAACTTGAAGCCAAGAGTGGCCCGAGATCGGGTCTGGAGAGGCTGCTCCGGGCAAACGCCCTCACCCACCTGGGGCGCCATGGCGAGGCCCTCGCGGCCCACCGGGAAAACGGAAAACTGGGTTCCTTGGCCAGCTACCGCTCCGCCTGCTCCGAGGCGCGGCTCGTGCCAGACTGGCTCATCGGGCAGTCCTGCGCAGAAGCGCTGCTGGCTTTGAAATCGGGTGACGCGGAAGCCCTGGCGTGGAAGGGTGAAGCGCTCGCCCAACAGAAGAATTTCAAAGATGCCGAACCCGTCCTTCGAGACGCAATCAAGGGGGACCCCAAGCAACCTTTCGCCTTGTCGAACCTGGGCCGTTGCCTCAACGAGAGGAAAGCCTTTGCCGAGGCCCGGGAAGTCCTAGACCAGGCCCTGGCGCTCGATCCGGCTCTCTACGAGGCCCATTTCAACCGTGGCCGGACAAACTTCGAACTGAGGGATTTCCAGGCAAGTGTGGACGATTTCCGTACCGCGTTGGCCTCCAGCCCGAATGATCGGGATCTTCAAGAGAACCTGCGACAGGCTGAGCGCTACCTTAAAGCGGAGCGTAACAGTTCAAAGTCCAAATAGGGCGTTGGTCCCCGGAAGCCGCGGCTTCAGTACACTTGATTGTCCGAGGTTATTGTGGCTCTTTTCACTGGTTTGATAGATAAGTTCAGGCAAGGGCTCAGGCGCACCCAGGAAGTCGTGTTGCGACCACTGGGGCACTTGCTTGGCCTCGGGAAGCTGGACGAAGACCAGTTGCTGCAACTGGAAGATCTTCTATTGCAAGCGGACCTCGGCGTTCATGCCGTGGATCGGCTCATGCTCCGCTTGCGCTTCGAAATGAAACGCAGCGGGGAAATCGATCCGAAGGCCATCCTGAAGGATGAACTTCTGAAGGTCATCCGACAGCAACCGGTCCGGCCCTTCGAGGCACCTAGCACTCAAGTCGTGCTACTGGTTGGTGTCAATGGCGTCGGCAAGACCACCACGCTCGGCAAACTGGCCGCGCACCTGAAGGGCCGGGGCGAGGATGTTCTCGTCGTGGCGGGTGACACCTTCCGCGCCGCGGCCATTGATCAGCTCGAGCTCTGGGCAGAGCGGGCCGGTGTGCCCGTGATCCGCAATCAAATGGGCGGTGACCCTGCTGCCATTGCCTTTGATGGCGCCACCAGCGCCAAGGCCAAGGGTACCCACTGGGTGCTCATCGATACCGCAGGGCGGTTGCACACGAAGGGCAACTTGATGAAGGAACTCGACAAGATCCGCCGAAGCATCCAGAAGGTCATCCCGGACGCGCCGCACCGGGTATTGCTGGTGCTGGACGCCACAACCGGCCAGAACAGCATACCTCAGGCCGAGGCGTTCAAGCTGGCGGCAGGCATCACTGACCTGGTTGTCACAAAACTGGATGGCAGCGCCAAGGGTGGCGTGGTGGTGCCCATTCTGGAGCGCTTGAAGCTTCCCATCGCTTTCGTAGGCGTGGGTGAGGCGGTTGAAGATCTGATTCCCTTCGATGCCGAAGCCTTTGTGGACGGGCTTCTGGATGCCTGAGTTGGACTCGGCTCTGGCCTGGGATCTGGCCTGCGGCGGCCCCTTCCCCGATCCCTCCCTGCTCCATGGCGTTGAACAGTTCATGGCGCTGGCGCTGAGGGAAGCCCAGAAGGGCGTGGGCCTCTCCAGTCCAAATCCACCCGTTGGCTGTGTGCTCGTTAAGAATGGCGACGTAATAGGACGGGGGGCACATTCCCGGGCCGGAGATCCTCACGGCGAGATCATCGCCCTTATGGCTGCCGAGGCATCGGGAAATGATGTTTCGGGCGCCACGGCCTATGTGACGCTTGAACCCTGCTGCCACCATGGCCGAACACCGCCCTGCACGGAGGCACTCCTCCGGGCGGGAATCGGCAAGGTCGTGGTTGGCGTCCGGGATCCGAATCCACGGGTGGATGGGGGCGGGATAGCGATCCTCCGGGCAGCGGGTATTGATGTCATGGAAGACGTCCTTGTTAAGGCCTGCTCCCGCTTTCACGCGCCCTTTTTCAAACTCATCCAGACAGGGCTTCCCTGGGTCTCTCTCAAGTTGGCCCTGGGCTCCGATGGCGCCATCGGTCCCGAGGGCCAGACCACTCCCGTGACCCCATATCCCGTTCAAGCCCTCGCGCACGCGCTACGGCGCGCCTCCGAGGCCATTATCGTGGGGCGCGGAACGATAGAACAGGATGATCCCGAGCTCACGGACCGCTGGCCTCAACCCATGGCCGCCCACCGTCTTTTCCTTCGCGTCGTGTTGGACCCACTCGGCAGAATTGGATCCGGAAAAAAAGTCTGGCGGCCCTACCCGGGCCAGCCTGCGCTTCGGATTCTGGTGGGAGATGGGGCTCCAGCCTTACGTGGCGTGGAGGATCTGCATGTCCCACCGGATCCGGCAGGGCGTGGATGCAGTTTGCGACACCTGTTGCATGAGATCTCCTCCCGGGGGATTGGCCGGGTGCTTGTGGAGGGCGGGGCAAAGACGGCTCATGCCTTTCTTGGGGCCGGCCTTGTGGACGAAATCCACCTGTTCCGCTCGACTAAACCAGCGGGAGGTGTCATCCTTAACCTCGATGGAATCACTGGTTGGACGCTTTTGTCAGAGACTCCGTGGTCTGCGGACGGACAAGCGGGAACCTGGGACATCCTAACCCACTGAAATGCTTTGGCACGGCAATTGAACTTATCTTGGAACTCGACGCACTGCTCTTTAACACCCCACCCCTTCTAGCTGGAGGTCCCCATGAGCCTGTTGAATTGGCGTACCTGGCTCTTTGTGATTCCCCTCGCGCTCATGGTGGGTTGCACCACAGTTCCCAATGAAGTTGGCCCGAGCGGCACCGTAAGGGTGACCATCCAGGGGCAGTTTGAAAAACGAACATTGTCCTCTTCCGGCTTTGGAAGCACCACAACCCTGCCCATCCGCCATTCCTATGCGGAGGTGCGGAAGGTCAGCGGTAACACTCTGCTTGCTTCCGGTTATCTGGGAAGCACGGGCTCCGCAACTGCGGATGTACCTCCGGGCACACAGCTTTACGTCACAATTTTTACGGAATACGAAGTGCCCGGCGGCTCTGGCACCAACGACTTCTTCATGCGCGGCGGGGTGATCAACCAACCCTTCGATACAACGGTTGCCTTCACTGTTGATGATGAGTGGTCCGTTTCCAGCGATAACGTGACCGCGAACAGCGATGGTGCTCTCACGGTCACGGCTACCGCAGCGAGCCGCATCGCCGGGGCTTTCAATATCAACGATCAGATGCTGAGCCAGGGAATGGCGCTATCCAACCTTGAGCCCGGCCTCAGGCTGCCCAGCCTTTTCACCTATTGGTCCACGAACTCCAACCCCGTCCATCAGCGGCGTGAATATCCCCAAGTGCTCAAGAATGGCACCCAGGTTGTGCAAAGCGCCGCCGGCAGGGCTATCTTCACCCAAAGCCTGAATGGACTGCAAGGTGGCCCAGCCTTCAGTGAAATAGACGAATGGGATGACAGTGTGATCCAGGAGGTAAGCGCCCACCTGCTCTTCGCGGATTTCAGCCTGAAGGCCGATGGCTCAAGCGGTTTCTCCTTGCTGCGCAGGGACAACGACAATACCTACGTGAGCCGCTATTTCCAGAGCGAGAGCACCGTCGGGTTCGTCGGCGGATACTGCGATTTCCTGGCGGGGGCCCTGCGTAACAACCCCCTTTTGCTGGACAGCTATCTTGATAGCAACGGCGCCCAACAGGTGGAAACTTTTGACTTAGGCCGACACGATCAGGTGGCCAGCGCCCAGCGCTCGGAATTCACGCGCGGTTCAGTTGCCACGACGCTGTGGGGGATCTGGAAGAATTCCATGGCCGGCGACACCGCCGCCCTCGCCACGCTATGGCAAGCCGTTAGATCAAATACCGCCCTGCCCGACGGCACAGGCGAATTCAATAAGGCCACGTTGGCCTGCTACCCAAGCTATCTGTTGGGCGTGAAAGCCCGGGTTTCCGGTGCAGTGTGGACGACTGCGGTATCCCAACTCTCCCTTGAGAATATCCCGGAACCCACGTCGGCTTATTTCACGGGTAACGCCCTTTGGCTGACCCGGCCCAGCGTTCCCTTTACCGTCACAGGCAACCTGCAAACCTATGCCCCGAGTTCGGGCATCTATAACCGGAACCAAAGCCAGGCTTACCGGTTCACCCAGTCTTTCGCGGGTGCGCACACCATCACGATGACGCCGACCGGCGGGCAGGATTTCTGGGTTGAAGTATTGGGACCGGATGGCCTGTGGGCGGATAGCACCGGTGGCTCGGGCGGCACGCGAACCTTTACCACGGTCAGCTTGCCCGTCGGCGTATATGCGGTTCGGGTCCGGGCCGGCAATACCACCGCGACGGGAACCTTCGGGTACACCTTGTCGGTGAATTGAAGCAACGAAAAGCGCGGTCAGCCACCGCCCACCAGTCGCACCACCTCCAGCCTGTCATCATCCTTCAGGGCCGTTGCTTGGTGATCGGACCTACGGATGACTTCGCCGTTCAGTTCAACGGCGGCCCCGAAGGCTGGAAGCCGAAGCCAGACGGCCAGCTCCGCAACGGTGGATAGGTCAGGAGCCTGTCTTTCCTGTCCATTGATGAACAGTCGCATCATTCCGGTCCGGTCAATCCGGTGGCGAGGAAACCCCGCTCCAGATCAGCAAGGAGATCGGGCTGGTCCTCGATTCCGACCGAAAAACGAAGCAGGCCGTCCGTGATTCCCAGCCGCGCCTTCACTTCGGGAGCGGTACGCAGGTGGCTCATGGAAGCCGGGTGCTGGATCAGGCTTTCCACGCCCCCCAGGGACACGCCCCGGGTGATTATCTCCAGGGATTCACAAAAGCGCTTCCCGGCCGCCATCCCACCCCGCAACTCGAAACCCAGCATGGCCCCGAATCCGCCGCCCATCTGCTTGCTGGCCACCTGGTGGCCTGGGTGGCCGGGCAGCCCTGGATAATCCACCCTGGCCACGGCGTTTTGCCAAAGGAGCCACTGGGCCAGGCCTTGGGCGTTGTCGCAAGCCCTTCGCATGCGGAGGGGAAGGGTCTTCAGTCCGCGGTGCAACAGCCAGGCGGCCATGGGGTCCAGGGTCGGACCCTGCAGTTTGGCCACGTGCCAGCAGGCCACGATATCCGCATCTTTACCCGCAATGACTCCGGCGGTGAGGTCCGAATGCCCCCCGAGGTATTTCGTGGCACTGCTCACGCTGATGTCGATGCCCGTGGCGCAGGGCTTGGTCAGGATCGGGCTCGCGAACGTGTTGTCCGCCACGGTCCGGATGCCGTGCTTCTGCCCCAAAGCAGCGACGCCCGCCAGATCCGTGATGGCAAGGGTCGGGTTGGAGGGTGTCTCGGCCCAGATCATCGCGGTTTCCGGGCGGATGGCCGCTTCCCACTCCGCCGGATCCAGTGTGTTCTCAATCCAGGTGATCTGAAGTCCCCGCATGGCTTCCCAGCGCTTCATCAATTGCTCGGTGCCGAGATAGATGGCGGCGGGCGCAATGATGTGGTCGCCCCCCTTGAGCAGGGCCTCGAGCAGTGTGGAGAAGGCACTCATGCCCGAGCTGGTCACCAGAGCTCGTTCGGTGCCTTCCAGTGAGGCAATGACAGCCTCCACCTCACTGAAATTGGGGTTGCCCCAGCGTGTGTAAAAATTCGGCGGCTCGATGCTGGCGGAGAATTCAGCCCCCTCAGCGTTGTCCATTAACTGAAATACCGCCGTCTGGAAGATTGGCGTGGTCACGGCCCGTGTCGGGTTGTGTTGCTTCCCCGCGTGAATGGCGGTGGTGGTGGGTCCCCAGGTGGATTCAGACATGGTTGGCCTCGGCCCTCTAGCATAGGCGACTTAGCGCTTCCAGAACACGATGGCCAGAGCCACAACGACGAGGGTGATCAGCACCACGAGCCGCCAAAGCGTGGGGGGGGTGTCCTGGATATCCAACGTCTGCGCGGCCGGATCGTTGAGCGCAGCGCGGGTAAGATCATCGTCCGGCGTATCGCTCGGCGTGTTTGGGGCCGGGAAAAGCGGCTCTTCAACTTGGCCGAAGATGATCCGATGAAAGCTGTCCTGTGGGTGGACCTCCAGGATCTCGGGGGCCTCCTGGTCGGCTTCGGGCGCTTTTTGTGGGCCTGTTTCAGGATTGGTCTCGGGATTATTCAGCTCATTGGGCAAAGGCGGCCTCCAGAATTTCGTTAACCAGCTGTGGGTTGACTTTGCCTTTGCCGGCCTTCATGACCTGGCCAACAAAAAAGCCTTTCACCTTTTCGTTCCCGGCCATCAACTGGGCCAGTTGTTCAGGATGGGCCCTGATCACACCGTGCACCAGCATCTCGATGGCCTCCCGGTCTGAAACCTGGGCCAACCCGTGTTTTTCAACAATCTCCCGTGCCGTTCCTTCGCCCATCAATAATTCCGGGAAAACGGCTTCTTTGGCCGTGTTCAGATTGATGGTCTTGGCCTCCACGAGCAGGATGAGCTCCGCCAATTGCGCCGCTGCCAGGCTCAACGTCTCGATTTCCCGGCCCGTGCCGTTGAGTGTACGGCTCACTTCTCCCAGCATCCAGTTCGCGGCCTGCTTGCCGTTGGACGCTTTCGCCACGGCCTCGAAATAGTCAGCAAAGGCGATGCTTTGGAGCAGCATCCCGGCCTCGTAACCCGTAAGGTTGTAGTCGAGTATGAAACGGTCCCGACGTGCTTCCGGCAGCTCCGGCAGCGTTGTTTTCACGGCCGCTATTTCATCCTCGGCTATGGTCAGCATCGGAAGGTCCGGTTCCGGGAAGAAGCGATAGTCCATTGCAGCTTCTTTTGACCGTTGGGGTTTCGTCTCGCCTTTAACGGCATCCCACCCCCTGGTCTCCTGTGCGAAGGTCTCGCCTTTTTCAAGCAGTGCGATAAGGCGGGAGGCTTCGAACTCGATGGCCAGTTTCACATTGCGGAAAGAGTTGAGATTTTTTACTTCCACGCGGGTCCCAAAATTGCCGTCGCCCACGCGCCGCACGCTCACGTTCGCATCACAGCGGAAGGAGCCTTCCTCCATGTTCCCGTCACAGATGCCCAGGAATACAACGAGCCGGTGCATGGCCTTCAGGTAGTCGGAGGCCTCGTTTGCGGATCGCAAATCCGGCCCGCCTACGATCTCCAGCAAGGGCACGCCCGCTCGATTCAAGTCAACGTACGTGGCCTTATCCGACAATTCGTGACTGCTCTTGCCCGCGTCCTCTTCCAGGTGCGCACGCTCGATTCGGATTCTCACAGAATCCGCGCTTCCCCGGACGGCGGGATCGCCCGGGATCGCGATGTGGCCCTCCTCGACCACGGCCCTGGGTCCCTGGGTGATCTGGTAGCCTTTGGGGAGATCCGGGTAGAAGTACTGCTTGCGATAGAAAACGGATTCGGGCTGGATGCGTGCCCCAAGGGCCAGGCCCAGCGCCAGGGCCATGCGCACGGCTTCTTTGTTGAGAACCGGCAGCGCCCCCGGCAAACCCAGGCAGACCGGGCAGGTGTGGGTGTTCGGCTTTCCGCCGTACCCATTGCGGCAAGCGCAAAACATTTTGGACTTGGTCAACAACTGGACGTGGATCTCCAAACCGATGACCGCTTCAAAACCGGGCTTCATGGATCACTCCGAAATCAAAGTATGCGCCCGAAGCTGTTCGTAAGGGTTTCGGGGGGTTCACTTCCCCAAACAAAACCCGCCGAAAACGTGATCCAGGGCTGATTCCGCCCGGTCCTCGCCCGTGAGCGCAGCAAGAAGCCCCCACATGCCCTGCAGGGTGGACGCCACCAATTCGGGTGGGCAACCGGGCTCCAACTGAAAGAGAGGCTCCACTTGTGCAACCAGTTCATCTAAAAGCTCCCGCTGTCGTCCGGTTGCCAAAGCACCCAGGCAGGCATCCGGGCTGAGATCACCAAGGAAGCGGGTTTCCAGTGCTGCTTGCAACCCCGCCAGATCACCGCTGATGGCCGAAATGACGACGCCCTCCGGCTTCCGTGGGGTCAGATCTCCCATGGTGCGCACCTGGAGCACCTTGCCCTCGAAAGGTGCAAGCCGGGCCAGGATGATCGCATCAGCCTCGGCATCACTGGCGGGGACGAGATGCAGCACCAGGTCCGCCTGCTCCAACACGGCATGCACCCGGTCCACGCCCAGGCGCTCCACGTGTTCCTTGGTTTCCCGCAGGCCCGCTGTATCGAAAAGGGCAAGGGGCAGGCCCGCCCATTCGGTTCGTATCTCCAGCACGTCGCGCGTGGTGCCCGGGATCTCGGTAACGATGGCGCGGTCCTCCCCGGCCATGGCATTGAAGAGCGTGCTCTTGCCGGCATTGGGCCGACCCACAAGGGCAACCTTGATGCCATCCCTCAGCCAGCGGGCAGCCCCTGCGCGTTGCTGTTCCACATGGAACACTGCTAATAGGTCAATCATTACAGTTTTTAGCTCATATAGATTAAGCGTGATGCCCTCTTCTTCTCCATAGTCCACGGCGGCTTCGGCCCGGGCCATCCAGGGGGTGATTCGGGCCTTGGTTTCGACAATCCAGGCCGGAATTGCACCTTGACGCCCTTGGGCCTGCCGAATTTGTTGGTCTGTGGTGGCGCCGATGAGGTCACGCAGGGCCTCTGTCTCGAGAAGGCCCTGCTTGCCGTTGACCAGGGCGCGGCGCGTGAACTCCCCGGGTTCAGCCAGACGAATCCCCAGCTTTCCCAGGTGGTCCAGGAAACGACGCACCAAAAGCGGGTTCCCGTGGAGTTGGAACTCAGCCACATCCTCCCCGGTGTAGCTCGCCGGGGCGGGGAAGTGGATCACCAGGGCCTGTTCGCGATAGCCGCCCCAGATCAGGTGGCAAAGCGTTGCAAGGCGAGCGGGCGGCAGTTTCACAAGGGGGGCGAGTATCGTGGCCAGGGCTTCCCCGGAGACCCTTACTACGGCCACCGCACTGGGAAACAGTGGTGTGGCGGGTGCGCAAATGGGTTGGGGCATCAGGCGCTTCGAAATACCTTCAGCGTCTTGATATGGCCGATGCCCTCGCTCTCGGTGCTAAGGCCCGGCACCTGGGAGATGGTCAGGTGGACCCAGCGTCGCTCCCGTGGCGTGAGGCCCGAAAGCGAGAAACTGCCCGTTTCCTTAGCCTTGTCGGCGGCGAAGGCGGCCATGGCCTTGAGTTCCTGCATGCGAAAGAGCCGTGTTCCATGTGGGTCTAGATACGCGAGCCTGGCGTCCTCCCGCTCCCCCTGGGCCTCGTGAATCAGGAATTGCAGCGCATCAATCGCGGCGCCCTTGTTGGCCGCCAGCCACGCGGCGTCCTCACCCTTGACGAGCACGCGGTTGGGGAAAAGGGCTTCATCGCCCGATGGCGCAAAGGCCGCCTCCACCTTGAGCCCCAGTTGCCCGGCCCAGTGGACCACCTTTTCGGGAACGGTTTCGAGCGTGATAGATGGTTTACGCATGAACGCTCCTAGACCGTGATTTCCTGGCCCACATAATTGCGCCTTAACCACCAGGTCTGGGCCAATCCCACAATGTTGAACACGAAGTAATATAGGCAAAGCCCCGAAGGCATCGAGATGAAGAAAAAAGTCATCATCGCGGGCATCAGGAACAACATCATTTTCCGCTGGGCAGGATCCCCGACCGCAGGCGTCACGGCTTGCTGCGCCAACATCGACAAGCCCAGCAGCACCGGCAAGACATAGTGGGGGTCCTTGGCGGAGAGGTCCGAGATCCAGCCCAGCCAGGGGGCGTGGCGCAGCTCAAAGACCGCGTTCAACATGGACCACAGCGCGAAGAAGACCGGCATTTGCACGATCGCGGGCAGGCACCCGCCCATGGGGTTGTGGTTGTTCTTTTTGTAGAGCGCCATCAGCTCTTTCTGCATCTCTGCTTTCTTGGTCATGTCCCCGCCGAACTTCTCGTACTTTGCCTGGAGGGCCTTCTGGTGCGGCTCGAAGTCCTTCATGCGGAGCATGTTCACGGTGCTCTTGGTGTTCAGTGGCCAGAGCAATAGCCTTAGCAGCAGCGTAAAGAGGATGATCGCCCAGCCCCAATTGGGCACGAAGCGATGGATCCAAAATAGCACCAGGAAGAAGACCTTGGCGACGGCGCCGAAGAACCCGAAATCCACGACTTGGGAGAACGGTGCTCCGAACGCCGTCAGCTGGCTGGTTTCTTTGGGTCCCAAATAGAGGCGGGCGGTAAGATTCCCGTTCTTGTCCGGGGCCAAGTGATAGCCCCGATCATCGCGTTCGGTAACGTGGGGGCTCACATCCCAAAGGGCGGCAAAATAGTGCGTGCGCTGCGCGGTACTGCCCTTGTCGAGTCCGGCGTCCATGCCCAAAAGGCTTGCGGCCGGGGGCATCTCTTTGCGTTTGAATCCGAGAAAACTGAAGAATGGGTCCTTTAGCACATCGGCCCAGGCCACCGCGGTGATTTCCTTGTCCTTAAGTGTGAACACCCTGCCCAGGGCTTGGGCTTCTTTATCGTTTGCGGGCCGATGGATGAGATCCAGGTGCGTACCGCGACGGGTGGTCCAGCCGACCTCTATGGCGTAGCCATTATCTGGAATGGCATAGACAAGGTGGTCCCCTTCCGCATTCTGGAAATGGACCTTCAGTCCGTTAGGGGTGCGCTCCTCGGTTGCTTCCTGAAACCGTGTGTGGAGTGCGCCGCCGATGCCCGGAAAGGCTTTGGAAATTTCCTCCCCCTTCTCGTTCTTCTCGGCCTCGTTGAAAAACTTGGTGCCGTCGTTCCAGGTGGCCTGCACCAAAGCCCCATCTTCAATGCGCCAGGTCATGTTTAGTTGGGGTGTTTTGACCGTGTGGGTGGCTGCATTAGGGGTTGCGGGTGTGGCTTGTGCGGGTGCGGGGGCCATTTGCGCCTCGGGCTTGCCGGTAACTGGGGTCGCTTGTTGCCGCGCCGGGGCGGACGCGGTCACCGCCCCGGCCACTGTGGTCGCCAAGGGTTTGGCGGGATAGAGCATTCCGACCAGGAAGCTGTAGCCCAACAACAGGCCCATGCTCAGTACTACAAAAATCACCAGATTTCGATTTTTCATGAGGGTTTATCCCAAACGTGAAAGGGCCAGCCTGAGCTGGCCTTCGATGACAGCGTAGTCCACTCGGCAACCACAGGAAGATCCTTTGGTTGGACGAACCCAGATGACCCAGGCGGATAGGTCCAGCGCCGGGTTTGCCCGCAACAACCCCAGGAGGGCCATGCGTGTACGCCGTTTGAAACGATTGCGCTCAACCGCTTTTCCGGTGCGCCGGGGAGCGTGGACGAGGAGGGACGGAAACGCCGATAGCGCTGAAACGGGGGCGTGCAAACGCCAAGCCCTGACGTCCAGTGTGTTTGAGCTCCCTGGCTCCCTGGGCGCGGTTGCCGCGTGTAGTGGCCGCGCGGCTGCTGGGGCTGGCAGCACATGGTCCGAGTGGCGGACAACACGGAAGCGCTGGGCGATGTGCATGCCGCCTGCGTGGGCGCGATTAAAGGGCGAGGACGTGGCGGCCCTTCGCCCGACGGCGTTTCAACACCATGCGGCCGTTCTTTGTCTTCATGCGGGACAAGAAGCCGTGGGTCTTCGCACGGCGTCGGTTGTTCGGCTGAAAAGTGCGCTTCATAATCCACCCTTATGGCTCACGACCCAGACAGGGCCATGGGCGAACCTTCGAGTCTATTGGGAAACCAGGTATTTCTCAATGAGTTTTTCGCTGTAATTAGGGCGGTGTTAGAGTATCCACGCCGCTCTATGCTTCTTTTGGCCTGCAAGGGCCGCCCCGTCGCCTCGCGGTGGGGTGAGGGCGCGCTTTCCTGTCGGTGAGTCATGGTTTCCAACCAGCACGAGTCCTTGTGGGAGGCCCTCTGTTCAGGGCTTCGGGAACGCCTTTCGTCCGCCAGCTTTCAAGAGTGGGTCGAACCCTGCGTCCCCCAGCGCCTTGAGGGCGATGTGCTCTGGGTCCAGGTGCCCAATCCCTCAAACAGAATCTGGATTGAACAACAATTGGCCGAAGAATTTCACGATGCATTGGGTCAGGCCGGGCTTTCCCGCCTCAGGCTCCTGTTCACCGTGTCGGCCAGCGCCAAGAAGGCCGCCTCGGCCAAATCCGGGGACAGCTCGCCGGTTGGCGGGCACTCGGCGAATGACGCGCCGTCGCCCTTTCCCCCGCTTTTCCATCGGTACACCCTGGACCGTTTTGTGGTTGGACCCGGGAACCAGCTGGCGTTTTCTGCCGCAAAGGCCGTGGTGGACAACCACGGAAAGGCCAATGCGTCCTTCAACATGAATCCGCTCTTTCTCTACGGCGCGGCGGGCCTCGGCAAGACCCACCTCATGATCGGCATAGGACAGGCCCTGCGCATACGTCACCCCCACCTGGCCATTGCTTATTTAAAGGTGGACGTGTTCTTTCACGAAGTGACCTCGGCCATCAAGAATCGCAACACGGAACCGCTGCGCAGGAAATATCAGATGAACGATGTTCTTCTCCTGGACGACGTCCAAACCCTTCGGAGCATGGAGCGCACCCAGGAAGAGGTGTTTTACATCCTGGAATACCTGCTCCAGCACGGGAAACAGATCGTTATCACTTCTGACAACGCACCACAAAAGCTGGAGGGCCTCCATGAGCGGCTGATAACCCGTTGCAAGTGGGGGCTTACCGCAGATATCCAGCCCCCGGATTTTGAGACCCGAATCGCCATCCTGAAAAAAAAGCTTGAAGAGGATTTCTTCAAGGATTTCCCCAGTGTCCCAGAAGACGTGTTGGCCTTCATCGCCCATAAAGCCAAGGGCAGCGTTCGCGATCTTGAGGGCCTTCTGAATCGGGTCATATTCCAGAGCGATTTCTTGCGGGTTGCCCCGAATCTTGAGGTAGCGATGAGCGCCTTCCAGGGACAGAGCGGCCAAGAGCCCGGGGCGGCCGTGCCCCTGGAAAGGGTTTATAGAATGACGGCCGAGACCTTCAACCTTTCCTTTGCGGATTTAATGAGGAAAAAGTCGCGACAGCACACGGTCTTGATTCCAAGGCAGGTGGCAATGTATCTCGCCCGCGAGCTTACGGCGGCCTCTTTCGCCGATATAGGGCGTTCCTTTAACAACATGCACCACAGCACCGTGATGAACGCCATCGAATCGGTCAAACAACGCATGGGGAAAGACCCTGATTTCCACAAGGCCGTCCACTCATTGCTGAACAGCATTCATTGATTTTAAGAGGGACTACCTGCTTTTTCCACGGGCCTGGCGCTTTCCTGTTGCTTGAACTGTGGGTTTCGCGGACGCAGCAATGGCGTGGGGTCTATTCCCTCGGCGCCATTACATTCTGCCTGGACTCCCCACATGCTTTCCACAGGGTCCACGGCGGCCGTTTTCCAGGTAGACTAAGGCTTTACCGGGTTGCTTCCGCAGTTTCTTTTCTTACTCATCATCATCATCCTTGGGTGGACCATGAGCATTCAAATCCAAGTCTCGAAGGATCGTTTGGATAGAGCCTTGGGCATTCTGAAACACGCCTTGGACCGTCGCGTCACACTTCCAATACTTCAACATGTGCTCCTACAACTCAAACAGGGAGAGATGACGCTGAGGGCGACGGATATGGAACTCGCCTTTGACGCAACGCTGCCAGTAGATGGAGCAGGCGAACTGGTTGTTGCCATTCCAGGAAAGAAATTCATTGAAACCGTCAGGGCCTATCCAGATGGCGTTCTTACCTTGGAATGGCCGGACAACACGAACCGCCTTTGGCTCCGCACCAAGGGGTATAACTCTGAGCACAATCTGCAACCAGGGGAAGGTTTTCCAGAACTGCCCACTCCAAGCGAAGCGTTGCCGACCGTAAGGCTTCCACTCGGATTACTTAAACAAGCAATTCAATTGGGCTCGTTGGCTGGTAGCCGCGATGCAACCAAGCCAACCCTTTTGGCAATCCTTCTCCATTTGAGCAAGACGTTTGTTCGTGTGGTTTCTACAGATGGATTTCGCCTTGCGGTGGCCGAAATCCAGCACCCCACAGGGCTAGCCGGAGACGTCCGCCTGATCATCCCCAAAAGGGCCCTGGACCTGCTGCATTCATTTCCTTCGCAGGATGGCGAGATCGAGCTCCAGTGGGACAACACAAGCCTGTTCATGGCCCAGCCCGGGCTGAAAATGTCCACCCGCCTCGTAACCGGGAACTATCCCGCCTATGAAAAAGTGCTTCCTGCGGAACTTCCCAAACGCGTCATTTTGGATCGCGAGGACTTTCTGCGCACCCTACGCATCGCGGGCCTGAAGAAGGACGATTACAACAAAAACGTCAGGCTCTTTTTTGAATTTCCCAACCTGAAGGTGGTGTTTCAGCACCCCGACGAAGGTGTAAACCAGGGTATAATGGGCTTCTCGGGAGAAGAGGCGCCCTTTGAGTTGGCCTTCAATATTGATTACTTGACCGAATTGCTTGATCGCTTGCCGGGCCAGGAAGTTGTCTACCAGTTCAAGGACGAGGTGGGCCAGGGCATTTTCATGAGCCCCAGCCTTGAGGACTTGAGCTTCCGCTACATCCTGATGCCCGTTCGTTTTGCAAGCCCCGCCAACGTTTAACTGGTTTATCTGCCCCCCCCCCGCCCAATAAATAAAAGTGAGTCTTGATGTCAGAAGAAGTACTAGCAACGCGCACGCAGGAAACCGAAGCCACCTACACAGCCGAAAACATCACGGTCCTCCGGGACCTGGAGGCCGTTCGAAAGCGGCCCGGCATGTATATCGGGGACACCGACGACGGAAGCGGCCTTCACCAGATGGTCTACGAGGTCGTGGACAATTCCATAGACGAGGCCCTGGCGGGGTATTGCACCCGTGTGGACGTGATCATCCACACCGACGGAAGTTGCTCCATCGAAGACAACGGCCGAGGCATTCCCGTGGATCTTCACAAAGAAGAGAACCGCTCCGCCGCCGAAGTGATCATGACCGTGCTGCATGCGGGCGGGAAATTCGACAATACCAATACCGATGGCAAGAACGCCTACAAGGTTTCGGGTGGCCTGCACGGTGTTGGCGTTTCCTGTGTGAACGGGCTGAGCGCCAGGCTCTGGCTCACGATTTGGAAGGGCGGGAAGGAATACGCAATGACCTTCACCCAGGGTCACGCGGACAAGCCCTTGGCCAAAGTCGGGCCTACGACCAAGCGCGGCACCCGCGTGCGGTTCCTGCCGGACCCTGAAATTTTCAACAACGTGCTTGACTTCACCTTTGAAGTGCTGAGCCAGCGCCTCCGCGAGCTGAGTTACCTCAACAAGGGTGTGCACATCCGCATCACGGACGAGCGGACCGGGGACTCCCACGACTTCATGAATGCCGGCGGGATTGATGCCTTCGTCGAGCACTTGAATCGCAACAAGACCGTTCTGCACAAGCCGCCCATCCACATTGAAGACACAAAAAACGGCACGACGGTCGAAGTGGCCCTGCAGTGGAATGACTCCTACCAGGAAACGCTTTACTGCTTCACGAACAACATCCGGAATCGCGATGGCGGCGCGCACCTGGAGGGCTTCCGGGCCGCCATGACTCGCGTCATCAACACCTACGCCGAAGCCAACAACCTGCTGAAATCCGCCAAGGTCACCCTGTCGGGCGAAGACGTACGCGAGGGGCTGACCGCAGTGTTGTCGGCCAAGGTTCCAGATCCAAAATTCAGCAGCCAAACCAAGGACAAACTGGTCAGCTCCGAGGTCAAGGGGGTTGTCCAGACAATCGTCTACGAGCGGCTCACGAGTTTCTTCGAGGAAAATCCCCGCGAAGCCAGGGCGATTCTCGAAAAGGCCATCGAGGCCGCCCGGGCGCGGGAAGCCGCCCGCAAGGCCCGCGACCTCACCCGACGCAAGGGAGCCCTGGATGGGGGCGGATTGCCGGGCAAGCTCGCCGACTGCCAAGAAAAAGACCCAGCGCTGTCTGAGATCTACCTCGTGGAGGGGGATTCTGCTGGTGGCTCAGCCAAACAGGGCCGCAATCGTGCCAACCAGGCCATTCTGCCCCTGAAGGGCAAGGTCTTGAATGTAGAGAAAGCCAGATTCGATAAAATTCTGAGCCACCAGGAGCTGCGCATTCTCATCCAGGCGCTGGGCACTGGCATCGGCATGGATGAATTCAAGATTGCCAACCTGCGATACCACAAGATCGTCCTGATGACCGACGCCGACGTGGACGGCTCCCACATCCGGACGCTGCTGCTCACCTTCTTCTATCGCCAGATGCCGGAAATCGTGCAGCGGGGGCACCTGTACATCGCGCAACCGCCACTTTACAAGGTGAAAAAGGGCAAGACGGAAAAGTATCTCAAAGATGAACGGGCCCTAGAGGAGTTCCTTTTCCAAAAGGCCCTGGATGGCTGGAGCCTTACCCTGCCAGACGGCAGCGAGCACAAGGGCGCGGCCCTGGTCCGCGAAATGAAGAAGTGGGGGGAGGTCCAGCAGCTCTACGCAAAACTAGATCGTCGCGGTTACGCCCGGCCCCTTGTGGATGGACTCCTGGCTTTTGGGTTGTTGGATGATGAGCGCTTTGATAGTTCCGGGGCCGTGAAAGAGCTGGCGCAGGCCGTACACAAGGCCGGCCTAGGCCAGACCGAGGTGGAATCCACCGAGGCGATCGAGGGCTCGCCAGAAAAGACCCAGGGTCCGGAACTCCGCCAGAAAACGGAGGACGCCGAGGGGTCCGGAAACGTTGACGGCGAGGCCGTTGGTCTAGGCTTCGAAGAAGAGGAGCCCCCGCACGCGGCCATTCCTGCTGCCCACCGCATACGCATCACCCGGATGCACCTGAACCGCCCCATCACTCTTTGGCTGGACAGCCAGGTGGCCTTGTGGGGCGAATTCCGCCGACTCAAGGCCCTGCACGAAGAACTGAGGGCTTTCGGCGGGGGTGAGCTGAAGCTTCAGCGCGTCAAAGAGGCCAAGCCCGAAAAAACGGCGGTAAAGACAACCGGGAAAGAGGACGAAGACTCTGCTGCCGCCAACGAAGCAAGCGAAGCAGGCGGCACCACGAAAATGGCCAAGGAAATGAGCTTTTCAAGTCCCGAAGCCATGCTTTCCATGATTCTGGAGGAGGGCAAGCGGGGCCTGATGATTCAGCGCTATAAAGGACTGGGCGAGATGAATCCTGAACAACTTTGGGAGACCACCATGGATCCGACGCGGAGGACCATGCTCCAGGTCCGGGTGGACGATGCCGTGCAGGCAGACGAAATGTTCACCGTCCTGATGGGGGACGCCGTGGAACCCCGCCGCCGTTTTATTGAAACAAATGCGCTTTTAGCTGAAAATATTGATATTTAATTCGCTGGCCCAGGGGTCTCCCAGAATGCGATCACCAGGGAATCCGCTCGAGCAGCGTGCAATGTTCCACGTAGAACACGAGTAGCCCATGACCCGAACCGAAACCATCGAAATCGAAAAAGAAATGCGGAAATCCTACCTCGATTACGCCATGAGCGTGATCGTGGGCCGGGCGCTTCCGGATGTGAGGGACGGTCTCAAGCCGGTCCATCGCCGGGTGCTCTATGCCATGAAGGCCGCGAACAACGAATGGAACCGGGCCTACAGGAAGTCGGCGCGCACCGTCGGCGACGTCATCGGCAAATTCCACCCTCATGGCGATGTCCCGGCCTACGACACCTTGGTGCGCATGGCCCAGCCCTTCAGCCTGCGGCACATGCTGGTGGATGGTCAGGGAAACTTCGGCTCCATCGA
>JANXQX010000102.1 GCA_025353305.1 Holophagaceae bacterium
AAGCCGTAGCGGGGAATCTAATTAACCATCACGATGTGGCCGGCATAAGGAGCCATAACAAAATAACCAGAAAAGCACTGGTTACTTTGCAACGGCTCCTAAGGGCGGGGCAGCGGGAAAACTGAAACCCTATCTTTCGAGCTCTTTCCTTCGGGTTTCCACCACGCGCTCGGCTTCCTTGCCCTGCAATTCCTGCAGGTGATGGAAGGACCAGCTGAAGGTGCCGACGCCCATGGTGAGGGAGCGCAGTTCCACGATGACGTCGTTCATCTCGGCTTGCGGGATGTAGGCGCTGACGACGTCCCAGCCATTCCAGCCGTCGCGGCCATCGAAACCGAGAATCTGGCCGGCACGTCGCGTGGTGACCAGACGCTGGGCTTTCGCGGTGAACTCGTTGGGCACGGCGATGCGCAATTCAAGAATGGGTTCGAGCAGCACCGGGTCGCATTTCGGCACGCCCTCGGCCAGGGCCACGCGGGCTGCCTGCTGGAAGGCTGCATCGGAGCTGTCCACGTTGTGATAGCTGCCGTCATACAGGTTCACGGCGAAATCCACCATGTTGAAGCCGAGGGGACCGCGCTTCATGAATTCGAGGGAGCCCTTCTCCACGGAACTGTAGTATTGCCGGGGGACTGAGCCGCCCACGACGGTTTCCGTGAATTCGAATCCAGAGCCCCGTGGCAGGGGCTTGATATCGATGTGCACATCGCCAAAGGCCCCGTGGCCACCGGATTGGTGCTTGAACCGCCCGTGCTGCTTCACGGCTTTCTTGATGGTTTCCTTGTAGGGGACCATTGGGATTTCCGAGGACACATCCACGTTGAAGCGGCCCTTGAGCTTGGAGAGCGCAACCTTCAAATGGATTTCTCCCTGGCCCCAAAGCAGTTGCTCCTTGGTTTCCGAATTGTGCTCCAGGGTGAGCGAGGCGTCTTCTTCGCTGAGCTTGTGCAGCGCGCCGCTCAACTTCACTTCATCGCCCGCCTTGACCGTCTTGATGGAAATGCAGGTCAAGGGCTGAAGTGGCGTGGGCCACTCCAATTCCACGGCACCGGTCGGTGCCAGTCCGATGCCCGTATGGGCCTTTTCCAGCTTGCCCAAAGCCACGATTTCACCTTCCACGGCCTTGGAGACTTTGGTGTTGGAGCCCCCTTGCGCCTTGAACATTCCGCTTACGGTCATGCCGTTCAGAGCCATGCCGTCGGAGAGATCCCCGCGCCAGGCACGGACCCAGCTGAGCTTCCCGATGTGCTGGGCGTGGACGGTCTTGAAAACCTGGGCCAGCGGCGCCTTTTTGGCTACGTTCAGGCGATCGGCGGTCTGAGCGGCTTCCGGCGCTTCATGGCGCAGGGCTTTCAGTAGGCGCGTGATGCCCAGGTCCTGCTCGGCGCTGCCGAAAAAGACCGGCACCATGAGATCCGATTGCAGATCCTTGCGCAGATCCGCATAGATCTCTTCCAGCGGCGGCACGGATTCTTCCAGCAGTAGTTCCATCAGATGATCATCGTGATCCGCGAGAGCTTCGAGCAGGTACTGCCGCCGCGCATGTTCTTCGGGCAGCAGATTCTCGGGCAGTTTGATGAGATCGGAATCCTTGCCCGGCACGAACTTGTAGGCCCGCTCGCTGACCAGGTCCACGAACCCGGTGATGTGGTCATCATCGCGGATGGGGATTTCGCGGAGCAGGAGCGGCCGCTCGCTCACGGACTGCAGGGCTTCCATGACCTCGGCCACTTTCACCAGATGCGTGTCCACCTTGTTGATGAAGATGATGTGCGGAATGGAATGGTCATCCAGGAATTTCATGATCGGCGAGATCGTCAGCGCGCGATACGGATCCGGCTCACAGACCACCACGGCCACATCCACCACCATCAGGGCGTTGAGCGTGTCCTGGGTGAATTCCACCGAACCGGGGCAATCCAGGAAGGTCCAGCTTTCGCCCAGGTAATTGCAGGTGGCGATGCTGGTTTCCACGCTCATCTGCCGGCCCCGGGCCTCGGGCGACGGATCGCCCACGGTGTTGCCATCCTTGACCGTGCCTTTCTTGGGTATGGCACCGGCTTTGTGGAGCAGGCTCTCCATCAAGGAGGTCTTGCCTGAAAGATAAGGTCCAACGATGGCCGCCACCCGCGGCGATGAAACTACCTTGCCTGGCATCTGAGACTCCTGCTTGAGGGCTTAATGATGGCCCAAGTTTCCCCCAAGCATGAGGGAAGGCAATGAAAAATGGGTCACATATTCCAGGGGGCCAATGCGGGTAGGCTTATGCGGATACTCGAGTCCAGGAGGTGCCCATGTCCGCTACGAACCTGACCGATTACCGCACCCTGGGCCGCTCGGGGCTGCGCGTCAGCCCCCTTTGCCTGGGCACCATGACTTTTGGCCAGGACTGGGGTTGGGGCACGGATGCAACCACCTCCGAAGCCATGCTGGACCGCTACCTGGGCGCCGGCGGCAACTTCCTGGATACCGCCAACATTTACACCAAGGGCCATTCCGAGGTCATCATCGGAGACTATTTCAAGCAGCGCGGCGGGCGGCAGCGCGTGGTGCTGGCCACCAAATTCTGCGGGAATCTGCACAATGGCGATCCCAATGCCGGCGGGGCCTCCCGCAAGAGCATCGCCTTCAACCTAGAGGAGAGCCTGCGCCGCCTCAAGACCGATTTCATCGACCTGTACTGGCTGCACTTCGCGGATCCCCACACGCCCATCGCCGAAACCATGCGGGCCCTGGATGATGCCGTACGGGCCGGCAAGCTGCGGTACATCGGCATCTCGGATACCCCGGCCTGGAAAGTCGTGCAGGCCCAGTCCGAGGCCAGCTTCCGCAACTGGACGCCCTTCATCGCCCTTCAGATCGAATACTCCCTGATGGAGCGCAGCGTCGAAGGTGACCTGCTGCCCATGGCCCAGGAATTGGGTCTGGGGGTCACACCCTGGTCACCGCTCAAGGGTGGCCTGCTGTCCGGCAAGTACGGACGCCACCGGCACCCCGAAGGCGAAGGCCGCCACAAGCCGGATTCCAAGTACCTGATCGAACGCACCTACCAGATCCTGGACGCCCTGGATGCGATCTCGAAAGAAACCGGGCAGAGCATGGCCGCGGTGGCCCTGGCCTGGTGCCGGGCCAGGGCGGGGGTCGTCAGCCCCATCCTCGGCGCGCGCACCCTCGACCAGCTGGACGCCAACCTGAAGGCCCTCAGTCTGGAGTTGGCGGACGACCAGATGAAGCGCTTGAACGCCGCCAGCGAACCCACTCCAGTGTTCCCCCACAGCTTCCTCGTGAACACCAGGCACGTGATGCAAGGGGGGACGCGCATCGATGGAATTGATTCCGAGGTCTGGCCCCTGGCGCCAAAGACCGATGTAGAACGCTGGTAGGCAGGCTAGGACAGAGAGCTGGAGGCACAGCCATGATGCGAGTTAACGAAGTTATTAGGTTGAAGGACATGATGAATCTGGTTCCACGCTTCACGACAGCCCTGTTCCTGGCAGGCTGGATGGCGTTGCCAGCAATCTCTGGGGAGTTGCCGCCGCCCCCCAAGACGCCCACCATCGTCATCATCCTGCGTCACGCCGAGCGGCTTTCAGACGACAAGGACACGCCGCTTTCCGAAGCCGGCCAGGCCCGCGCCAGGGCCCTGGTGCCTCTGATCACGGCGATGAAACCCGATGTAGTGATCGTCTCCGAGCTGCAACGCACCAGGCAGACCATCGCGCCGTTCCTTGAGAAAAGCAAACTGGTTCCGTTGGTTCGCAGCAATGAAAAATGCGTGGAACTGGCCGCTGAAATCCTGAAGGAATGGCGCGGCAAGACCATCCTGTTGTCCTGGCATCGCGGCCCCCATGTGGATCTGGCCAGGGCCCTGGGCGCGAAGGAACCCTTCCCTGCCTGGGCCCACGACACCTACGACCGCTACTGGATCATCACCATCACCGCCGATGGCATGGTCACACTGGTGGAGAAGATCCAGCCCCCGGTTGCGGAGCAGGTGCCTCCAGCTGCATCCAAATGAAATCAGAAACCGGCAATCTGATTATCCACAAACCTCAGCCTGAAATAGCTGGACAGAAAAAACGTAAAAAGGCCGTGAATCCACAGATTCCACCGATTCGCACAGATTGAATAACGTGAGCGGTGGAGGAGTGAAGATCGCTCCTGCATGGAGCATGGGCCGCCCCGGCTAAGCCGGGGCCACACGACTTCGTCGTGCGGGTTTTCAGGGCGGCGGCTCTTCCGCACCAAA
>JANXQX010000125.1 GCA_025353305.1 Holophagaceae bacterium
CTTCCTGGGTCCACTGCTGCTGTTGCCTTGGAACCCGGGGCTGGCCGCACTGGCCGCCCTGCTGGGGGATCTGGTGGATCGCGCCGAGTTCTATGATGAACTCCGGATCCCCTCGCCGCAGATGGAATTGGCCTCCGAACTCCGGCATCGCCTGGGATGATTTCAGCTTCCCGTCCGCGTCGGGCATCCTTCATAGCTGCGCCCGGGCAGGAGCCGTTCGCGTTTCATGACCACACTGTTCTGCGCGACGTGGGTGCCTTCGCCGATGTCCGCGCCATAGAGCAGCACCGTTCCGCTGCCCACGCTCGCGCCGCGGCGGATCCAGACTCGATCGATCTTGAGAACGCGGTCCTCGAAGGTGTGGGCCTGAAAGAGGGCGTTCACGGTGGCGTCATCCTCGAAGGTCAGCATGTCGGGATCCACGACCTGCGCGAAGCCCGGTCCCAGCACCACCCGCCGTCCGATGCGCATGCCCGCCAGGCGCAGATAGAACGACAGGAAGAGGGTCCCCTCAAGAGCCGATAATCCGCCACGGGCATACATGCCCCAGGCGACATAGAGAAAGTCCCAGCGGCTGCACCAGCAGGACCAGAGGGGGTGTTGGCCCGGCTTGACGCGCCCGAGCAAGCCCCATTTCAGCCCCAGGATGAGGGCCGCGAAGAAAGTTGCGGTGGCCAGGTTCACCAGGGGCAGCGCCACCAGCAGGAAGGACGGCCCGATGAAGGCCGCCTCGGCGACAGCGACCACCTTGAACCAGAACGTCAGGACCAGCGCCGGGATTATGGGCAGGGTGGCTCGGGCCAACTCCCACACGACCCGGTTCCAGTAGCGGAGGAAGGACGGTTCGTGCGTGAGGCTGCGATCGCAGGCGACCACCTCGCGGCGAGGCAATTCGAAGGGTGGCTGGCCGAACCAGGAACTGCAGGATCGCACGACGTGATCATCGGCGACGGTGCAAAGGCCGAGCAGGATGTCCTCCGGCAGGTGCTGCCCGGCGGGGATGACGACGTGGTTGCCCAGGAAGGTGTTCCTGCCGAGCTTCACAGGGGCAAGCGCCACCGTGCCCCGATGGATCAACGGCCCGCCGAGGTAGATGCCGTCCGCGAAGAAACATTCAGGGCCGATCTCCACCAGCTCCGGCACAGAATCGATGATGGTGCTGATCTCGCAGTCGGGACCGACAGCCATCCCCGCCGCGCGCAACCAGACCGGCCAGAAAAGCGTGCCGCTGAGCCAATCGCTGGCGGACTGCAACAATTCCGCCTTCAGGCACACGCGCAGGTACGCGGCGCTCCAGCAACTGATGGCGCCTGCCTGGACGCGGCCCAGGGCCCGCATGGCGAGGGTTTCCAGCGCCAAGGTGATGGGCACGGGAAGCACCGCCAAGGCGGCCGCGGCGAGCAGCACCCTTGGCTCCAGGGCGGAGCTGTAAAGCCAGGCCATGGCATGGTCCGCGTCGATTCCGCAGGCGATCGCCGAGCCGATGGTCAGTAACTCGAGAGGCAGGGCCAGCAGCAGGCGCAGCGCCGACCGCGACAGGACTAGACAAAGGCTGAACTGAAGTTGCGAAAGATTCCGCGCGCCTTCAGGGAGCTTCGGTGGCGGCGGCGCGAGCCCCAAGGGCTTGGCAGGCACACCGCCCCAGCATTCCCCAGCAGGAATGTGGGCGCCCTTGGTCAAGGAGGAAAGCGCGGTCAGATAAGCGCCCGGCCCCAAGCTGCTGCCGCCATCGACCCCGGCCCGTGTTTCCAGCGTGCTGCCTTCGCCCAGGGTGATCCCGCCCAGGATGATCTGGCCATCCTGCAGATCCACGAGCCGCAGCGTGGCCTCCTGGCCGAGGGCCACATCATCGCCGATCTCCAGCAGATCCCAACCGCCCTGGCTGAAATTCACGCCGCGATGGATGTGCACGCGGCGGCCGATGCGGGCGCCAAGCCCCCGCAGGATCTGCTGCTGGAACACAGTGCCTTCCAGCGCGCGCCAGGGCACCAGGCGCGCCGTTTGCTGGACCATCCAATTCCGCAGGAAGAAGCCACCCCACACAGGCGCTCGCAAGGGAACGTAGTGGCCGATGAGCATCTGCTTCATGAGGATCACGAGAAGCGAGGCCCCTACGGTGTAAAGTGCCTTCCCCGCGAGGTAGATGGCCGGGCTGAGCAGGAGGAAGGGTATGAGGCCCAGGCGATGGGTGAGGAAAGGCAGCAGGCGGAAGCTGGCCAGATACGCCAGGAGCGAACCCAGCAGGAGGCCCGCCAGCAGCCAAATTCCCTGCAGGAGCGTGGTCAGCCATGGGTGCCCGGCGGCGTGCGAGTCTTCCTCGGAAAGTTCAGGCCCGGGTGGGGCGGCCCCCTCCAGGCGCTCGGCCAATTCAGCAGCGGTGCGGGATTCATAGAGATCCCGCACCGTGGCGGAATCCGTCGCGGGTTCCTCCCGGAGCAGTGAAACCACCATGGCCGCGCTCAGTGAATCGCCCGCCAGATCGGCGAAGAAATCGTCGTGGATGGAGATCCGTCCGCGCGCCTCCAGCACCTGCTGGAAGGCCCACACGACCCGGGCTTCCACGGCCGATCGCGGAAACACAAGCGGACGTTCCTCGATGCGTGCCTCGCTCTCCAGGATCGGAAGCCGCTTGCGATCCAGCTTGCCGCTCGAGGTCGTCGGTAATTCCGCCAGAATGCCCCATCGCTGGGGCACCATGTAGCCTGGGAGCACCCGCTGAAGCTCAGCTGCCAGGTCCCCGAAGGGCGGCGGCGCCTCGAAGTATCCGGGCACGATGAAAGCCACCAGGGTCTGCATGGCGCCTTCGCCCTGGATGCGGCAGGCCGCCTCACGCACCCCCTCGCACTCCGCCAGGCGCGCCTCGATGGCCTCCAGTTCGATGCGGTAGCCGCGGAGCTTCACCTGCGCATCGATGCGGCCGAGGTAGAAGAAGCAGCCATCCGCCCCCCGGCGCACAAGGTCGCCGGTACGGTAGATCCGGCCCAGCAGTGGGTGTACCGGGAATTTCAGGGCGGTAAGTTCGGGACTGTGGCGGTACCCCCGAGCGAGGCCGATGCCCCCCAGGCAAAGCTCGCCCAGGCCGCCTTCCGGGGTTTCTTCCAGCGCCGGATCGAGCACCCAGGCGCGCATACCCGGCACGGGCCGGCCGATGGTGATGGGTGTTTCCTCAGTGATATCAACGCGCAGACAGGTGACTGAACACTCCGTGGGGCCATAGCCGTTCACCAGACGGCGACCCCGCCCCCAGTTTTCAGCCACATCCTGGGGAAGTGGCTCGCCCCCGACATAGAGAAGCCGGAGTTCCGGCAATGCCGCCTGGGGGTTCTTGCAGCCGGTCGTGCGCAGGAGGGTCGGCGGGGGGCACAGGACGGTGATGCGTTCATGGCGCAACCAGGGCACGAGGTCCGGACCTAACCTCATGGACTCGTCGTCCAGCACGACCACTGCCGCGCCCGCGGCCCAGGCCAGCCAGACCTCCTCCAGCGATGAATCGTATGAAGGCGAGGAACCCTGGGCGACGCGGTCCGACGGCGTAAGTCCGAATTCCTGGATATTCGAGCCGACGAGGTTGGCGATGCTGCGGTGCTCGATCATCACGCCCTTGGGCCGGCCCGTGGTGCCCGAAGTGTAGATGAGGTAGGCGAGGCTCCCAGGCCGCAGCCAAACGGCGGGGGGCGGCGGGTTGGCGGGGAGCCGGAGTTCCGTGGTGTTGAAAATCCGGGTGGCATCAAACCCCGCGCGCCGGGCCCGGGCCTGGCCTTCCCCGTCGGTGAGCAGGGCGACGGCTTCGGAATCCTCCAGGATGTCCCTCAACTGTTCATCGGGAAAAGCGGGATCGATGCAGGTGTACGCCGCGCCTGTCCGGAGCACCGCTAGCTGGGCCGCGTAGAGCAGCTGCGACGTGCGCGGAAGCAGTATGGCTACCACGCACTCAGAGGAAAGAAGGCCCGCCAGCGGGCCAGCCAGGACATTGGAGAGCTCCAGCAGCTCGGAATAGGTGAAGGTGCGGCGCTCCGGGTGCTCCCTGCAGGGCGGAAGATCCAGCGCCAGCCGTTCGGGCCAGCGCTGCGCGGCCCGCTCGAAAAAGGGATGGAGCAGCGCCGAATCGGCGCCCGGATCGCTCGAACCGGAGAGCATCTAGCTTATTTCCATCGCCGAATATTCCAAGGGCAGCAGCAGGCGACCGGCCTTGCGAGAGCTTGGCCGGAAGCAGCTAAGCCCCTCACCCGCCAAGGCGTTCACGGCCTTGGCCACGAAATTGATGGGTGCCCGCTTCACCATGTCACCGTCCCATCGGAGAATAGCGTTATTCAGGCCATCCTAGGGCGTCTCCTGATCGATAGAAATGCGCCAGGATGCTTGCCGTCAGGATCCTCCAATCTGGAGGTCGACCCAGTCCACTGACTTTTCCCGAGCCTTGGTGCCATCCATTTTGACAAATGACCATCAGTCATCTATATTAATGACTGATGGTCATTAAACAAAAACCGAACCGGAGGTGCCATGGTTCAACAGCGGGCGAGACTGGTTCACCAGAAAGAAGAACGGCGGCGGGAGATCCTGGCCGCAGGCTTGGAATTGTTCAAGGCCTCCAGCTTTCAAGTCATCACCATGGCAGAGATCGCTCAAAAATGTCGCTTAGGAAAAGGTACTATCTTTATTTATTTTAATACTAAAGAACAACTCTTCTTGATCCTTTCCGAGGAAGGATTCCTGGGATTCTTCGAAGCCATGGACGAAAGTCTGGGCGGTTCCAAGGTGCCGCTGGGCGCGGAATCCCTGACAGCCTTGGTGGTGGAAGCACTGGAATCCCGCCCAGAGTTGCCGGGGCTGCTGAGCATTCTCCACACCGTGCTGGAGCACAACGTCGACCGCCTGGCCATCCTGAAGTTCCGGGAATTCCTGGCCAACCGGGCCACACGCACCGCCCGGAAGCTGGAACAACGGTTGCCGTTCCTTGGTCCCGGTCAGGGCCTGGAACTCATGCTCCAGATCCACATGCTGATCCTGGGCACCTGGCAGGTTTCCACCCCCGCGCCCGTGGTGAAGGAAGTGCTGAAGGCCCCGGGCCTGCACATCTTCGATATCCCCTTCCGGTCGTTTTTCGAACGCAGCCTGATGGCCCTGATCCGGGGCCTGGAACGTCCAGGAATCTTCCAGCCTCAAAGGGGGCTTTTTGATGAAGAAACAGATCCGCCAGAGACGCTTTAGGGCTCGCGCATGAAAGGCAGCAACTCCCGGTGGATCCGGCCCACCAGACCTGGCCCTTCGAAGATCAAGGCGGTGTAGATCTGCGCCAGGACAGCGCCGTCTTTCATGGCTTGGGCCACATCTTCGACCGAACCGATACCTCCGCAGGCAATCAAAGGCAGGCGTCCCTTCAGGGCTTCCAATAGCCGCAGTCGCACGGCCCGGGCCTTGGCGGCAAGACCTCGGCCGGAGAGGCCTCCGTGGCCCCAGGCCTCGACCTTGAAATGGTTTTCCGCGCTCACGATGCTCCGATCCAAAGTGGTATTGGTGGCGATGAGGCCGGAAATTCCCGAAGACACGGCGACCTCCACGATGGCATCGAGCTCCTCGAAAGCCAGGTCCGGGGCCAGTTTGAGCAGGAGGGGCTGAGCCTCCAGGCCCATTTCCTTCCGTATTTCCAGCATTCCGGAAAGCAGCGGTTCCAGGGCCTTCGGGGCCTGAAGATTTCGCAGACCCGGTGTGTTGGGACTACTCACATTGAGTGCAATGTAGTCCACCTGGGGTGCGATCAGGCGATAGGCTGTCGCGTAATCATCAAGGGCATTCTCTTCGGGCGTGGCTTTGTTCTTGCCAAGATTGCCCCCAACGATGAGGCCAGTGGGACGCTGCTTCAAGCGTGCGGCCACAACCTCAGCGCCCTCGCTGTTGAAGCCCATGCGATTCAGGATCAGGCCTTCCGAGGGCAGGCGGAACAGGCGCGGACGGGGGTTTCCGGGTTGGGGCCGGGGCGTGACGGTGCCGATCTCGACGTGCCCGAAGCCCAGGGATTTCCAGAAAGGCAACAGCCGGGCCCCTTTGTCCAATCCCGCCGCCAGTCCCAGGGGGGATGGAAAGCGCAGGCCAAAGGCTTCTACCGCAAGGCTGGGCTCAAGTTTCGGATCCGGCAGCGGAAACCGCTGCGCCAGCCCGCCGGCCCAGAACGCCAGATCGTGCGCCCGCTCAGCGTCCAGGCAGAAGAGCAGCGGTCGGATGAGGCGGTAGAGATTCGGCATCTGGCAATTATTCCTTGGGTGATTCCGGTGCCGCCTTTGCCACCACGGTGACCGTCGCAGTGTCCGAAACGCCCGGGTGATCCTCCCGCTCGGCCTTCACTTGGTAAGTGCCGGAGCTCGATGGCGCAGTGTAGAAGCCCGTCCGTGTGATCTCGCCGCCCTCGGCTTCCAGCACGGTCCACTTGACAGGTTGGCGCGGGAAACGCGGCCCGTCGGGCTCGTAGTTGATCAGGGCGCTGAAACTTTGGGTTGCGCCAGGGGCCAGGTTCGCGGCTTTGGGACTGAGCGCGAGGGTGGGTTTGAAGACACTTGCATGGTCGCTCTGCAGGCGGCCGGCGCTCACGCGGGTTTTTCGCGCAGGGGGGGTGAGATCACCGCCTGCGCAGGCCATCAGCGGAAGCGCAAGGAAAAGGACCAGCAGGATCTGCATGGATTCATACCTCCATCTCACGAACATTGGTCATCACCAGGGGTGGTTCAGTCCTGGCCTGGACTTCTTCCTTCGTCACGCCGGGCGCGACCTCCACCAGGCGCAGGCCTTCGCGGCCCGGAACCACGTCGATGACCGCCAGCTCGGTGATGATGCGGTCCACGCAGCGCGTGCCCGTGAGCGGCAGGTTGCATTTGCGCAGGATCTTGAACTCGCCGTTCTTGTTGGTGTGGTCCATGACCACCACCACGCGCTTGGCCGCGGCCACGAGATCCATGGCGCCCCCCATGCCTTTGATCATTTTTCCGGGGATCATCCAATTGGCCAGGTTGCCTTCGATATCCACCTGCATGGCGCCCAGGATGCTCAGGTCGATCTTGCCGCCGCGGATCATGGCGAAACTGTCGGCGCTGGAAAAGAAGCTCGCGCCCGGGGCCGCCGTCACGGTCTGCTTGCCCGCGTTGATGAGATCCGCGTCCACCTCTTCGGCTGAAGGGAAGGGCCCCATCCCCAGCAATCCGTTTTCGCTTTGCAGGATGACTTCCATGCCTTCGGGAATGGCACCCGCCACCAGCGTGGGAATGCCGATGCCGAGGTTCACGTAAAAACCATCCTGCAACTCACGTGCAGCGCGGCGGACAAGCTGGTCGCGGGTAAGGGCCATCAATGCTCCAGGGTTTCAATACCCAGCATAGCGGAGGGCGCGGTCCTTCTCGTACGAGATGTCTTGTTGTATGAGGCCATCATGGTTCCTGCTCGGATTCCGACTGCTTTCTTTCCTGGATGAGCCGCACCTGCCTCCCCATCGCGTACGAACGGCGGGGCGAACTTTTCAGAGTGAGGGCTAATGCCTTGATGTCTGCATCCTTTCCCATTCCTCCCTCAAAGTCCGCTGCTCCCCTTTTCTGCCCAACTTGGTGTAGCAGTGCTCCAGGCCGGACACAAACACCGACCCCAACTCTTCCAGCAGTGCTTTCCGGCGAGGGTCTGCTGGTTTCAAATTCCGAAGTTCAATCCAGGCGGGTTCGAACCATCCCCGCATCTGTTTCCAGGCATGCCGCCGTTGAAATTCCTCGGCCAACTGCAAATGGATCTGCGCCGGCAGGCAGAGCTGGAGACTCAATCCGGCCCTCCAACTGGGGAGCTGTTCTGCGAGGGAAATAGGCCCTGGGTGGCTGGGGATGAAGCTGGTCCAGAAGGCCAAGGCCACCCATCGCGGAGCATCCAAGGGCCAGTGGCGCAGGCGATCTTCCACGTCGGGGGTGGCATGCTGGCTCTGAATGAACCAGAGATTCTCATCCAGGTCCCAGTCCTGCAAATCGGCGCCCCGGCTTTCCTTCGACAGGTCCAGCGCCAGAAACGTTTCCAGGGCACGGACGGGCATCCGTTCGAGCATGAGGTCGATCCGTTGATTCCTTGGCCCAGATGCTTCGGGCTCCTTGGAAGCCCGCTCCCAGGCGGCGTAAAGCCTGCCTCGACGATTGGCGCGGAGGGTGTCGGCCAGGGTTTCAGGCACCGGGAAGTCTGGCCCGCTCAGGATGATCTCGTCCCCTAGTAAAAGCGCGATGGAGGTTTCGAGGTTGGGCGAGAGTTCAAGAAATCGCTCCGATGTAAGCCAAGGCAGCAGAACCAGGCGTGTATCAAAGGCCTCCCGAAGGCGGGCCTGGTCGTCTTTGCCGCGCACTTTCAGGCGCCATGGCGGCGTGGGTTTAGGCATGCTGGGAGGGGCCAGGGCCGGTCGTCCCACCAGCTCGGCGATCTTTTTCAGGAACTCGATGTCCCCAGGTGGAATATTCGCCTTGGCCAGAAGCAGCTCGGCCATCTCGTGGTAGTTGTTTCCGGCCATGTCGCGCAAGGTATTCAAGGCCGGGAGCAGCGTGGCCCAGCCATCGAGCCAGCTCTCCGCCTGAAGGCCGTAAGCTTTCAGGGTAGCCTCGCGGACGATGTGCTTGTCCCATTTCGCTGAGGTCAGGAAAAGGGGATCTTCAGGGCGGGACCAGGCTGCCATCAGTCGCCGGATTTCGATCCACCGGTTTTGAATACGGAACAGCTCCGCGCTCGCATGGATGAGGGGAAGGGGTGGCCAGACCTGGCCTGGGAGGGGTTCGATCTCTTCAATGTCGGCTACCATCCGGTCCGCTGGATCGGGCGCTAGATTCGAGAGAAGGAAGGCAAGGTTTCCTTGTAGGCGATCATTGGCTGGGTCGCTGCGAAGGGCCTCCAATACCTGACTGCTCATTTCTTCGATGCGGGAAGCAGAGGCGCTCTTCTTCAAGAGGCGGCCAAAGCGCCCACCCGCTTCAGCACCACCCAAATCCAATTGTGAGGGCCAATCGGGTACTACCAGCAATTTTTTCAAAGCCTGATCCGACTCCGTTCGTTCATTGATGAACATGCGGGATTGCCTTGAGGCATTGGCTTCGGGATTCCTGAAGAGATCCGGCGCAGCCCAGGCGAGAGCCCACTCCGCCAGGGCCAGCCGAGCTTCGCCATGCTTGGGCTCGACACGGAGCACCGCTTCCAGCGTGTCCCAGGGGAGCGCGCCGAGGTCCTTCCGGAGGATGCTTTCGACCATCGCAGAATCAGGAAGCCCCGCCCCCGATGTCTGGATTTTGGAGGCGGAATCCAGGAGCGCCCAACGGATTGTTTTAGGGTCAAGTTCAGGTCCGGAATCAGTCAGGAAGCGCTGCCATTGCTCCTTCTGGAGCAATCGGACCTCAAGTCCGGAAAGCACCAGCCGGGCGAATCCGGGATCGGATTCACTGAAGTTGGGCCATTTCCCAGCTGCACCCGACAGCATCAGGCGCCATGGAGTTGCCCCTACGGGCGTGAGGTTGAACAGCGACAAACCATGGCCCAGTGTTGTTTGGGCATGCAGGGAAAACGATGCAGTACCCAAGGCAACAAGCAGAATCTGGAAAGAACGACGGAAGATCGCATAGGAATGTTTCAATGGGGACCACCCTCGAACCAAGCCGTGAATGTGGCTGCACAGTGGTGTTATGACCGTTTGCTCAGGTTGGTTCCACGTTGAGGCAGCATCCAATGCATTCGTAGATGATCATCAATTCAGGTCGCAGGGGCCTTCAGAAAAAATAACCAGGCCTTGCTCAATCCTCGTGGCTGGCGCGGTAGGCGCCGAAGAAGATCGCATTCAGGAAGGCCCGGGTGGTGAAGGCGCTCATGCCGCGGAACACCGGATCGCCTGCGAACAGGATCACAGCGCCCGCGCCGCGATGTTCCCGAAGGGCGTAGGACGTAAGCCGCAATCGCGGCTCCAGGGCCTTGGGCAGCAGTCCGGAGACTTTCAGCGGTTCGCCTTCGGAAAGGTTTTTCGAGTCCTTCGCATCTTTCTTCGGATTGCCAGGATAGTAGATGGGGTTCTCCCCGCCGGGGCTCAATTCCAGGATGCTGTCGCTGGTGTCCAGCACGGCGGCGTCGGCGGTGTGCAGGCCCCAGGCCAGGGGATGGCTCAGGTCCACTTTCACGTGGAGCAGGGCGCCAGGAATGGTCTCCTGCAGATCGCGCTGCTCGCGGCCGGACCAGGGCTGGATCAGGTCCGCCGCATCGGGCTTCGGCGGCTCGCGCTTGGCATCTTTCTCTTTCAGTCGGGCTTCTTCGGCATCCTTGGCAAGGAACTGGAACCCTGCATCCGCGAGCCCCGCACGGCTGGCGTAGACAGCGCCGCCCTGCAGGCCGAGCAGCACACCGCCATCATTGGTCCAGGCCTTGAGCTTGGCCGCTCCGCCTTCGCCCAGGACCCGCTGCCAGCCTTTGCCGGCGGAATTGTCATCCACCAGGATGATATGGGTATAACGGTGGAGCCGGGCGTCGCCAATCCGATCGGCGCGCACCTGGGCGAACGCGATGCCCGTCTCGCGAAGGGTGTGCATCACCGCGCCCAGGGCCGTCGGATCCACCGGGCGATCCACCAGGACGGCCACCTTTGGAGCGGTCAGGGCATATACGCGATCCGAACCCAGGTCCGGCCCAGAATCGGAAAGGGCGGTGTCGGCGGCCAGAACGGGATGATGGTTTCGCGCCGCGAGCTCCCTGATCCGGGCCAACAATTTGGCGCCATCGTTCAGGCGCAACGGGAACACCACAGCACCGGGTTCGAAACGCTGATTCACCATCCCGAACGGTTCGGTGGCCACGGTGCCCCGGAATCCTTCGCCGAGCAGGGTCGCCAGCGTGTGTTCCCGGCCTTCAAAGCCCGCCGGCAGGATATAGGCGGAACGGGCTTCCGGAATGGCGACATTGCTGGGTTCCGGGACTGGTTCGACGCCTACTTTGGGTCGTGTTTTTGCATACCAGGCGGGCACATTGAAGCTCAAGGGAAGACTCCAGCCCGTGACGTCGTAACTGGGCTTGGGACCCATTTTCGCTTCCTTCTGGAGCAGCGCCTCGGCCAGCGCGCCGAGCGGTTGATCCAGCGGGACCAGGTAACTCCCGGGCTTGACCGTGGCCGGCAGAACACCAACGCCGATGGGGTCGAGATTCGCGGTGCCCAGCCCTTCGGTGAGTCGCTGCGCTTCTATGCCGTTGCGGCGCAACAGCTCCACCAGGGCTCTGGAACGGCCCGGATCCGGGCCTTCGGCGATGAAGAAGGCGCCCGCACGCTCCCCGAGGTTCAACCGCTCCCGGCGGACTTTCTGAAAATCCATGAGCAGAGCCTCGTGGTTCTCAGCGGCGGTCTGCACGGTGGCGAGGCTCGCGGTGAAGTGGCGCTGGACCCGCTTTTCCAGGGTCAGGGTTTCGCCATCCCGGCGGCGGTAGGCCAGGCCAACCTGGCCCGCCATTTCAAACGTCATGCCCACGGCGCCGTGCAGGCTGGGCCAGCTGTCGCCGTAGCTGGGATAGAAGAGATCGAAAATGTCCTTGCTGAAAAAATTGAATTCATTGGCGTCGAAGGCCCTTGCCACGCCCTTGCCGAAGGTCTGCTGCCAATGGCCTGAGATGGGTGTGGGAATGGCGTCATGGATCGGCTGCATGGTCGGTGGAAAGTAGTAGCTGCTTTCCGCCGACATCTCATGGTGGTCCGCCAATACCTGGGGATTCCATTGCAGATAGGCCGCCGCCTTGGCACGGCTCTCGCCTTGGGTCTGCCAGGCCCAGTCGCGGTTGAGATCGAACAGCCGGTGGTTGAAGCGCCCGCCTGGCCAGCGGCTGGTGTTTTGCGCATCCTGGGGATCCGAGGGATTGATGCCCTGGAGGACCTCCGATACCGACTGGATGGCCCGTTCCCGTCCATCGGGATTCTGGGTGAGATCCATCAGCAGCACCACGCGATCCAGCTGCTTCAATACATCGGCATCGAGAGCGGCGGCATAGTGGTAGGCCACCGCGAGCGCTGCTTCGCTGCCGCTGGGCTCGGCGCCATGGATGCTGTAGCCCAGCCACACGAAAACAGGGTTGTCGTGGACGATGCGCTCGGCTTCCTGGCTGGAACAGCTCCGGGGGTCGGCGAGCTTGGCATTGTTGGCTTTCAGTTGGTCCAGTTTCGCGATATTTGCGGGGCTGCCGATGACCAGGAAAGGCTGGGGGCGGCCCTCTTCGGTGATGTTCAGGGTAAGCAGCTTCACGCGGTCCGGCGCCGCTGCGGCGAGCACGCTGGCGTAGGCCACCAGCTCCACATGGTGGGTATAGGCCTTCCCGGAGTTGGGGAGCGGGATATCGGCGCGATAGCTCTTGGACGGGAACCACGCGGGACGCGGCGCTGGAGTGGGCGCCGACACCTGCGCAGCCAGGGGTAGGGCGATGAGAACAGAAAGGGCGATTGCCTTCATGAATGATTCCTTAATCAGCGTTTGAACAATCAAAGGGCGAGGTAGGCAGGACCCACGTTGGTGATGGTTCCGGCACCGAAGGTGATGAGCAGGTCACCTTCCTTGGTGAGGCTTTTCAGAAATTCCGGCAGGTCTTCCACCTTGGGGATGGAGTGGACCTCCCGCTGGCCATGGGCCCGCAGGCCCTTCACGACACTTGCTCCCGAAAGACCCGGGATGGGGGGCTCGTTGGCGGCGTAGATATCGGTGATGACCACGACATCCGCCTCGAAAAAAGCGCGGGAGAATTCCTCGAGCAGGGCCTTGGTCCGCGTGTAGCGGTGAGGCTGGAAGGCGGCGATGATGCGGCGTTCCGGGAAGCCTTTCCGCGCGGCCTTCAAGGTGGCGGCGATCTCGGTGGGATGATGGCCGTAGTCATCCACCACCAGGACGCCGTCCTTTTCCCCCTTCCTTGTGAAGCGCCGTTCGGCGCCATCGAAGGTCGCCAGGCTGGTCCGGATCTGGTCCCTGGCCACGCCGAGTTCCAGCGCCACGCCGATGGCGGCGAGGGCGTCCAGCACCATGTGGTGGCCTGGCACATTGATGGAAAAATCGCCGAGGGCTTCGCCGAAGGCCGTCACGGAAAATGTACTGACGAAACCATCCTGATGGATGTCGTGGGCCCTGATATCCACTTGCGCATTCGTGCCGTAGGTCCTCACCTGGCGCTTGAGCAGGGGCCGCACGCGGGCCACGTTAGGATCGTCCATGCAGGCGAAAACGGAGCCGTAGAAGGGCACCTTGTTGGCGAATTCCACGAAGGCAGCGCGGATTTCCTCGATGTCCTTGTAATGATCCAGGTGCTCACGATCAATATTCGTGATGACCGCCAGGGTGGGATTCAGGATGAGGAAACTGCCGTCGCTTTCGTCGGCTTCCGCCACCAGATAGTCGCCCTTGCCGAGCTTTGCATTGGAACCCAGGATTCCGAGCTTGCCGCCGATGACGATGGTGGGGTCCAATCCCGCCTGGCTCAGGATCTGGGCGATCATGCTGGTGGTGGTGGTCTTCCCGTGGGATCCGCCCACGGCGATCCCCCGCTTCAACCTCATGAGCTCAGCGAGCATCTCACCTCTTGGGATCACCGGGATCTTGGCGGCCTGGGCGGCCAGGACTTCAGGGTTATCCTCCCGGACGGCGCTGGAAATCACCACAACCTGCGCACCTTCGATGTGTTTTGCCTCATGACCAAGGTTCACTTCTATCCCGAGGGAACGAAGACGCTCGGTGACGGCACTCTCTTTCAGATCCGTCCCCGAGACCCGGAAACCCAGGTTCACCAGCACTTCGGCTATGCCCGACATGCCGATGCCACCAATGCCCACGAAATGAATATGTTGAATGGTGCCAAACAAGTGGAGTGTTCCTTTCATCTAAATATTCAACGCAGGAGAAGATCTAGCATAACCTTCACGGCCGACCCACACTTAGAACGAAGTGGCACGGCTTTGGATTATGCCTTCCCGAACCCCAACCACCTTCAGGAGGTACCCATGAACGGACCCAGAATCGTAGCTGCCATCACAGCCACCGGTTTCCTGGCCCTCGGGCTCTTTGGCCAGGACCGCGGCAGGCAGCAGCCCGCTGAGCGTCAACCCTCACCGGCTCATTTTGTCCCACCGTCTGACCGGGATGTCATTGGCCAGGATCAGAGAGGCTCGGGCGGCGGCCGTCCGAGCGGGGGCGGGCCGGGTTCCGGCGGGTCACCAGTGGCCTCGTCCCTGGATCACAGAATTTCGCCGAACACCCTGCCGGTCCATGGCGTGCTGATCAGCGGCGTGCCTGCTCGGGTGCATGGCCGGGAGCAGTATTGGCAACCTTGCCAATTCATGCCCAACGCCTTCTTCTGGGGGCATCGCGACATCCTGGCGGAAATCCAGTTCATGTCCCGGCAGGGCTTCGTACCTTGCAGCCGCGTGGCGGACGACGCACTGGAAGTCAGCGACTACGCCGATTTCCCTGAAGGTTGGAAAGGGTACTCGTTCGTGGTGCCCGCCAAAGGCACCCTGCACGTCAGCCTCAACCACCCCAACCGGGGCTGGTTCCGCCTGGTCATGATGAACAAGTGGGGCAATTTGCAGGAGGGGATGCTGCAAAACATGATTCCCACGGGCAACCCCGAAGTCACCTTCAAGAATCCCAAGAACGAAGCCCAGGTAGTCTACGTCGTCGCCGATGATCCGGGCTGGATGTCCTCCAAGGCCTACCCCTTCCAGCTCATCGTGGAACGCTCCTGGGAGCCCGCCACCGTGGACCTCAATGAGGTCAAAGTGGCCCAGGGCGTATGGGGCAACCACCAGGAGATGAGCGCCCAATTCCGCCGCCCCACCTGGGTGGGATTCGGCTCTTCCACGCAGGGCAGGGGCTGGTGGTGATCAATTCCCGTTAAGTCGTCCCGATCAGCAAATGCGGCCCCGTTTGGGGCCGTTTTTTTTCGGACCCTTTTCTATGATCAATGGCGCGGGGATGCCATTCATCGCAATTTATCGGTTTGTTTTTCACAAGGATCGGGTCTACGTCGCACCGTTAAGCGGAATCAATCGACCGTTAGGCCTTGGTTGACTCTGCTCGGTAATTTTTCTGCTACGGTTGCGAAAGGCTGACCCCTGTGGAACCCAATAGGAGCCCTCCCCTGCGCCACCCGATTAAAAAATGAGCTAGGGCAGACGATCGCCCGATCGAAGGCAAGACCTTTAGGAGCAATCGTGGAAGACCGCCGTGTGCCTAGCCCAGCCCTTGCGAAAACAACCCCTGGAAAAGTGAGCGCCATGTTGAACCGACTGAAACGAATTGCCGATTCCTCCCAGTACGCCTCGGCTGGTGTTCAAGAAGGGCGGTGCGAAATGAAGGCCGCCATCACGCTCCCAACCATTTCCTCAATCAAGCGATTTCTTCTGTGCGCGGCCTTGACACTTGCTTGCGGCTTCGCGCTTCAGGCGGTGCCGACGATTTCCTCCTTCTCACCCACCAGTGGTCCTGCGGGAACCATCGTGACATTGACCGGCACCAATTTCACGGGCGCCAGCCAGGTGACATTCTATTGGAATGTCAGCACCACCAATTTCACTGTGAACAGCCCCACACAGATCACCGTTACGGTTCCTTCTGGTGTCAGCACAGGGAAGATAGGTGTGACAACCCCTGGCGGTACCACGAATTCGTACACCAACTTCACCCCTGCGCCGACCTTTTCGGGGTTTGCTCCGACGTCGGGTGCAGTCGGCACCGCCGTAACCCTCACAGGCACGAATTTCACCGGCGCAACCACGGTGAAACTCAATTTCACCCTCGCCACCTTCACGGTGGTCAGCGCCACGCAGATCACAACATCGGTACCATCTGAGGCCACAACAGGACCCATCCAGGTCACGACTCCTGGAGGGACGGCATCTTCAGCCTCAATATTTCCCTACAACTTCACCGTCAACTACCCTGCTCCCCAAATCTCCAGCTTTACTCCGGCTTCAGGTCCCGGGGGCTCGACCGTGACACTGAACGGCACCAATTACACAGGCGCGACCGCGGTGAAATTCAACGGAACGACAGCCACGTACAGCGTAACAAGCCCTACGCAGATCCTCACGACGGTGCCTGTCGGGGCCACCACGGGCCTCATTGAGGTGACGACGCCCGCAGGCACCGCCAGTTCCGCCACGAACTTCATCGTGGCTCCGGCGCCCACCCTGACGAGCTTCTCACCTACAGCGGGTGCGATCGGCACCGCAGTGACCCTCACCGGCACGAATCTGACGGGTGCCACCGCCGTGAAATTCAAGGGCACCACAGCCACTTTTACCGTTGTGAGCGCCACACAGATCACGACCTCGGTGCCTACGGGCACCGCCACAGGGCTCATCCAGATCGTGACACCCGGGGGGTTGGCAAACTCCGCCAGCGCCTTCACGGTGGGCGCCACCGCGCCAAGCACCACAACCCAGCCTGCAAACGCGACCGTCACCGTCGGCGTAACCGCGACCTTCAACGTCGCCGCCACGGGCACGGCACCCCTCACCTATCAATGGAGCAAGAACGGTACGTCCATCAGCGGCGCCACCTCCGCCAGCTACACCACGCCCGCCACGGTGATCGGCGACAACGCTTCCACCTTCTCGGTCGTGGTCACCAACAGTGCCGGCAGCGCGATCTCCACCAATGCCGTGCTGACCGTGAACCCGGCGGGCACCGCGCCGACCATCACGGCCCAGCCCGCGAATGCGGCCGTCAACGTCGGCGCAACCGCGACCTTCAATGTCACCGCCACGGGCACAGCGCCCCTCACCTATCAATGGAGTAAGAACGGTGGATCCATCAGCGGTGCGACGTCGGCCAGCTACACCACACCTGCCACAGTGATCGACGATAACGGGGCGCTCTTCTCGGTGATGGTGTCGAACAGCATTAGCAACGCCGTCTCCAACGCCCCCACGCTGACTGTCAATTCAGCGCCGGCCATCACCACACAGCCCGCGGTCTGGTCCGCCACCGTCGGCGCCACTGCGACCTTCAGTGTCGCTGCCTCGGGCACGGCGCCCCTCACCTACCAGTGGCGGAAGACCGGCACCGCCATCGGCGGCGCGACGTCCGCCAGCTACACCACGCCCGCCACGGTGATCGGCGACAACGGTGCCACGTTCGACGTGATCGTGACCAACAGTCTGGGCAACACCGGCTCCAACGGCGCTCTGCTGACCGTGACCGCAGCCCCCACCGCACCGGCCATCACGACGCAGCCCACCGGCCAGACCGTAACCGTCCCGGCCACCGCGACGTTCACCGTGGTCGCTTCAGGTACCGCGCCTCTCAGCTATCAGTGGTTGAAGAACGGTGCCGCCATCAGCGGCGCGACGTCAGTGAGCTACACCACGCCCGCCACGGTGATCGGCGACAACGCTGCCACCTTCTCGGTCGTGGCGGCCAACAGCGCCGGCAGCGCCACTTCCACCAACGCCGTGCTGACCGTGACCGCAGCACCCACCGCGCCGACGATCACGACTCAGCCCGTGAGCCAGACCGCCACCGTCGGCGCAATTGCGACGTTCAGCGTTACCGCCACGGGCACGGCGCCCCTCACCTATCAGTGGTCGAAGAACGGTGCCGCCATCAGCGGCGCGACGTCAGTGAGCTACACCACGCCCGCCACGGTGATCGGCGACAACGCTTCCACCTTCACGGTCGTGGTGACCAACAGCACCGGTAGCGCGACTTCCAACAACGCCACGCTGACCGTGACCGCAGCCCCCACCGCGCCGAGCATCACGACGCAGCCCATCGGCCAGGCCGTAACTGTCCCTGCCGCCGCGCCATTCACCGTTGTCGCTTCGGGCACGGCGCCCCTCACCAACCAGTGGCAGAAGAACAGCGGCGCCATCAGCGGCGCGACCTCCGCCAGCTACACCACGCCCGCCACAGTGATCAGCGACAACGCTGCCACCTTCTCGGTCGTGGTGACCAACAGCGCCGGCGGTGCGACTTCTGCCACCGCCGTGCTGACTGTGAATCCACCTGCTCCCATCACCATCACGCTTTCACCCGCGTTGGTGTCCATGCCGGTGGGTGGATCCCAGGCGCTCACGGCTTCCCTCAGCGGGACCTCCGACATGACCGTTTCCTGGACCTGGTCCGGCGGCACGTTCAGCGGCACTGGCCTGAATGTGACCTGGACCGCGCCCCAGGTTGCGGGCACCTACACCGTCACGGTCCAAAGCCAGGCCGACACCACCAAGACCGCCACCGCCACCGTCCGCGTCAACCCAGTGATCTGCGCGCCATGATCCGAAAAATGAGGAGTCCATCCATGTCTCTTAACTACCGTGCATTTCCTTTTGCCATGTTGTTGCCCGTGCTCGGGGTCGTCTCACCTTTGCTGGCGGATACCCCGGCTCAAGCATTGGCCCGCCTCCCTTGGTCCGAGCTCCGCGTGCCCAAAAGCGATAACCAGAGCCAAGGTCCGGCGATCGTCATCAAGTACCGAATTGTGGATACTGCCACGGGTTACGCGCTGGCCTTTAAGAATGAAGGACCCACTACCATTCATTTCGGGTTCTGGCTCAATGGCTGGCAGGCCAAGGACGAGGCTCAGACGAATGGGCGGATCCACCTTCCTCCTGGCGAAGAAAGTGCCCCTGTATCCGTGGCAATTAAAAGTCCCGGCCGCCCTCCCGCGTCCCATTGCCCATTGAAGTTGATTCATATCAGCCAGGGCGAAGGCGGACAGGGTTTGGCCTGGCGTGAGTGAAGCGGCTCGATCCTGAATTCTCTTTAAGCCGACCGACTGATTCGAGGTCCCATTCATGTCCAATTCTCAAAGTCTCCTGAAAAGCTTGCTGATAGCTTGTGTGGCGCTGGTGAACGCACAGGCTCAAGCGCCCATGCGAATTCTTTACCCCGAACAGGTCACCGGAAACGGTGAAGGCTGGTCGGTGGACCCCCACGCGGGGGCGCTTGGCCTGACCTTTCCGGTAGCGACGGTTGCAGGGGAGATCCCGATCCCCGTGGTCTACCGCATGGCTGGTACCCACACGGTCGAGAACCACACGATCACAAGGTACAAGCTCGATAAGACCGGTGAAATGGTTCCGTACTATGTGCCAAACAATTACGACCGACCTGTTTTCGCTTCACTACATTTCGGCTTCATCAATAATGCACATGCGAACTACGGAGGGTACATCGAGCCCGCCATGGTGGTGCTAGAGAACGGACAACGGCTAGGTGAATCTGATTTCGCCACCCGGGTGCCCACGACCTTCACGTTGGCGGGCAAATTCGGATTAGGCGCTACGGCCGCTGCGGCGGCAATGATGGATTCCTCGGGGACCCTGGCTCTTTATGATGCGACCGCCGCGGACTTGGGAACCTGGGCCACGACCATTCTTCAACCCCAGGGCTACGGCACGCTTGCTGATGCCTACAAGGTGGTGATGGACCGGGATCGTGCGCGGGTTTTCATGTTTCTTCCGGCCCTCGCTTCCTGGGTACCGGTATTGTGGGTAGATCGGTTCAGCCACGCGGTGACTTTCCAATGGCAGCAGTTCACGGTGAACCTTCCTGCCGAGATCCAAACACTCCATACGGTGAAAGTCCTGAATACCCGCGGCAAGGGTCTCCAGTTGCAATGGGCTGTACCGGTTTCAGGGTCCAGCAGCGTTCTGATGGACCTGGTTCGCGCCGATTTCATTGGTGTCCAGGCACCCTCGCTTCAAATCAAGGGCTATTTCGGTTTCGCAAGTGCGCGGCCCTCGGGCATGAGCGTCAGTGGATCAGCCTACTATCCGATCCAACCCGAAATCGCAGGCCCCTACGGCCGTCCCACGGAAGTAAAAACGGGGAATCCATCAGGCTTCTCCACACCGACCTGGCTGGCCGCGGGGCTGCCCCAGCCTTCGGCATCCTATGGATCGACCTGGGCTCCGGATCTAGCCTGGACCTTTTCCTACGACACCAATCTGGCAGAAGCCCAGGCCTTCACGGATCCAAGGAGTGTGCGGACCAGTTTTCTATACGAAACACATTTGCTGTACTCCTTCGATACATATCTCCCCCCCGGCGCCCTTCGCGGCGTGACCTCCGCCAGTGCCCAAGACTCGGCCACCGGAACCACGCTGGACCGGGCCTGGGCCTACACCATGCCCACTTCCGCGGCGCCAGCCTGGGGGACCATTGCGCGGCAGCAATTTTCGAGCGGCAGCAGCGCGACACCCATCCGCACCGAGTACACCTTCGCGGGCTTCAATGATCCCAATTACGGGAACGGCACGCTTCTGTCCACGCGCCTGGTGGACGATGCCACTGGCTTGGAGCTTGCGAAAACCTCCATGACGCCCGCCGCCACCGGCGTGGATGGAACGCTCACGGCCCCAGCGGGGACCACGGTTTCGCAGCTCGGCGCGCCTTCTGCATTGACGAGCAACACACTCGATTTCAAATCCGGTTTTCCCACCGCCTCCACCACCACTGTCGGGAGCTACAGCCAGACGACAACTACCCCCATCGAGAAGCATCCCGAAATCCTTGAGCCTGCCCGCATCGTAGCCACAAGCACCACTCGTACGGTGAACAGCCAAACTTATTCGGCCCCCAGCCAGAAAACGGTTTTCGATCCCAACACCTTCCTTCCCACCCAGACCTACGCGGATGCCGGTGCGGATGGGCAGATGGGCCAGAAGATGGGCGACGACGGCCAAGGCCACCTGAATAAGGCATACAATTACGCCTCCTTCAGCACCTCGGGCGTAGCCACGCGTTCCCTCATCATTGGCACCAATGGCGCGCCCAGCAGCGGCTCCACGAGCTACGATGGCTCCACTTCCGGGAGCCTGTCGGAAAGCTGGGGCTACAACGCCGAGGACCGCACCACCTCTTCCACAGATGCCAACGGCATCACCACCATCGCGACATACGACACGCGGGGGCGGGTCAAGTCCGTGAAGGCGGGCAGCGATCCGATCATCACCTATGACTACCCTGATGAACGTTCCCGCACCGTCACACAAAGCGGAATCTCCACCTCGGAATCCTGGGATGGCTTTGGCCGGACCACCACTCGGTCCCGGGCCGATGGCGTGGTTGAGAACTACACCTACGACCAGAACGGGCGTGTCAGCGCCGTGGCTGAAGTGGCCGCGGGCACCAGCCGCTCCCGCAGCATGACCTACGATGGCTTGGGTCGGCCCACGCTCGTGGCGCCCAGCTCAGGCCCCAGCATTTCCTATAGCTACCAAGCCATCGGCAGCGACTCGATGACCACCACCACTTTGACGGGCACGGGCACAAACGCCGTTTCCACGTCGTACCAGGACATGTGGGGCCAGGTGGTGAAGTCCATCGATCCCGCGGGCACCATCACCACGGCCATCTACAACGGCCTGGGCCAGGCCACCAGCGTGACGATCAACAACGTCCAAACCCGTACTTTCCAATTCAATGGTCTGGGCCTGATGACGTCCCGCACGGAGCCGGAAACCCATACCACGACTTTCAGTGCCTTCAACGCCCAGGGCAAGCCGGGGACCATCACCCAGGACAAGGGCGGCATCGGCGGCGGGCTGAACCGCACGCTCACCATGACCTACGATGGCCTGGGCCGACTCACTGCGGTGTCCAACGGCAGCGCGGACAATTCAACGTTCACATTCCAGGGCCTTCGCCTGATGAACGCCGCCACCGTCAGCGGCGGCGCTTCGTCCAGCACAACCTACGCCTACACCGGCCCCAACGGCCGTCTGAGCCAAGAGCAAAGCACGCCGCCGGGCGCGACGTCGCCCTTTATCACAAGCTACGGCTACGACGGCCAAGGCCGCATGACCAGCCTCACCTATCCCAGCGGCCGGATCGTGGGCTACGGCTACGACAATCAGAGCCGGATCAGCAGCCTCACCATGAATGGCGCGGCCCTCGTGCCGGTTGTGGGCTACGACGCTTGGGGCAATCGGAACGAAGTTGATTTCGCTTCCGGCGCCAAGAGCGCCTGGCAGGCCGATCCCTTCGGCATGAACCTGGTCAAGTGGACGGTCTCGCCCGTGGGCTCGAGCGCCCTGGTGCGTGACTAGGGCTACGACGGGCTCAACAACCTGAACAAGGCCACGCTCAACACCACAGGAGAATGGACCACGTTGGCCCACGACAGCATGGCCCGCCTGACCCACGCCACAGGCTATGGCCTGGACGCCTCGCTGGCCCATGACGCCTACGGCAACAACACCAATTCCGTGGCGACGGGCACCGTGCCGCCGAGCCTGAATAACTTCACGTTCAACCCCCTGGCGGACAACCGCATTCCGGCCGCGACCAACACGGGCGCGCTCACGGGCTGGCAGACCAATGACCGCGGCGAGGCCCTGCAGATTGGAACCGCCGCCGGTAACGTGCCCTTTCTGGGTATCGGCTGGGATGGCATGGGGCGACTGAATACAGTCACCTCCAGTGGCACGACTCAGACCTACACCTATTGGCCATCGGGCCTGCGGGCGCAGACCATGGATTCAGGCAAT
>JANXQX010000172.1 GCA_025353305.1 Holophagaceae bacterium
GGCTTGGCGTGGCAGGAGGCGCAGTTCGATACCGTCAGGGGCGTGCCCGCCTGGTGGCAGGCGGAACAAAGCGGCGCCGAAGCGAGCGGAGAGGTTCCCGACACGCCGTGGCAAGCCTTGCAGTCGGTGTCGAAACCACCCTGGGTCGCAGAGGTATGAGCGGTGCCCAGGAAGGGGATGGCATGGTTGGGACCGCCATTCCAGGAGAAATTCCCGTGTTGCGTGCCATGGCAGCTGAAGGTGCCGCAGGTCAGCGCGGGAATGTTGTAGTAGGCCGGATTGCCCAAAGGCGCCACGGTGCTGCTGGCGGGTCCTTCCATCTGGGGCGTGTTCAGGAATTTGAAATGGTTCAGGGCCCCGGCCGTGCCGTTGGACATGCTGTGGCACTCGATGCATTGCGCGTTGACACTGTTGCCAAGGTGCAGGGCATGCAGCCCGGAGAAAGGGCTGTTGTTTTCCGGAACGCCCAGGGCTGTGCCCAGGGCATGGCATTGGCGGCAGCCTGCCTCAGAATTCGAATCAATTGCGCCTGCCTGCCAGCTGGGTGCCGGCAGCCCTCCGTGGCAGCTCACGCTGGAACAGGTGAGCGTGGCCGGGTTGAAGGTGGCCGTGCCGGATTTCGCATTGTAGATGGACAGGAAAACCGTCGGAGCCGGCGGCACCCGCAGGGCGTCCTTGCCAGCACGCGCATTGGCGTGGTCGTAGTGCGATTGCGTGCCCGAATCCGAACCCGAGTGGCAGGAGGAACAGGCTCCTGTGACTCCGGCGAGCGCATCGTGCTTGCTGTGTTTTCCCGACACATTCGGGAAGGTGCCGCCGGTAGGCGGCTTGGCGTGGCAGGAGGCGCAGTTCGAAACCGTCAGCGCCGAAGATGCCTGGTGGCAGGTCGAGCAGAGCGGCGCCGCAGCGATCGGAGACGAGCCCGTGTCCGCATGGCAGTTCTTGCAGCTGGAATTGAAGCCATTCTGGTCGGCGGTGAGATGCGCGCTTTCCAGGAACGGGACAGGATGATTCGCCCCACCTATCCACGAATAATCGGTGTGCTGCTGTCCATGGCAAACGAAATTGCCGCAGGTCTGGGTCGGCACGTTGTAATAGGCGGGATTGCCCATTGGGGCAATGGTGTTGCTGGCCGGCCCTTCCATCTGCGGGGTATTAAGGTACTTGAAGTGGTTCAAGGCTCCGGCCGTGCCATTGGCCATGGCATGGCAATCGATGCAGAGCGAGCCTGCCTTGGCGGCCATGTGCACCACGTGGAGGCCGCTGTGGGCGCTGTTGTTCTCGGGCACTCCCTGGGCGCTGCCGACCACGTGGCACTGCTGGCATCCGGCTTCGCTGTTCACATCGATGGTGCCGTTCTGCCAGCTCGGGGTGGTCTTCCCGCCATGGCAACTCACATTTGAGCACGTGAGCGATGAAGAATTGAAGGCGGCTGATCCAGATTTGCTATCAAAGGTACCGAGGAAGCCCGTCTCGCCGGGTGCGGCTCGCAAAGCGTCATACCCCGGCCGGCCGTTCGCATGATCGTAATGGAGCAGCGTGCCTGAATCCGAGCCGTTGTGACAGGTGGAGCAATGCCCGGTCAGACCATTGATCCCGTCATGCTTGGCATGGGTTCCCGCCACCTCAGGGAAGGTGGTTCCGGTGGGTGGCTTGGCGTGGCACGAGGCGCAGCTGCCTTGGGTCAGAGGAGAGCTGGCCTGGTGGCAGACGCTGCACGACGGCGCCGTGGTAAGTGGAGAGACGCCCGTCACTGAATGGCAGGCATTGCAATTCGAATTGAACCCGGCTTGGTTGACCGTGGTGTGAGGGGTATCAAGGAACGGGATTGAGTGGTTGGCCTGGCCGGGGCCGTTCACGTGGCATCCGAGCCCGTTTTCAGCGCTGGAGTAGCAACTGGGAGCGTTAAGTACCGGCGCCGTCCGCCCCTTGGCGTAGTCATGGCAGATGCTGCATGAAGTGTCCCGTTTTTCAGCGTTCCGATGGGAGGGCACATAAGCTGGGAAAGCCGTAACCGGCGCCGGACGCCAGGGCTTGGAGTGGGCCATGGCAGCCGTGTGGCAGGTGGAACATTTGGTGGCAGCGGAACCGCCATCGAATTTCGGTGTTCCAGGCGTGCCGTGGCAGGACTGGCAATAAAGCAGATCCTTCTTGGCCTGCAGCCCGTGGAAATTCTGGCTGGTGGGTTCGAGCCAAACGGCGCCCAGAATGTGCGGCGCTGCATCTCCGTGGCACAGGGTGTTGTTGAAACAGCCAGGCGCAGCCCCCGCAGAGGGAGGCGTGGCCGGATGGTTCGGTGGGTTTGCCGCTGACCCGGGGAAATGGCACTGCGCGCAAACCACCGCATTGGACGGGTCCGTGGTGGCATGGTTGGGGCCGGCGGAATTTCTCCATGGCTTCACCGGATGCGGAGCCTTGACCGTGTGGCATGACTGGCAGGCATTCGTGGAAAGACCACCGCCAAAATCCGTGCCGTGGCAGAGCTGGCAGGAGACTAGGCCCCCGCCTGAGGTGTCCTGTGCCATTTTCGCCCTGGCACCGTGGCTCCCGGACAACGCCCATCCGGGAATTGGCTTGTGGTGGCAGTCCGCGGTCATGCAGGACGGGATGCCGCTGCCCGTCCGCGTCACGGTCATTTCATGGCACTCCTTGCAACCGCTGATGGCTCCTGGACCCAGGACTTTCCCAGGGTGGATGGCCACCCAATCCGCCGGATGGAAAAGCCCCTTTTGGCTCGGCCCCGCTCCCCTGGTCTGGTCTGCGCGGTTGCACGCCAACGCTGCGCCGATCAGCAAGAGGACCACCCCGAGATATCGCACATGAAGGGATGTCGGTGCGTTCTTCATTGCGAGATCCATGGAAAAGCAGCGTTGCTCCGGGAAATCCCGGAAAAGCCGGCCAAGGTGGAGGTGAATCGAGAACAGCGAGCCTTAGATATATGTATGTATCGGAATATAGGATAAAGATGCACTGGTCCTATTAGCCGGGAACATATCGACGGTGAGTAAAATAATTCGATGTCCAAACACGCAATAATCCTGGACCAAGAGTGATTTCCCCTTGCCTCCCGATAACGATTGGCACCGCCTACCATGAGGCTGGCTGCGGATTGCCATGCATGACGATGAGGTTTCGAGTGTATGGCACACAGACACAGGCGTGACTGCGCCGTGCAGGTACAACTCGGTCATGGCATCCTCAAACAGGTGCTGCCAGGATAGGAGCGCGAAACCTCTCCAGCCATCCGTCGTCCGACCCATGACCACCGAGCCCAATGCAATGCGGCCACTTCCACGCGAGTTTCCGCCAAATGACGGAGCCCCAAGTTCAAGATTGATGAGTGTGGTGTTCCTTCTCATCGCGCTGCAATTCGGGGTGGATCTGGTCTGGGACAAGGTTCAGGGTGACGCGGGCCCCTGGCATCTGGGAATTGAAGCCCTGACCGGAGCCATCTCCCTTGTATTGGGATTGCGCCTCCTCCGGGCCCTGCGCCACAGGAGCCATACCATCACCGATTTGAAGAGCGCCCTGCAAGCCTCCCAGGAAGAGGCTGATCGCTGGCGAGGCGAAGCCGCCCATGTGCTGCAGGGAATGGGACGGGCCCTAAACCTCCAGTTTGAGCGATGGAACCTCAGCCACGCTGAACGGGACGTGGCCCTTTTCCTCCTCAAGGGCTTCAGCACCCGCGACATCGCAGACCTGCGGGCAACCTCCGAACGCACCGTCCGCCAGCAGGCCCAGGATGTTTATCGGAAAGCCGGGCTCTCCGGTCGCGCCGAATTGTCAGCCTTCTTCCTGGAAGATCTGCTCCTGCCTCCTACCAATGGCGGAAACGCTACTCATCCCTAGGCGGCTTTCACCACGTGGGTGCCCGCAAGGTAATCGTGAAGGCAGCGGCGGGTCGGGCCAAAGATGAGAAGCGCGTCGATGAGCCAGAGCAGGCTCGCCACCCCACCGAAGAACAGACCGGCGATATCGTGATTCACCTTCGCCATGTATTGAAGGAGCAGGACCACGATGGGAATGGCGAACTCGCGGACCAGCAGCCACCCGACGTGCGGGATCGCGCCATCCGTGCGCATGATGTAGATGTCCATGGCTTTCTTGCCGATGGTCTGCGCCCGGGTCACCAGCAGCCAGATCTGTGCTATCAGGATTCCCAGCCAACCAAGAAGCATGACGATGGGCCCCAGGCAGGGAAAGAAGATGAATGCCAGGGGCGCGAACCAGATGAGGTAGTCGATGAAGCGCGCCACGAGGCGGCTCCATCGCGTGGCGGCTTCGATCTCGATCGCCGATTCATCGAGGTGGGGATTGGAGATGGGCATGGTCGAGGCTACCTTGATCCCGGAACCGATTCGTCGAGGCGGAAATGCTGCCGCACCCGGCGCCACCGGAAGACGAAAAGACAGAGCGCCGTGGCCGCCGCCACGCCGCCGAGGATGCCCGCGAGGCGAAGAAATGGTTCCCCCATCGCCCGTCGCGCCTGGATGAGAACGAAGGCGGTGCGTGCCCATTCCAAAGTGCCGACCACCAAACCGAGCTGAAGTACCGCAGCGGCCCATGACCGACGCACGGCAAGCAGTGCCAGCAATGCCAGGGATATCCCCACCGCGACGAATCCACCTCCCCGCAGTGCGTGCGCCGCAAGGAGGACCACTGCACACACGATGGGCATGAACTGGAGCATCAGCATCGAAGGACCTATGGCGGTATCAAAAGGGTGCGGAGAATATGCCGCGGCCTCAGCCCATGGCTTCTTCAAAACCGCACCCTGGATTGGGGCAGAGCAGAACCTGGATGGGATCCTTGCCGCGGGGCTTGCGGGTCTTCTCGGTCAGGTAGGGGCTCTTGCATTTTGGGCAGGTGCGGGCCACGGGCTTGTCCCAGGCAGTGAAGTCGCAATTGGTGGCCGGCGTCTTGGGGTTGTAGTTGGTGCAGCCGTAGAAGACCTTGCCGAAGCGGGTCTTGCGGGCGCTCAGGTCGCCGCCGCACTTCGGACACGGTATGCCCAGGATCTCCTTCTTCACGGTCTTGCACGCGGGATAGTCCACACAGCAGATGAACTCACCATAGCGGCCATGGCGCTTGACGAAATCCTTGCCACAGGTGGGGCATTCCTCACCGATGCGCACGTCGGCCGGAATGGGAATTCCCTTGGGATCAGCCTTGCGGATGCCCTTGCATTTCGGATAGTTGGTGCAGGCCCAGAAAGGCCCCCATTGGCCTTTGCGAAGCGACATAGGCGTGGAGCCGCAGAGCGGGCATTCTGGTGCGTCTTCGGGCTCATCCATGGCCTCGACTTCGGCGGTGTAGTCGCACTTGTCTTCGGGCTTTTCAGCGTGGTAGTTCGTGCAACCGAAAAACAGGCCGTTCTTGCCGATCCGTTTCAGCAGCGGCGCCCCGCACTTCGGGCAGTTCTCCCCTGAGGCCACGCCGGCCTTCAAGTTCTGCATGTTCTTGCCCGCCTCGGCCAGGGACTGCTCGAAGGGTCCGTAGAAATCCTTCATCGCCTTCAAGAAGGTCAGAGAGCCTTCTTCCACGCGATCAAGATTGGCCTCGAGCCCGCTCGTATATTTCGGGTTCATCAGCTCGTGGAAGCCCTCCACCAGCAGGTCTGTCACCACGCAACCCAATTCCGAGGGCTTGAAGCGGCCTTCGTGCTTTTTCACGTAATCGCGGTCCTGGATGGTCGAGATGATGCTTGCGTAGGTGGAGGGGCGGCCGATGCCGTCTTCTTCGAGTTCCTTGACCAGCGTGGCTTCATTGAAACGGGCCGGCGGCTTGGTGAATTGCTGCTCTGTTTCCAGGGTCTGGAGTTTCAGCGTTTCACCCAATTCCAGGTGAGGCAGGCCGACCTTTTCTTCGTCATCTTCCTCATCGGTCTTGGTGGCGTCCTGGATGGCCTCTGCATCGGTTTCTTTTTTATCCGTGCGATAGACCGCCAGCCAACCAGCGAAGCGCTCGATCTCGCCCTTGGCTTCAAACATGGCTTCTTCGCCATTTTCAAGGGCCGAAGACGCGTCCACCACGGTTTCGTCGAAGCGCGCGGCTTCCATCTGGGAAGCTATGGTGCGCCGCCAGATGAGTGAATAAAGGCGGAATTGATCGGGCTCCAGGTGCTCTCGCAGTGATTCCGGCGTCCGCGTCACATCGGTGGGGCGTATGGCCTCGTGCGCATCCTGGGCACCGGCCTTGCCGAAATATTGGCGGGCCTTGGCAGGCAGGTATTCCTTGCCATATTTCTTGGCGATGAAGGCCCGGGCAGCCTCTATGGCTTCGGGGGCCAGGCGCGGCGAATCCGTTCTCATATAGGTGATGAGACCGATGGGGCCTTCGCCGAAATCCAGGCCCTCGTAGAGCCGCTGGGCGTTCTGCATGGTGCGGCTGACACTCATCTTGAGCTTCTGTGCCGACTCCTGCTGCAAGCGTGCGGTGGTGAAGGGCGGCGCGGGGTTGCGCTTCTTTTCCTTGGTCTCCAGGCCCGTCACCTTCCATGGCGCTTTCAGGATCTGATCCCTGAGGTCATGGGCCTGCTTTTCGTTCTCCACACGGCGCTTGGTCTCCTTGTTGCCGAGCTGCAGGGCCTGGCCGCTCAGCTTGACCAGGCGCATCCAGAAATTCGGCGGCAGCTTGGCGTTGAACCGGCCTTTCAGCACCCAATATTCCACGGCCCTGAAAGCCTGGATTTCCCGCTCGCGATCCACGATGAGCCGCACGGTGACGCTTTGCACACGGCCCGCCGAGAGCCCGCGCCGCACCTTGTCCCAGAGCACCTGGCTGACCTTGTAGCCCACGAGCCGGTCGAGCACCCGCCGGGCACGCTGCGCGTCCACCAATTTTTTATTGATGACCGTGGGATTCGCCATGGCCTTCTGGATGCCGGCCGGCGTGATTTCGTTGAAGAGCACCCGTGAGACCGGCAGGGATTTCGGGGGCCTGATGGCCTCCAGCAGGTGCCAGGAGATGGCTTCGCCCTCCCGGTCAGGGTCGGTCGCGAGAATCAGTTCGGCAGCGCCCTTGGCTGCTGCGCGGAGTTCCGCCACCACTTTGGCCTTCGCAGGCGAAATTTCGTATTCCTCCTGGAAACCGTTTTCGATATCCACGCCGAGTTTCTTGGGCAGATCCCGGATATGGCCCACTGAGGCCTTCACCGTATAGTCCTTGCCCAGGTATTTGGCGATGGTCTTGGCCTTTGAGGGGCTTTCGACGATGACGAGCTTGGTCAAGGGGGACTCCGGGGAAGGGACCTGCAAGGTTTGGATGATGGAACGAAAGACCAGAGGTTTGTCAAGTCCAAGCATGCGGTTTGAATTCCTTTCCCCCGTAGGGGGAAGTTTATTTAGAGCCGCAATTCCGCCAGATCCTCCAATAGATCGGCCGGCGAACGGCAAATGCGCGCGGCACCCTCCCGCAGCAGGGAGTTCGGTCCTTCAGCGAGCGGATCTTCCGGGCTTCCCGGCACCACCCACAGCTCTTTGCCATGATCCAAGGCCAGTTTGGCGGTGACCAGTGAGCCGCTTCTGAGTTTGGCTTCAACGACCAGCACGCCCCTGCACCAGACCGCCAGCAATAGGTTGCGCCTGGGGAAATGCCACTTCTGCGGCAAGGCTTCCGGCGGAAAGGGGGTGATCAGCCCACCTCCGGAATCCACGATGCGCTCCATGAGCCCCGTGTGTTCTTTCGGATAGGGGTGGTCCAGCCCCGAGCCCATGACCCCCCAGGTCGGACCGGCTTCAAGCGCGCCGGCATGCGCGGCGCCATCGATGCCCCGAGCCAAGCCGGAGAGCACGATTACGCCCCTTTCTGTGAACTGGCGGCTCCAGTTCCGCGCCCGCTCCCGGCCCACAAGGCTGGGCGTGCGGGTGCCCACCACGGCGAGGCGGAGCCCCGGCGGTGGCAAGGTTCCGCGCACCCACAGCGCCACGGCATAGGGCAAGGGTTCGAAGAAGGCCTCGGAGCCTTCATCTCCCGGCAGCACCAGCCGGGCTTTTTTTGCATGGGCTTCACTACGGAAGCGGGACAGGTCCAAAGCCTCCAGCTGGGAAGCCGTTCCAGGGTGAAGTTGGATTGATTCACCGTTCTGAAGGCTCTCCCAAAGCCGCGCCTTTTCCTGCTCCGGCCAGGGCAGCACGGAGAAGGCGAGCGCAAGCCGGGCCGGATCCAGAAGACTCAAAGCAAGATTCTTCCTTGAAAAGACAGGGGAAGTTGGTAGACTACTCCTTCTGTTGCGCGTCTTGTTGCGTATTGGTTTGTCATATCAAGGTTTTCGCGTCCCATCGAGGTTCCCATGTCCCGTCAGTGCGAGATTTGCGGCAAGAAGCCCCAATTCGGGAACAACGTTTCCCATTCCAACAACATCACCAAGCGCCGTTGGAATCCGAATCTGCAGAATGCCCGCGCCCTGGTCAACGGCGTTGCCAAGCAGCTTCGCGTCTGCACCGCCTGCCTTCAGGCCGGCAAAGTCGTGAAGGCCCCCCGTGGCCTCAACAGTTCCACCAAGCGCCCCGCCGCTTAATATATTTCTCCAGCCTAGAAAAAGGCGGCCCGCAGGCCGCCTTTTTCAGTTGGTGAGGCGCGCGGTACGAGGTATGAGGCGATACTTCGGATCATGCGTCCTCACACCTCACCCCTCATACCTCACACCTTCCCATGATCCTTGGCCTCGACACCGCGACCGAAATCCTCCACTTGGCGCTGGTGGACGGGGAACGTGCCTGGACCAGGCGGGTGGTGGTGGGTGTCGGGCGCAGCCATAGCGTTTCACTGCTGCCTTCCCTGAACGCCCTGATGGATGAAGCCGGTGCAACAGTGGCAGACCTGAAGGGAGTCTGCTGTTGCGCGGGGCCCGGTGGCTTCACGAGCATCCGCATCGGCGTGGCCACGGCGGAGGGACTGGCGCTGACCGGCCTTCCCACTTGGGGTTTCTCGTCCTTTCTGCTGCGGGCGCATGCCCTGAAAGAAGCTGGTGTTAGTGGGGCAGTCTGGGTGCTGCTGGATGGCCAGCGGAGCGAAGTGTTCCTTCAAAAATGGGACGGGATTGAAGCGATGAGCGAGGCCCAAAAAGTCCCCCTTGCCCTGCTTCGTGACAGCATCGGAACCGAGGCTTGGTGGGCATCCTCAACCCTGTCACAGAGACTCTCTGAACACACTAGCCCCTCCGTGCGCTTGGAGGACGAGGGCGATTCCATGCTATTGGGCCTTGTCGCGCTGTGCCGCGACCTGCCCCGGCTCGCTCCGGAAAATCCTATCCATCCCTTCTATCTGCGCGAGACGGATGCGGAAGTGAATTTCCCCGAGGCTTCGGCGCATCTGGATGACGCGCTTCGCAAAGGTATTGCACGTTGACTGGGATGCAGGAGCTTATCCACTTGGGTCCTGGCTCGGCAGCTCCGGCCTGGTTGGAGGAACTGGACCGGGTTTGTTTTGGCGAGCCCTGGGGCGATCTCGCGGGCCACGAGCAGGCCTGGGGATTTCAGAACAAGGCCTTCGCCGTCTGGTCGGTCAACGAAGTGGCGGGCGAAGCGGAACTGCTTCGAATGGCCGTCGAATCATCACATCGTGGGCAGGGTCTGGGGAATGCCTTGCTGGACGAATGTGCAGCCGCGTTGGGCCACATGGGCATCACCACCTTCTTGCTGGAAGTGCGCGTATCCAATGCAGCCGCCCGCGCGCTCTACGAAGCCGCCGGCTGGACGCAGGACGGCCTGCGCAAGGCCTATTACAAAAACGGAGAGGATGCAGCCCTGTACCGCAAGCTGGGGTAGGCTGGCAGCATGCTTTGGAACCAGGGAGGATCACGACGAATGCAAGTGAGGGCATGGTCATGAAGGTCCAGCGGGATCACGAACTGACCCGGCTCTATGCCGCGGCAGGGCTCGCGGTGTTGATCTGGATGATCTTCAAGGCCTATAAACTCCTGAGCGAGCGCGTGAGCGACGCCATCGACGCACCAGCGCGATGGGGCCTAATCCCATTAGGCCTATTAAACGTGCTAGCCATCGGAATCCTGCTTTTCATCGTGGCGAGATCCCTAGCGAAGCTCTATTTCGAACGCCGGCGGGGAATCCTCGGATCGCGCCTGCGGACGAGGCTTGTGCTGGCATTTTTCGGTGTGACGCTGATTCCAAGCCTGATCCTGTTCCTTGTGGGACAAAGCGCCATCAGCAAGAACCTGGACCGCTGGTTTCTTCCCGAAACCAAGGAGATCGTGGAGGATGGCCAGGCAACGGCCAGGGCCTTTCAAGCTCAGGTCCAGGCGAGCCTGAGTGCAGCAGTCTCCCATTTGCGCGCCGCGGATCTCAGAGATTTGGATCGCGTCAGAGCAACTGAAGGGCTGGATCTGATCGTCGCGGGGAACCGGTCTTCCCTTCCGAAAACACTGAAGTCCCCTCCTATCCCTTCTTCCGCGAGCGGTTCCATGGCGGTGGAATCCAGTGATGGCCGGTGGATGTTGAAGGCGGTGAACCGGGCCGATGGACGGCAAGATGATCAAGTGGTGGTGGGGATCTTCGTGCCTCGCCACGTGGCCGATGGCCTGCTGCGATTGGAGAAACGGTCGGCGGAATCCTTCCAAGTGAGCAAGAACCGCGGTGTATTGGAAACGGTGCCTCAAAGCACGTTCCTTTTCCTGACGTTGCTCACGCTGTTCGCCGCGGTGTGGACCGGTCTGACCATCGCACGAACCCTCTCGGAACCCATCCGCTCCTTGGCGAAAGCCGCCAAAGCTGTAGGTACCGGCGATCTCGAAGTGCAACTCAACGAGGAAGGCGAAGATGAGTTGGCCTTCCTGGCCCAGACATTCAATCGCATGACCTCGGATTTGAAATCAAATCGTAGCGCCATCGAGGCTCAAAGCGCCCGGCTGGATCAGCAGCGCGCCTACCTCGGACAGTTGTTGGAAGCCCTGCCTGTCGGCGTTCTCAGCTGGGATGACGCAGGTCAGTTGAGACTTGTGAATCCGGCCGCCCGGCGCTGGCTGGGCCTGGAAGCCTTCGATCCAGACCGCGATTCCTGGACGGACTGGGCCATGCAACCGCGCTTTGGACACCTGCTGAGCCTGCTACAGCAGGCAAGAGAATCGAGCCGGACGCATCAGGAAGAAATGCGCCTGGGGGGCGAGGGCGAAGGACGCCTGGTGCGGGCCATCCTGGCGCCCCTGGAAGGCGGCGGAGCCTTGGCGGTGCTGGAAGATCTGTCGCTGCTGGCCAAGGCCGAAAAGCGGGCAGCCTGGCAGGAGGTGGCCCGCCGCATGGCCCATGAAGTGAAAAATCCCCTCACACCCATAAAGCTCACCGCCCAGCGATTGCTGCGCCGTGTCCGCGAGGAACGACTGGATTCGGAAGTCGTGAAACAGGGGGCGGAAACCATCCTTACGGAGGTAGCGAGTCTCGCAAGGTTGGTGGATGCCTTCAGCCGCTTCGCGCGACTGCCTGCACCCCAACCAAGCGACGTGGATGCCTGCGATCTCCTTCGCCAGATCGCAACGCTTTATGGCCCCACCCATCCCAGAATCCTTTGGGCCTGGGATCTTCCGGATCACCCGGTTCCCGTGCGCTGGGATGGGGACATGGTGAAGCGCGCCATCATCAATCTGGTGGACAACGCGGTGGCTGCGGTGGACGACGCAGGCACTATCAGGGTTTATCTCAAGGAACGAAACGGGAACGTGCTCATTCAAGTCGAGGATGATGGGCCCGGTGTGCTCGACCCCCATCGCGAGCGACTCTTCGAACCCAGCTTTTCGACCAAGGAACGCGGCTCTGGCCTGGGTCTCGCCATCGTGCGGAAGATCGCCACAGACCACGGAGGCGAAGCCTTTTTCGAACCCCTGGCCAAAGGCAGCCGCTTCAGCGTGGAGCTGCCGAGGCGCATGGTGGGGAGCTTGGGTTGAGGGTCGAGAGTCGAGAGTTAAAAAGTGGTGAGGTGCCGGAAACACACGTCCACAGCGTTCAATAAGCTTTGGTGCTTGCCACTCGCCTCTGCGGTTTTCACGCGGTAAGCGCTGCCGTGCGTGTCGGAAATGCTCGGAGCAGTTTCTTGTCCATGGTCACGAGCTTGGTGTCGAGTTTGATCGCCAGCGCAATGAACTCGCAGTCATACGCGGAGCAATCGCTACCTTGCACCAGCTCAAGCACAACTGCTGAGTCAACCTCGAACTCCAATCCTGTAAGTAGTCTTTCGGCCTCGCTTTGCAGGCCGCATGCTTGATCGAAGGTGAGCGACTTCCGTCTCAGGTAGCCCGCCAAAATGTTGCGCAATTCGCTCCGCCAAAGAACGGGTGCCGCCCACTCTGCGTCCCGCTCAAGCAATGCTTCGGCGTCCGCTGTGTGTTCGCCTGGCAGGTAAAGGTATGCCAGCACGTTCGAGTCCACCACGATCATGGGCGCCCTTCCCGTTTCAGTGAGTCAATGTCGCGCGCCTGGAACTTCCCCTGCGGCAATGCGCCCCGCAGCGCCCGCGCGCGAGCCAGCCACTCCGTGGGTGTCAGCTTGGCCGGCAGCAGTACCGCCTCCAGGCACACGATGGCTTCGCTGTTCATGCTGCGGCGGTGGGTTTCCGCCGAAAGCTTTAGCCGGCCATATACTTCGTCCGGAATATTCTTCAGGGTAAGTGTTGTAGGCATGTTCGTCTCCAACCAGAATGGAACCATTATGGTTTCTCGTCGCCGTGGCGTCAAGTGGCGGGTATTCGTACCTCCGCTGCGGCTGCTCCAGGACCTACTCACTCCCTGCGTTTCCGCGACCGGATGAATAGCGCGAAGGGCGAGATGAGCAGAGCCGCGGCGAGGACCACAAGCAGCAACTTGCCAAGCATCAGGCGCTTTTCATCAGTAACGCAGCACGCTGAACACCGGGAGGCCGTTCAGTTTTTCGCGACCTGACAAGAAAGTCAGCTCAATGAAGAGCGTGAGGGCCAAAGCCTGGGCGCCAGTGCGTTCCACAAGGCGCCGCGCTGCCGCGGCGGTGCCGCCGGTCGCAAGCACGTCATCCACGATGAGAACACGGTCACCCGCCTTGAAAGCATCCGCATGGATCTCCAAGGCGTCCGTGCCGTACTCGAGACCGTACTTTTCCTGGAGCGTGGGCATGGGCAATTTGCCGGGTTTGCGCGCGGGGACAAATCCAAGGTCGAGATTTTTTGCCAAGGCCGCACCGAAAATGAAACCCCGGGATTCCAATCCCAGCACATGGGTCGCTTGCAGGGTCTGGATCGGTGACGCCATGGCCTTGATGGCTTCCCCAAAGGCCGCGGGGTCAGCCCACAAGGGGGTTATGTCCCTGAAGAGGACACCGGGTTTTGGGAAGTCCGGCACATCGCGCACGAATGATTTGAAATCCAGGCTCATGATCGAATCTCGAAAGAAGTGGGAAGGGATTCTCCCTCATTCAGGGGCTCCCAGTCCAGTGACTCCACGAAAGCCCACGGGGGGCCTTGGCGCAGGATATCGCGAAAAACAGCGAGGGCCGAGGCCTGGCCGCTGGCGTGGCCCGCGACCGAGCCATCGGGTTCATTGCGCACCCAGCCTGCGATGCCTTGAGCCCGTGCCTGCCTTCTGACAAAGGCGCGGTAGCCCACGCCCTGGACACGGCCCCGCGCGCGGAAAAAAAAGGTCATGCACCGTTCCCATTGAAGGTGATGTTGAAATCGTCACCTTTGGTAAGCATTTCTGGGCAGGCCAGATCCATGCGCAGCGGGGTCACGGACACCCATCCATTCAGGGCTGCTTCCGCATCGCTCCCGGGAGTCCGGGCGTAGGTGGGCCCCACTTCCCCACCGATCCAGTAGTAGGGCATGCCACGAGGGTCCATGCGTCTTTCCACCAGATTGTGATACTGGCGATTGTCCTGGTTGCAGAGCTTGAATCCCTTGGGCTCGCCCTTGGGAAAATTGATATTCCAGATCCGGTTTGGTCCCAACTCCATCTGTTCCCAATGCCGCAGGAATGTTTCGATCCAGAGCTCCACCACGGAGAGGTCGGCCTTGGGATGCATGGAGAAGGCGGCGCTCTTCGATCCCTGCAGTGCGCCTTCGAAAGCGGCACCCACCGTGCCCGAATAAAAGACATCTTCGCCCAGGTTATAGCCGTTATTGACTCCCGAAAGCACCCAGTCCGGCTCATGCTCCAGCACGGAGCGGACGCCCAGCAGCACACAATCCACGGGTGTCCCATCGCAGGCGTAACGGTCTTCGCCAAGGGGATGAAGCCGCAGGATGCCATGCAACGAAAGCGCCGATGAGATTGCTGATCGATTGCGATCCGGCGCCACCGCCACCACCCGGCCGAATCGAGATGCCACCCGCGCCAGGAGTTCAAGGCCCGGGGCCCAAAGGCCGTCGTCGTTGGTGATGAGAATGGTCCGGTTGTGCATAGGTTTAGTTTATGCCCAGGTATGGGCTGCGGGCTATGGGCTGCGGGCGGTGGGCTGCGGGCTGGTGAAGGTGTCGCTGAAGCTACAAGACAGGTCTTCCTCCGCTTCCCTCAGCTCCTCCGCTATCCTCCGCGTAATCGCTTTTTTTTACCGCATGCCCGATGCCATGGCCCGAAGCCGCTCGATGCGCGCCTCGATGGGCGGATGCGTGGAGAAGAGGCTCATCAGTCCGCCGCCGCGAAGGGGATTCACGATCATCATATGGGCTGTGGCGGGCTGGGCATCGCGCATGGGCTGGACCTGGTTGATTCCCGAGATGCGCTCCAGCGCGTTGGCAAGCTCCAGGGGGCGCCCCGTGATCTGCGCGGAGTATTCATCCGCCAGGTATTCCCTGGAACGGCTGAGCGCCAGTTGCAGCACCAACGCTGAAATCGGAGCGAAGATGGCGATGAGCAGTCCTGCAAGCGGGTTGGCGCGGCCCTCCTCATCGCGTGGCGTAACCCACATGGCCATGCGCGACAGGAACATGATGGCCTGCACGAGCACCGAAGTGATGGAGCTTAGGAGAATGTCCCGATGCACCACATGGCCCAATTCGTGGGCCAGCACGCCCTCCAGTTCAGCATCGTTGAGGATCTGGAGCATTCCTGTTGTCACAGCCACCACGGCGTGTTCGGGATCGCGGCCCGTGGCGAACGCATTGGGGGTGCTGTCCTCGACGATGGCCAGACGAGGCATGGGGATGTTGGCCCGTTGGGCGATGCGCGACACGAGCAGATAGAGATCCGGCGCGTCCTGCTGATCGAGCGTCCGCGCGCCATAGGAGGCCAGCACGATCTTGTCTGAGCAGAAATAGCTGACGAAATTCATCACCACCGCGATGGCCAAGGCCATGAGCAGACCTTGGCCGCCGGGATAAAGCATGTCGCCGATCCAGACCATGAGGGCCGTGAGGCATGCGATGAGGAATAGGGTTTTGAACTGGTTCACGGATGCGCTCCACGAATAGCTTAAAGCGCAATCCTACCTGACGCCTCGTGACGCCTCGTCCTCTCCCGGCACCAGCCTCTCTGAATGGGTTCCCAGGATGGCAAGCCCTCACTTCCTGCCTCCGCCGAACTTGATCTGCTTGCGTGTTGCCTGGTCACGGATAACCTCGGCGACTTTCAGGTCGAAGGACTCCCCCTTGCCCGCCGCCACCCGGTTTTGGTTCTCGGTGTCGATGAAGGCTTGGCGACTCCTGCTCAATTCGGCGATGCGCGCCTGAATCTTGTTTCGCTCGGCCGCTTTCTTCTGGAGGTAGGACTTCTGTTCCTCCGCCGACAGTTTCTGAAGTTCCGTGGGAAGTTTTTTCGCGTCGAGTTTGTCGATCCGCACATCTCCATTCTTGATCCCATCGAGCAGATCGCCCCCGCCCTGGACCACTTTCGAGGTGGCGGCATTGAAGGCCAGGCGGTCCGCGGCCACGGAGGGCGCCGCCGCAGCGACGGACTCCATCATGGCTTGTTTGTGCTTGACCTCAGCGCGCAGGGGCTCGGCGCCATAGGCGACGATGGTCTTGCCCACCTCGGCATTGAGCTTGGCCAATTCCGTGTCCATGGGCGTCGAAATCACTTGCATGTCGCCGGTCTGCCCGATGGGGATGTAGGTGCCGCCGCCGAGCTGGGCGATTTCCTTCCAGAACGGCATGGTCTCCACCATCTGCCCGCACTGGATCGTATTGATGATGAGATCGCGCTTCAAGGCCTGCCGGCATGAAATGGGGTACTGCACGTCATTCGCATAGTCCATGTGGGGGGGCGCGTCACCCACCAGGAACACGATCTTGAGCACCTTGGACTCCTGGCTCCAGCTGGGCCGGTTGACCGCTTCCTGCAAGGCCTGGTTGACGGATTCCGGCGTGTCGCCACCCCCGCCCGCCTGGAACTCGCGAAGTCTCGCATAGATCGTGTCCATATCCTCGGAGAGATCTGTGAATTGGGTGATGTAGGCATCCCCCCGATCACGGTAGCCCAACAGCCCCACGCGCAGCTGGGGCCGGGGATCCGCACGCATCATCTGATTGGCGATGGACCAGATCTTCAGCTTGGCCCCTTCGATGAGACCGCCCATGGAGCCGGTGGTATCCAAAACGAAAAGCACCTCGATGCGCGGGGCCTCCCGGGTGCTGGTTCTCAAGGCGACCGCCTGGGTTTTCTTTTGGCCGCTGGGCCGGACGCCGTTCCCAGCATAACCCGCCGAAGACACCAGCAACAAAACCGCCAATCCTAAATTCATCCTTCGCATTGGAACCTCCTCGCCGTTTTGGGCTAAGGGGTTTGACAAGACGATGGATTCAAAAGTTCCAAAGGGTCTAACCGGAGTCCGGTGATCGCCTGAACCAGGGGTGGCGGACAAGGCCCAGATTCAGGGGCCTACAGCGTCGCCCCCGAACCCATCCGTTTCACCACCACCAGCGTCACGTCGTCCTTGAAGCCGCCATCGCCAAGATGTTTGAAGGTGGCCACCAGGATCTGCTCGAAGATATCGTCGGCGCTGGCACCCATGTGATTCCGAACCACTTCGATGATGGCCTGCTCGCCAAGGTCTTCGCCGGTGGCGGGATTCTCAGCCTCCACCAGCCCATCGGTGAAGATCACCAGCACATCGCCATGATCCATGCGGGCATGGCCTTCCCCGAAAGTAGCATCGGGGAGCAGTCCCACCATGGGGCCGGTGGGACTGAGGCGGATGGCCGAGCCGCCGTCGGCGGGCACCAGCAGCGGCGGGTTGTGGCCACCGTTCACATAGCGCAGGTCCCCGGTCTCCGGATTGAGGCTGCCTGCGAAAAGCGTGGTGTAGCGGTTGCGGTCCCGCACCTGGTTCATGCGCACGTTCAGTCGGTTGGCGAGCCGCCCCCAGTCTTTCACGCGGCGATCCGCCCGGGCGCGGAGAAAGGTGGAGAGCTGGGTCATCATGAGCGAGGCCGGCAGGCCTTTGCCGGAAATGTCCCCCACGGCGATGTGGAGGCGCTCGGCCTCGGCCTCTACGGAACCGATGGGGTCCACGGCCATCCAGACATCGTAGAGATCGCCGCCCACGGCCTGGAAAGGCAGATTCGCCCCGGCGCACTGCCAGCCCTCGAGCTCGGGCAGCGATTGCGGCAGGATTTGGCGCTGGATGTTGCGGGCCAGTTCCAGATCCTTCTCCATCTTCAAGGACAGGACCTGGCTTTCCCGGAGATCAAGGCTCGTGAGCTGGCTGGACGTGAGATTCAGCAAGGTCTGCAGGAAAACCTCATCCTCTTCGCTCAGCCGCCCCACCGTGGGTTCCGCGGCATAGGCGAATCCATGGCTGTGGTTCTGGTCCAGGATCTCGATGGCGTGGGCCAGTGATTTATCGGTGACCACCGAATGCAACGCGGCGCCAGAAAGGTGGGTGGGTAGGTTCCCCAGCCCTTTGTTGAGCAGCACGGTGCCATCCGGATCCAGCACCAGCATCCTTGGAATGCGGAATTCACCCATGATCGTCGAGGCCATCAAGCGGATGAGATCCTGCTTGGTGTTCACATCGCCAAGGGATCGCGTGAGGTCATAGACGGTGTTGAGCCGCGCCAGCTGCAAGGCGAGCGCCCGGTTCTGATCGCTTCGCAGAGCCTCGGCCCGCCTCCAGGCCAAGAGCGGCGCCGAGATCGAAAGCAGCAGTTCCAAGGCCGCGGGAGCCCCTGGAGTCTTGAGCACGAGCTGGCCGTAGGTTTCATCGCCGTGCGTCCACGGCAGGCTGATCCAGCCCTTGCCTGGATTGGTGGGGAAGGCAGGGGCCGATCCCCGCAGGAAGATCCAGGTGTAGCCGTCCCACAAGCCGCCTTGGCTGGCTTTGGCGATGCCCAGGGCCGTGACACCCACAAGATGGACCAGCGCCTCTTCGGTAACCTGCTCCGGGAAGGCTTCGAGAAAATCGACCAGGGGCAACAGTTCGCTGGCGCCTTCCGGAATGCGGAGCGAAAGCTCCCGGAGGCGGTCGAACGGATTGATGGGATTCCCGGGGTTCACGAACGGTTCAGGACTAGGCGATGTTCTTGATCATGCAACACTCGCTCCGGCCCTGATCCTCGCTGAAACGCACCTCGTCCATGAACCGGCTCATGAGCAACAACCCCAAACCACCTTTCCGGGGGTGCTTCACGTACTCTTTCGGGTCCGGGAGGACAATCTGGTTGCCGCGGATGCCCACACCGGTATGCCACATATGAATTTCCAGGGCCGTGTTCGTGAAGCGCAGGTCCAATTCTACGGAGTGGTCTTCTTCTCCGCCATAGGCGTGCATGATGATGTTCGTGACCGCCTCATCCACTGCGATCGAGACTTTGGCGGCGGTGGAATCGTCCATGCCGGCCAGTTGGGACGCGCGCTTGGCCAACCCGGTCACCAGGTTCAGGTAACGCGTCTGGCTGGGGATCGTGAGCCGGAAATCCGACTTCTCCATTCGCATGGCGGGAGCGGGCGACATCAGGCCTGCTCCAGAAGGGACGCCAGGGCCTCTTCCTCGGAAGAAAACACCCGGTAGAGCTGAGTGAAGCCCAAGGTGTCAAATATGGCGAAGACGTTGTCCTGCAGGTTGCAAAGCAGGATGTCCCCCTTGTTTTCCCGCACGGTCTCGATGAGGCCCATGATGGCGCCCAAGCCAGCGGAGCTGATGTAATTCAACTCCCGGCAGTTCAGCAGAATCGTGAATCGGCCGGCCTGGACAAGGTTTTCGAGGACGCCTTCGAACTGGCGCACGGTATGGGCGTTGATGAACCCGGATGGCTCCACCACCGAGGCGCAGCCCGCTTCTCGCACCTGGATGGAAAGATCGGTCATTCTTGGGCTCCAAAGGATAGTGTGATCATCCTACCAAGCATCTGCTCCCGCTTCTCGGTCCAATTCCGCTATCGTAAATACCCACCTTCCTGATGAGTCCGACATGCCGCAGCCATCCGAAGCGCTGAAGCAGATCCTCCTATCCTGGCTCCACGAGCGCCACCAGGCGCTTTTGGAACAGGTAATGATGACCTGGGAGGAGGGCCTGGGCCGCCTTCAGCCCGACGATGCACTGGCCCAAGACCTGCTGGCTGCCGTCCCTGTTCCCGCTCCAGCCGCGCATCCAGTGATCACTTCAGACCCCGAGCTCGGGGCCGCCCTGGATCTCCTGGATAACGCTCCGAGCCAGGCTGAAGTGCTCCACAAGCTGCTGGATGGCCTGCGCCCTTTCGCGGATCGCAGCGCGCTGTTCATCATCAAGCAAGGCATCGCCAGCCTGTACGCATTCAGGGGATTCGATGGAGAAGCCGCCAAACCCGGAACGCCAGTGGTGCCGCCGCCAGAGCTGGAGGCCCTCATTTCTGGCCAACTGCCGGTGATCCAGCAAACTGGGGAGGCCTATCTGGCACTCGTCCGTCCCCTTTCAGGGCTTACTTCAGCCGATGTGCGGATCCACCCCATCCGGCTCAAACGGAAGACCGTGGCCTTGGTACTGGCGGATAGTGGTTTGCGGCGCATGCTGGACAATCCTCAGCACGTCCGGGCACTGGTGCGCGCGAGCGAGGCTGCCCTGGCCTTCCTGGCAGGTCCGAAGGATGAAGACAAGCCAGGCACCGGACCACTCAAGGCCACAGGCCCAATGCCCGTCAGCGAGCCCATGGCAAGGCCGGCGCCCGTGCCCCCCCCTGCACTGGCGCCAGCGCCAACCCCGCCACCACCTCCGCCACCGCTGGTCCGGCCAACGCCCCTGCCCCCCATCGGGCTACCCGCCAGTCACGCCTCCCCCACCATGCAAATGCCCATCCCTGGTGAGCTCAGGCCCCCGATTCGGCCAGTGCCCCCCGTACCTATCTCCCCAATCGCCCCTATCGCCCTCCCGGCTGCCATCGCTCCCTCTTCCATGCCGACTCAGCAAGTGCCTGAGCCCATCGAGGCCAGTCCGGCCCTGGACCCCAAAGTTCGGGCCACAGCCGAGCGTTTGGCCAGGGTCCTGGTGGGCGATATCGAGCTTTATTTCCCCCAAAAGGTCGCCCAGGGGCGCCAGCAGGGAAATCTATATTCCCTTCTTAGGGATGAACTGGAGCGATCCAGGGCCACCTTCATCGACCGCTTTGGAGAACCCACGGAGAAGCAGCACAGGATTTTCATCCAAACGGTTCAGGCTCAATTGTGCGAAGGAATTCCCTCCAAACTCGGCCCTGCACCCTGGGCTTGATCTCCCATTTGGCCTGATCCGGCTCTATTGCCAAACCGTAAATTTCTTTTCCATGAGCCAGAAAGGCTTGGATTCCTTGGCGAAAAACCACAGGGCGGCAATTTGCCCAAAGTTCGTATGGTGACAAAGACACAAGGATCTGGTAAACCCTGGACCTTGGTTTCGAGGGCTACGCATGTCTAATCTGGGGAAAAAATTCACCTGCTTTTCGTGCGCGACGAAGTTTTATGACTTCCGCAAACCTGAGGCACTCTGTCCTAAGTGCGGGGCAAACCAGAAAGACGCCCCCACCAAACTCAAGATCGTGAAGAAGGACAAGCAGGTGCACGTGATCGAGGATGATTTGAGTGCGGAACCGGAACCGGAAGCCGCTGCCGATGAAGGCTTCGATGAGACCCTGGGCATCGGCGCCGCGCGAGCCGAAGGCGTGGATCCAGGCGATCTCCGGATGGACGACTATGATGAATGAACCTAGCCGGGTGGCACCTGAGAGCACTAGATGTGCTCTCAGGTACCGGGCCCCCGGCTTGGTGAATTCATGGCCCGTGTGGGGGGAGCTGCCCAAGATGGCGTCGATCGGCCGTATGGGAAGTGCCTTCAAATGCCGGACCCCCGGCTTGGCGAGTTCACGAAGGCATGGGTTGAGATGACTCCGTGACCGGACTCGATGCTCCTGCGGCCTGCGAAGCACTCATCGGCATTCCTGGCATCGACCGCCATGTTCATCTCGAAGGCGGGCTGGATGCCGGTTGGGTTCGCAGGCAGGGCGATTCCTTGGGCCAGCGAATTCCAGACTCCCTGGAGTCGCTTTGGCGCGGCGAAGCTCAGCCCTTCAACGGTTTCATCGAGGCTTTTCTGTTCAGCTCCGGTTTTCTCCGCAACCGTGAGGCCGTAAGAATGGCCCTGGGCGCCATCGTGGGGCGATTGCCACCATCCGCGTCCAGCCCGCGTGGCGTGGATCTTTGGGTCTCGCCCCATTTCCTGGTGCGTTACAAGCAGTTGCTCAGCCTGGATGAACTCTGGCTCGGCCTTGAGGATGGCATAGCGGACGCTGGCCGCATCGACGTTTCGATAGCCGTGGTCCTTGACGCCGTGAATCATTTCGGGCCCAAGCATGGCCACGAGGTGCTGGACCTGGTGGAAAGCAGTCTTCCGGAATACGTGGTGGGATTTTCCACCGGAGGCCTTGAAGGGATTCCATTTCGTGACTGGGCGCCGGTATTCGAGCGGGCAAGAACCAGCGGCCTTCGCATCGCCGCCCATGCGGGGGAGAACGGCCCTGGCGAGAATGTCCGTGAGGCGATCCTTCACGGCGGTGTTGAACGCATCGTCCACGCGGTGAACGCCGCTGAGCATCCTGAGATTCTCGACCTTCTGGCCGAGCGGAAAATCCCCGTGGACGTTTGTCCCAGCTCCAACCAGGCCCTGGTGAGGAATTTGGGAACCCATCCCCTGCCAGTGATGCTGCGGGCCGGTGTGCGTTGCGCCCTGGGCACCGATGACCCAGGGGTCATTCCCTGCGACCTTGCCAGGGAATGGGCCAAAGCCAGAGACATGGGGCTGGATGAACGGGAAATGGGCCTGTTGAGGCGTTTCGCCATCGAGGACGCCTGGGCACTGAAGGATTGAGTCTAAAGTTCAGAGTTGAGAGTCTAGAGGTTCTGCTCTCAACTCCTCGACTCTTGACTCTTAACTCTTGACTTTGGACTTGAGCCTGAGACTTGGGACTTTTCAAGGCCCAAGCCAGGAACAGAAGCTCATAGCTCTTGGCCCATGGCTGAATAAGGCTCGGCAGAATTGGAGTTTCCTGGCAAAATCGTAATTTCGTGCTGCGCTCGTAGCTCAGCTGGATAGAGCATCAGGCTTCGAACCTGAGGGTCGGGAGTTCGAGTCTCTCCGGGCGCACCATGAATCACCTTGAAAGATTTTAGCGAATGTGGCGGAACTGGTAGACGCACTGGATTTAGGTTCCAGCGGTTCACACCGTGCGGGTTCGAGTCCCGCCATTCGCACCATTGAAAACCCCCTAAGGGGCATCGGTAACACCGCACCAACCCCATTCTCAGCCCCGCAACTGGTTTTAGGAGCACCCATGCAGGTCACGCTCACCCATCACACCAACACTCGGAAGTCCCTGGAGATCCACGTCCCCGCGGCGGAAGTCACCTCGACGTTCGGAGAAGCCCTGGCCCGCATCGCCCCGAAGGTGAAACTGCCAGGTTTCCGCCCCGGCAAGGTGCCGAAGAATGTTCTGTTATCCCGCTATGCCCGTGAAATCCGCCAGGATGTGGCAGACATCTTGGTGCAGAGGCTCTTCTGGGATGCCGCGGCCGCGGCCGGCACGCAACCCATTTCCCAGCCTGCCCTTGAAAAGGCGGATTTGTCAGATGGGAAAGATGGCTCCATCAAGACCCTTTACGATGTCGCTCCCGATGTGAAGCTGCCGGAATACAAGGGCTTCAAACTGACGAAGAAGAAGCGCGCCATCGACGAAGCGGCCGTGGAGGAACACCTGGAGTCCATGCGCCAGGAAGCCGCCAAGCTTTTGTCCGAAGACGGCGTCAGCGCCGAAGGGCTCTACGCAACCTTCGACATCAAGGCCAAGCCCGCGGGCTTGAAGTCCCAGACCTATCGCGACCAGGTCATCCAGCTGGATCCCAAGCGTCCCTTCGACGCCGAGGTCCTGGGCCTCAAAGTGGATGAGACCCGCGCCTTCGACGTGGCCGTGCCGGTGGAAGATCCCAACAAGACCATGGCCGGCAAAATGGTGCACTACCAAGTTACCCTCAAGGACCTGCGCAGGCACACCGTCCCCGAATTGAACGACGAATTCGCCAAGGACATGGGCGACTACACGGATTTGAAAGTCCTCCGGGCCTTCGTGCGAAAAGAATTGGAGGAGGCCGCCGAGCGCGATGCCCATGCCCGCTTGCAGAGCACGGTGCTGGAGACCCTGCTGGATGCCGCGCCGTTCGAAGTGCCCGTCTCCATGGTCTCCCTGCAGTTGGATGACTACAGCCAGGAATTCGCCAACCTGATTTCCCGGCAGGGCATCGACCCCCGCCGTGTGAACTGGAACGCCTACCGCCAGACCCGGCTGCGGGACGCCGAGCGCGCCGTGCGCAGCGGCTACCTGCTCCAGACCATCGGCAATGCCGAAGACATCCAGGTATCCGATGATGAAATCGATGCCGACATCAGGACCTACATGGAAGAGAACAAGGTGCAGCAGCCCTTCGCTTCCTTCAAGGCAGAGCTCGAAGGCCGCGGCGCCACCACTGAAATCAAGGGCCGGATCCGCACGGACAAAATTTTCGATGCCCTCATCGCCACTGCGACGGTCACCGAAGAACTGTTGGACAAGAAAGCCTTCGAAGAACTCGTGGAATTGGAACGCAAGCGGGATGCGGGCCTCGCTTCCGCGCGATTCGATGCGGGTGGCCTGGAGAGCGGTGAGGCCGAGCAGGAGGGTGGTGGTCCCGAATCCGTGCAGCATGGCGAAGAAGCCCACGTCCACGGCCCAGACTGCGATCACGACCACGATCAGGTCGAGGAAAAGCCAAGGAAGAAGGCTGCCGCCAGAGCGGAACAGGCCGATGATGAAAAACCCAAAAAGGCCGCCAAAAAATCTGAGGCCGTGGCTGAAGAGAAGCCTAAAAAACACAAGAAGGACGAGGATGCTGAGCAAGACAAGCACAAGAAGGGCAAGAAAAAGTCAGAGTAGGCAGGAGACGCCCTGGGGCGCCCCTCCTTGCTTCTGCTGTCAGCGTTATTTTTAAGTCGCGCCTTGCCTTGGAACGGTCTCTCCTTCGACCTTTCTCCAAACTTTTAGGGGACGGAACGGCCCCTAAAACTTCTCGATGCGCACGATCAGGTCGTCCTGGAGTATGCGGTAACCCTTGCCGCGCTCACGGGTGGGTACCACGGCTTCGAAAATCGTGTGGGACGCAGTCAGGCCGGGAGTTCCACCCCCGGGCATTTCAGATTGCTCGCTGGTGGCCTTGCAGGGCACGCGGATGACCTTCCCGTCCTGAAGAAAATACTCCAGGGCGAACCTGACCGTTTCCTCCTTGCGCCAGGTGTAACCGCCAGAATCCGTGTATTGGAGTTTGGTGCGGACCTGCTCGCCGAATTCCTCACGGATGATCCAGATGCTGCTCCCCGTGCCAAGGATGGGGCCCATGGCCGGTTGTTTGCAGCCAACACCCGATAGTGAGGCGAAGAGGAGAATGAGGATCCTGGATTTCATGGGTACCCGCTTGAACGAAAGGCCTGCATCAAGTATGCGCCGATGGAGATCCGGAGGGCCTCTTTGAAGGGAAAAGTGTTCCTACCCGCAGGCAGCGCCGTGGCCAGAGAGGACTCACGCCTTCTAACGCCTGCGGTATCCTGGCTGGGAAGCGTTCAGGAGCCATCATGCCCAGCAGCTACTACCCACCCATTGTCATTGAGCAAACCCCACGGGGCGAGCGCAGCTATGACATCTATTCGCGCCTGCTCAAGGACAACATCATCTTTCTCGGCACCGCCATTGATGACAACGTGGCCAATGCCATCGTCGCGCAGATGCTGTTCCTGGAAAGCGAGGATCCGGACAAGGACATCCAGATCTACATCAATAGCCCCGGGGGCAGCGTCACATCGGGCCTCGCCATCTACGACACCATGCAGTTCGTGAAGAATGACATCGTCACCTACTGCATCGGCCAGTGCGCTTCCATGGGTGCGCATCTGCTGGCGGCCGGCACCAAGGGCAAGCGGTTCGCACTTCCCAACGCCCGCATCATGATCCACCAGCCCTCGGGCGGAGCCCAAGGCCAGGCAACTGAGATCGAGATCAGCTATAAGGAGATCCAGCGCTTGAAAGATGCGCTGAGCGAGTCCTTTGCCAAGCACACCGGACAGACCGTGAAGAAGGTGCAGAAGGACATGGACCGCGACTACTTCATGAGCGCCGAGGAAGCCCTGAACTACGGCAT
>JANXQX010000213.1 GCA_025353305.1 Holophagaceae bacterium
GGTGGAGGGCCGGAAAGTCTTCGATCGCACCGATCCCAGGCAGCGGCTTTACGCCGTGGGGGGCTATGGTGCGGGTCACGACTCTGAATCCGCTGCGCTCATTTTGGCCCTCGAGGGCGAGGAGATCTACCAGTGAAGCGCGTTCTTCTCTGCCTCGCCGCCGCCCAAGTCCTCTCCGCAGGAACGGGTGGCTCCATCGCCATCCGGGCCGAACGCCTGTACACCTCCGCGGGTCCCGTCATCGCAGATGGCGTCATCCTCATCGTGGATGGCAAGATCAAAGCCGTAGGCCCGGCATCCGGTATCAAGATTCCATCGGGCATCACCATCAGGAAAGCCAAGGTGGCGACGCCCGGCCTCGTGGACACCCACAGTACGGTCGGCTTTTCCGGAATGCTCAACCAGGTCCACGATCAGGACCAGTTGGAGGGCTCCGCGCCCATCCAGCCGGAGCTAAGGGCTGTGGACGCCTACAATGGCCGCGATCCCCTGGTGGCTTGGCTCCGCAGCCTGGGTGTGACCACCGTCCACACGGGGCATGGCCCGGGGGCGCTCATCAGCGGGCAGACTTTCATCGTGAAGACCCAGGCACTGGAATCCTCCGGCGCCCTGGTTCCCGAAGCCATGATGGCCGCCACTCTGGGTGATGGCGCCCGCGCGAAGGAACCCAACAAGGCGCCTGGAACCCGCGCCAAGCAGATCGCGATGTTGCGGGGAGAACTCATCGCCGTGCAGGATTACGAGGTCAAATCCAAGGCTCCCGAAAAGGGCAAGGAACCCGCCCGCAATCTGCGCTACGACGCGCTGCTGCCCGTGCTGCATCGGGATATCCCGCTGCTCGTCACCGCCCACCGCGCCCAGGATCTGCTTTCGGTCCTGCGCCTGGCAAGTGAATTCAATTTGCGCGTGGTGCTGGACGGCGCCGCCGAAGCCTACCTGGTGCTGGACGAAATAAAAGCCTCAGGCATCCCGGTAATCCTCCATCCAACCATGTCGCGCCTCTTTGATGAAGCCGAGAATCTGAGCCTGGAAACCGCCTCCAAATTGCGCGCGAAGGGCATCCCCTTCGCGCTTCAGAGCGGCTTTGAAGGCTATGTGCCCAAGACCCGCGTGGTGCTGTGGGAAGCGGCCATGGCCGCGGCCAATGGCCTTGGTTTCGAGGGCGCGCTAGCCAGCATCACGTCCAGCGCGGCTAAAATCCTCGGCATCTCAGAGCGCGTGGGCAGCCTGGAACCGGGCAAGGATGGCGACGTGGCCCTGTACGACGGCGACCCCTTCGAGTGGACCAGCCACTGCGTCGGCACGGTGATCGACGGCCAGGTGGTCAGTGAAGGGGAGCTGACCCGCTGAACGCCTGATACCGGTTTGTTTTTTAATAGATTAAAAGAAACCACAGATTTCACAGATTCACACAGATTTAAGGATCAACAGTTTGGGACACGTTGCACCACGCTTGTCGGTCTCGGCCCGATATCGCTTCGCGGGGCGCGTAGCGCCTGCGGGCCTTCAGCCCGCGAATTCAGGCGGCCCGGCGTGGATCACACGGGGTGTGAGCCCATCGCCGGGCCACCTGAATTCCATCCGCGAAGCTCGCACATGAGGATTCTGTGGAATCTGTGGTTTCCAATCTTTTGGAAGCAAATTGGAATGGCTCCCCCCAAGGGGCCTCAGGGCATCATCATGCGGCTGGCCACGAGTTTCCACTTGCCCGCATCGAAGAAGAGCAGACCCCGGACGCGGACCGTATTCCCATTGGCTACACTGGCCATGCCGAAGAACTCTGTTCCGCTCTGCTGGAAGACCACGAGTGTTGTTGCGCCAGTCAAGGTTGTGAACGCGGAATCCAGGTAGGACACAACAGCAGATCCCATGACCATGTTCGCCTGGGAGTAGGTTCCCTGGGGCATGGAGACCATTCCCAGGGGCTGCATGGCGCCCATCAGGTGCATCATCTCCAGTGTGGCGGGCGCAGTCAGGACATTGACGGTGGCGCCCGTGCCACCGGTCATGGAAAGGGAGTTCATGGTCATGGCGAAGGCCACGATGCGATCCGCTGGGGCATCGCCGAGGTTCACCTGCACCTGGGTCGCGCCGGGCTGGGGTGACGGGCCGGGCTGGGGTGTCGGAGAGGGCGTTGAGCTGCCGCCGCACCCGATGAGACCTGCCAGGACCAGAGCGGCTAAGGAGGAGCCGGCTTTGGTGTTTAAACTCATTGTCCGAGTTATATTCAACCAATTAAGCATATAGTTTATCCTCGCAATTGAAGTCTACCCCTCGGGCCAGACCTGCGCAAGGGGGCGCTCCGATTTATCCAGTGACCGAGGCACAGAGCTCCGCCCTTAGGATCTGTCCGCCCGGGGATAGCTTCCAAGGACCTTCACGGCTTCGCAAAGCGGGCGCACCGCATCGAGGGCCGCACCCAGGGCTTTGTCCTGCTGATGGCCTTCCACATCCATGAAGAAGACGTTTTGCCAGGCTTTCCGGCGGCCGGGGCGGCTTTCGATCTTGGTGAGGTTCAGGCCCGCTTCCGAGAAGGGCTGGAGGATGCGCAGCAGGATGCCGGGGCCGTCCTTCGCGGTGAGCAGTAAGCTCGTCTTGTCGCGTCCCGTCGGGTCCGCCTGGACTTTCCCAAGCACCAGGAAGCGCGTGGCATTCTCGGCGAGATCCTGGATGCGCTGGCGCAGGATGGCGAGATCGAAAAGATCCGCCGCCAGCTCCGACGCGATGGCCGCGCCGCCTGGATCCTCCTTGGCGAGGCGCGCCGCTTCGGCGGTGCTGGACGCTTCGACCTGGGTCGCGCGGGGCAGGTTGCCTTCCAGCCACTTGCGGCATTGGCCCAGGCCTTGGGGATGGCTGTAGACGCGTTCGATGCCGGGAAGCTCCAGGCCTGGGCGCACCAGCAGGCACTGGGCTACTTCTAGGATGATCTCGGCGCTGATCTTGAGCTCGCTATCCAGGAAAGTGTCCAGGGTGTGCGTGACCGCACCGTCGGTGCTGTTCTCGATGGGCACCACGCCGAACTCCGCCGCGCCTTTCTGCACTTCGGCGAACACCGCCGCGATGCTGCCCACCGGCAGGCCCCAGGCGCTGAGGCCGAACTGGTACTTCATGGCCATGTGGGTGAAGGTGCCTTCGGGCCCCAGAAACGCGATGCGCAAGCCCTGTTCCAGGGAACGGCAGGCGGACATGACTTCCTTGAACACGGGCCGGATGGATTCGTTCGGGAAGGGCCCGGGATTGCTCGCCAGCAGCCGTTCCAGCACGGCCTGCTCGCGGCTCGGCACGTAGAAGGCCGAATCCTGCTTCGCCTTCAATTCACCGACCTGCGACACCAGCCGAGCGCGCTCGTTGAGCAGCCGCAGCAGCTCGTCGTCCACCGAGTTGATCTGGGTGCGCAGATCCGAGAGGTCCATGAGTAGTAGGTTATGAGGTATGAGGGATGAGGTGGTGAGGTTAAACATCCCACGGTCTACCTTTCCC
>JANXQX010000222.1 GCA_025353305.1 Holophagaceae bacterium
GATCCCATTTCCACGCCGAAAGGATGGGTGGCCTTCGCTGATGAGACCTGGAGCATCGAGCCAAAGGAACTGCAGATCTTCTTCCAGGCCGAGGCCGTGTTCTGGACCGCCAGCCGCACGATCGAGCAATGGCGGCGGCTGCTGGCCTGTTCCCGGCTGCTCACGGCCCGCCTTCAAGCAGAGGAAGGCAAGGGCGGGCGCCTGGTGGGCACTACCCGCGTCTGGTCGGACCAGGCCTACGAGGCCAAGCTCTACGACGTGGTGACCGCCGAAGACATGATGGGGCTTGGCATCGCATCCAATCTTGTCCGTTGGGCATTGCGCCATCCAGCGACCGGCAACGTGCAGCGCTTCGTGCTTGAAACCCGGGACGCCGGGAATCTTTATTTGCGGTTCGGATTCTTGCGATCCGATGAGGTGAATACCGTTCACATGCGCGCGAGCGTGGCCGACCTTCAAAAGCTGGGGCTGCGCGAGTGATGCCGCTCATCCTGGCCTCGGGTTCCCCACGCCGCAAACAGTGGCTGGAATCCTTGAGCATTCCATTCGAGATCATGGCACCGGATATTGATGAAACCCCTGACGAAGTTGAGGACCCGGCGGAACTTGTGCTGCGCCTTGCAAGGGGCAAGGCCGCGCTCATCTCCGCTGCGAATCCAGGCCGATGGGTGCTCGCGGCGGATACTACGGTGGCGGTGGATCATCACACGCTGAACAAGCCGATTGATGCTGAGGACGCCGTGCGGATGTTGATGCTCATCCAGGGCCGCCGCCACGAGGTCCACACGGGAATGTGCCTGCAGCGCGATCAGGACGTCCATGCCTTCGTGGACACCGCGGAAGTGTTCCTGCGGCCCATCAGTGAAGCCCAGGCCCGTTGGTACGTTGCAAGCGGCGAGCCCATGGACAAAGCCGGCAGCTACGCCGCCCAGGGCATCGCGGCCCTCTTCATCGAGCGCATCAAGGGCAGCTTCGCCACAGTGATGGGACTGCCCGTGGAACGGCTGAGCGCACTCCTGCAGGAGCTTGGGCTGCTGAACGAATGGATCGGAATGCCGGAGTAGCGCAACCAGGCAAAGGATTGCCTTCACCCCTTGAATTCATCCTTGCCGTCCTTCTTTACATCTTTGGGATTGAAGTCTTCCAGCATGCGGTACTTCACGCCTTCAACATCCTTGAACTGGCCTGCGCGGATGGCCCAAAGCGCGAACATGATAAAACCGGCGGCGAACGCGACGCCTACGGTGGTGAAAACAATGATGAGGGTCCAGTGTGTGGTTTCCACTTGCCCCTCCTTTCTTGATGTGACATCAAGCAGCGCTCGATGATCTGTTAGTACTGCTAGTTGTTCGCTACCAGGAAGAGATTGTATTTCCAGGCAATAAGGAGGGGCACCGAAAGCATGAGGATGAAAATGATTAGGGACCGGGCAAGGACCCAGTTTTCCTTCAAGATTTGGATCACTGAGATTGGGGGCTCGGGTGCGGACCCGGCTTCAGGCTCTTGCTCGGAGTGTGTATTCTCTGTCATGTCAGGCTCCACAAATTCTAGCTCTCCGCCACTTCCCCGAACATGCCCACGAGATAGAGCACACCGAAGAAGAAGAGGTAAAAGAGCACATATCGCAGCATGACGATGTAGCTGCTCACTTTGGGTTCGGCGGTTTTCTTGGGGGCGGCCATCATCGTCTCCTTATAGGTTTTCAGTGGAGGCCTTGAACTGGGCCAGGGCTTCCAGGAAGGGACGCTTGTCCTTCATGGTGAAGAAGAACATGCCCACTTTTCGTTTGTCCGTGGACTTGCGCAGTTTGGGATTTCGCAGGCCTTCAAGGCGCTCGCGGATCATGATGTTGCCCGTGCGGTAGTGGCAATCATTCATGGCGCAGCCGACGACAAAAGTCGCATCGGCGCCATTGACCAGGGCCAGTTCCATTTGTGTGGGTTTCACCATGCCCGAACAGGGCAGGATGATGATCTTCGTGTCGGGATCATCGGTCAGCGCTTTGTGCGTATCCAGCATGTCGTGGATGGGAATGCTGCGCTCGCATACGAAACCGATGATGACCCTCTGCCTTTTTTCAGAAGGGACGGAGGATTGGATTTCGCTCATTGGGCACCCGTCTTTAGAAGGGCCAGCACATCAGCCTCGATGGTCTTGGAATGGGTGTTGGGCAGTTCTATGGCCTGGAAGGGGCAGGCGCCCACGCAGATGCCGCATTCGGAACACCGGGGCGCGAAGACGACCGCGATGAGCTTGAACTTGGAGCCCGGGGCACGCTCAACCATGGTGATGGCTTCGAAGGGGCAATCCAGGGAGCAGAAGGTGCAGCCGGTGCATTTGGCGTCAATGACTTCGGCAATGTTGTCGCGGCGGTCCTTGGGGTAGAAGGGCGCCACAAACAGCAGAATCGTCGCGCCGGCCAAGATGATCCAGGCCCAGTTCACGCCCACCTTCTCGATCAGGTAGTAGGGGAACAGGTACCAGGCGTCATAGCGGATGACGTCGACCAGATAACCGATTTGAGCTGGTGCGTCCGAGGCGATGAAACCCTTGTCACCAGCCAGCACGGGGTACTGGGCGATGAGGTCGTTGGTGACGTTCACGGCCGGATAGACACCAGCCGCCACAAGGATGAACCCGAGCGTGAGGAAATTCACCGCGCGGCTGGGCGTCACCACCGGTTCGTGGAGCCGGATGAAGTGCATCCAGATGAGCCAGAAAATGAAGGTCGCGCCACCGATGTGGAAGAAGAAGAACCTAGTGAGCGTGAAGTCGCGGATGGCATCGCCACCAGTGAAAAAGGTCGAGAGTCCCTGGCCGATGAGCGGCACCGCTTCCAACCAATGCTGGGTCGATACCACCAGCGAATAGGCCCGCGCATCCCACACCAGCAAGTAGCCGGTGATGCCCACGAAAAGCAGGAACATCAGCAGCAGCACACCCGAGACCCAGGGCAACCAGCGCCAGGCCCGGTGGCGGTCCGTGAAGTAGACCCGGAGCATGTGCAGCAGCGTGGTGATCATCATGGCCGCGGCGCCCCAACGATGGATGCCCCGAACCACGGCGCCGTAGGGAATGCCCGTGGCGGGCGATATCGCCGCCACCACTGGATTTCCGTTCTTCAAAATCAACTGGCCGCTGGCATCTTTCAACAGGACGGGCAGCGACGTGATGTAGTTCACCGAAGTCCAGGCACGGTCCAGGGTCGGGATGTAGTACATCCAGAGCATGATTCCCGAAAAGATCAGGAACCAGAACGTGTACAACGGCAGGGCCCCGTGGAAATACAGGGGATTGTTCTCCTGGGTGGTCAAGAAATTCAGGCCCTTTTCAAGGCTGACCGTCAGGTTCTTGGTGAGACTGAGGAACTTCTTGTACATGCCTGCCCCTACTCTTCCACGCGGGTCTTGGTATGCGAAAGATAGGCGACGCCGATCTCCATGAGGGCCGCCCAGACGAAAGCCCAGCCCAACCAGATCACAACATTGAACTGAAGAAAGGGGTTGTCGTTGGTGGATTTCCCCTTGGCCTCACGGCCATTCAGGTATTTCAAATGGGGTAGATCCTCCACCTTGGCGGGAAGCACCGCATCAATGGCGCGGTTCAAACCGGCGGGCATGGCCTTCCGGGCCGGCTCCGTGAGCGGTGGCCCATGAAGCACGTCGTGCAACTCCGTGGCGATGCTGTTGGAGGCCAGGACGTAGAAGATCCCCAGGCCCGTGACCAGGAAGATGGTGCCGAATACATTGCGGGTTTTCACGGTCAACCCCTAGTCGTTTTGGTGGAGTGGGTGGCGTCGGAATGGATCATGAAGAACCGGTCGGCCCAACGTTCCAGCCAGGGCCTGTGCAGGGTGAGGGTTCCCTTGGCTTTCTCCTCGGCATAGACCACGATGGCAAGCGCCGCCAGGAGCAGGATGAAAATCGTTCCGGCGGTGATGATCGCCACGTAAGTTAGGACCGTCGGGCCCGCGAAGAAGGCCCGCCACCTGGCGATCGCCTGGCTCAGGAAGATGATCCCGAACAAGACTCCGGTCCATTTGCTGATCTGGATCCGCCGCCGGCTGTACACGTCAGGCTCCCGCGGCTTTGGACTTGGCGGTTGATGCTTTGGCGGCCGCGGCCGCCATTTCGGCATCCTTCTTGGAAGCCCAGCGCGAAAGGCCGATGACGATGCCAAGCACGATGCAGGCCAGCCAGCCGAATACATGCAGCTTCCAGAGTTCCATGCCCTTGGGGTGGCCGCTGGCCAAGGCGTCGGCAGGGGTCATCCAGAGGTTCAAGTTCGGCCTGAATTGCTCCAGGCGATCTAGAGCGACATCCATGGTCATGCCCCGGTTCGTGGCCATGAGTTGCGCCGCGGCGGTCTTGGCGGCCTGATTCCACTCGCGGATATCGCCAAAATAGTGATACAGCGTGTTGGCCGACATGGAGATGAGGATGAAGGCCACGAAGAAAATGTGGAAAGTCTCCCACCATTTCTTGCTATCGCGCTTCATCACATAGCCCCAATCCTGGAAATAGCCCATGAGGAGGAAGAAACCCATGGAGTAGTACCAGAGTGGACCGTCGCGGTGGATGTCCGCGATGCTGTTGATGATCAGGAAGCTGAAGACGATGAAGTAGATCAGCCCGCCGATGCCGATCCAGTTGGCGATCTGGCGCTTGCCCCATTCCTTTTCGGGACGCATATCCAGGAATAGAGCCGCCAGCACCAGCGCGGGAACTCCCACCGTCAGTACCGTGGCCAGGTAGGGATCCTGCAATTTCAGCATGTGATACATGGCCAGGAAGTACCAATCCGACAGGATCGGATTGGGCGTCACTTCGGGATTCGCCGGACTTCCCTGGGCAGCCGGGATCATGATCACCACCGCCAGGATCACTGCGAACACCGCGAACTTGGCCCAGTTGCTGATGTTCATGCGCTTGAAGCCGCGGTGATAGACCCGCAGTTCGAAGAAGATCATGGGGATGAAGCTCAACATGAAATGGAATGCGTAAAAGCGG
>JANXQX010000324.1 GCA_025353305.1 Holophagaceae bacterium
GCGGGAAGCTGCGGTTTCCCTATTGCTGGCGAGCCATCAGTTGGCTTCCCAGGGAGCGCCTGTGCCCGAGGCCGAAGCCATCCGCACGGATCTGCACGCCTGGCTCTCGGAACTGGCACTGGAGGATGGCTGCCTGAATCCCGAGCGTGCCAGCGAGCTGCGCCGCTGGGCCAAGGACAACAATCTTGAAGGCCAAGCCGAGCGCATGGGCAAGCTGCTCCGCAAGGAGACCGCCTGATGTTTCCGTTATTCCTGTGGGCCGCCGGACCCCCGGTGCCACCTGCACCCATTGTTCTGGCCGCACCAACTGTGGAGAGTCCCGCCGATCTGCTATTCCGCCAAGCCAAGAACCTGCGCTATGGCCAGCGTTGGTACGAGGCCGCCGCCCTTTACCGCCAAATCCTTCGCGAGTATCCGACCTATTCCCGACTTCCAGAGGTCCGGTTCTGGTTGGCCTCCGCCCTTGAATCTGACCAGCGCTGGGATGGCGCTGCGGATGCCTATACGGAATTCCTGACCCTTCATCCCGATCAAAAAATACTCGGCCGCGAGGCCAAGCTCAATCGAATCCACTGCTGGGGCCTTCGCCAAGGCCAGAGCCTGCAGGCAACGCCTGGACTCATCTCAGCCCTGGGCGATCCTTCAAGTGAAGTCCGGATCGCTGCAGCCCTGCAACTCTCCAAGAAGGGTGATCGTCGCGCGGTGGAAGCCCTGCAAGAAGGGCTTAAGACAGCCTCCTGTTCGGAATCATGCCGCCTGGCCCTGTTGGGCATGGGTGTGGAACCAAAAGCAGCGGCTTTCACCCTGAATGGACGCTTTCTCGTACTGCGCATACAGGAGAAGGGAAAGTCCGATACCGTTACCATCCGTCTGGCCATGGGCCTTGCGAAGGCGGTGGCGGGATATTTAAGCGATGCGCAGATTCAGCAGGCCAGGCATAAAGGCATAGAACCGGATCGGCTGATGGATATGGCTTTGAACGCACCAAAAGGCACGGTTCTATTGTCGGTGGATGACAAGGACAGCAGCATCACCATCACAACCGAGTAGCCCGTTCCCCCAGCATCTCGGCGATCAGAAAGGCCATCTCCAGGCTCTGGGTCTGGTTGAGCCTTGGGTCGCAGCCGGTCTCGTAGGCCCTGTGAAGGTCCACCTCCGAGAGCTGCTGGCTTCCACCCAGGCACTCCGTCACTGCCTGCCCGGTTAGTTCGAAATGTACCGCGCCCAGGTTGGATCCAAGAGCGCGATGAATCTCCAGGGATTGGCGCAGCTCCGAAAGAATCTGATCAAAATCCCGCGTCTTGAGTCCGCGCGCAGTTACAAGACCGTTGCCATGCATGGGATCGCAGCTCCACAGCACAGGATGGCCAGATGCCTGCACCACCTGGATGAGCATGGGCAGCAAGTCACGAACACGATCCGCACCCAGGCGGGGGATGAGCACCAGGCGTCCAGCTTCCTTTTCGGGGTCCAGCTTAGCCAACAGTTCACCAACTTCTTCGCTGGAAACACCGGGCCCGAGCTTGACTCCAATGGGATTTCGGATGCCCCTCAGGTATTCGATGTGCGCGCCATCCAGGCCCCGGGTCCGCTCGCCCACCCACAGCATATGAGCTCCCAGATTGTAGTGGATCCCGCTGCCCACCTTCTCCCGCGTCAGGGCCTCTTCGTAAGGCAGCAGCAAGGCTTCGTGGCTGGTGAAGAATTCTCCGGTGCGCAGGTAGGTGCCCCGGGTCCCGGCGATGGCATCGATGAAATCGATGGACTCCCGCACTTGTCCAAGAATGCGGCGGTAGGCTTCGATATTTCGGGTAGAGCCTGGCAGGTCCCACCGCTCGGGGTGGTGCAGATCCGCGAAGCCCCCCACCACGAGGGCCCTCAGATGATTCAGGGTGGACGAAGCGTGAAAATAGGCTTCCACCATGCGCCGCGGATCCGGGCGACGCGCGGATTCCGTGGCTTCCACCGAATTGATGAGATCCCCCCGGTAGCTGGGAATCTCCACCCCATCAATCATCTCGCTGTCCTTCGACCGCGGCTTGGCATATTGCCCTGCGATCCGTCCCACCTGGAACACCGAACGCCGGCCTCCGTGGGTTATTACCACGGACATCTGGAGAAGGATGCGTAATTTGTCAGAGATGGCGTCAGGAGTGCAGTCCGCGAATTGCTCCGCGCAGTCACCGCCCTGCAACATGAACCGCTTGCCGGAGCTGGCATCCGCGATATGGCGACGCAGAGCCTCCACTTCTTCAGGCACCACCAGGGGTGGCAGGCGACAAAGCTGCCGCAGGCTAGCTTCGAGCAGTTCCTCATCCTCGTAACGCGGCTGTTGCGTACTGGGGCGGCGGCGCCAACTGCCTGGGGTCCAAGTCGATGGGTTGGCGGTGTTTTCGAGAATGGGGGTGGAAGGTTGCATTCGCTGCTCCTGAAAAGAAAAACCCCCGATCCGCAGAATGCGAATCGGGGGTTTAGGTCTGGTTCTAGTTCTGGTTAGTTCAGGCCCCCTCCGACTCGCGCCAAGCTGCGAAAGCCAAAGTAATAAAAGGAGGTCTGGAAGATGTTCATGAGTCCTGCTGCGCTTTTTGCTTACATTCAGGATGCCTGAACCGCCATCAGGAATCAAGGTCCCCGCCCTCCTGCCCCCGGTCCCGATAAGCTAAGGGTCTATGTCAGCCTTTCGCCGCTTCTTCAGGGAGCATCTCCTCAAGCGTCTGCCGACCATCCTCGGTGGGAGCCTGGTTCTGCTTGCTGCGGGGCTTTGCCAGGGCCTGCTCCTGTTCACGTTGAACTTCGTCTTCAAGGACAGCCTGAAGATGGGCGGGGGATCTACGACCGGTGTTTTCGCTTGGGCGGACCACGCGAAGGTCTGGCTGATGGCACAGCTTCCCCCGGCATCAAGCCTGAGGGAATCCACGCTCTTTGTTCCCGTCCTCCTGATTTCAATCTATTTCCTAAAGGGACTGCTCACCTACCTGGGCACGCTCACCATGGTGCGAAGCGGCCTTCAAGCCACACAGGAGTTCCGGGAGCGGCTCTTCGGGCACCTGTTGAAACAGGAACCGGCCTTTTTCCAGCATCACCCGGTGGGCGAGTTGCTCACGCGCAGCATCAACGATGTGGGCGCAGTGCAGGGCATCGCATCGAATCAACTGGCCGAAGTCGTGAGGGAACTCTGCGTGGCCCTGGCCATGCTCATCACCATTCTTTTCATGAACTGGAAATTGAGCTTGACGGTCTTCATTGCCGGGCCCCTGGTGCTGCTGCCCATCCGCCATCTCAGCCGCCGCATCCGGAACGTGAACCACCGCAACCAGGAGGCTTCCAGCCGACTGCTGCAGCGCCTCAAAGAAGTCTTTTCCAACATTCGTGTGGTGCTGGGATTCGCGCGGGAGCCCTACGAGCTGAATCGTTTTCATCTTCAAAACGACGAGCTCTACCGCTTGGGGATGAAGAGCGCGCGGGCCTCGGCCCTCAGCACGCCGGTGATGGAATTGGTGGGGGGGGTCCTGCTGGCGGTCATGGTCATCTACGCCGCCAGGGCAATCGTGGGCGGGCGCACGACCGGACCGGAATTCTTCACCTACCTCATGGCGGTCTACGCGCTTTACGACCCCCTGCGCCGCCTCACAAGGCTCAACAACGATGTGCAGGTGGCCGGCGCCAGTCTGGATCGTGTTTATTCGATGCTGGACCGTGAACC
>JANXQX010000335.1 GCA_025353305.1 Holophagaceae bacterium
CAACTTTTGTGGGCTTTGGAATCGTACGGCCATCTTCCAGGAGTTGGGTCAAGTACAGGGTGATGGCCTGGTGGATGTTGGCGGTAAGCCTTTGCGTCAAAATAATTTGGTTAGCCGGATGGCGTACCGGCATAAGGAGCCGTAGCAAAATAACCTGAACTGCACGGGTTATTTTGGCACGGCTCCTAACCTCTTCCAGTTCATCTCCAACAGAAACACATCCAAGAAGATCCGGAACGTATGCCGAAAACCAGTTCCCCTGTCCGGCGGCACCGGAGGCCCGATCTCCATCGAAATCCCACCCACACCAAAGAGTTCTGGTCGCTTTGTCATCACCTATTGGGTGGGACCATGAACCCAGAAAGTTATAACTACGTGCGGGTTTCAGGGGCTTCTTGGAACCCAAATGATTTGGCCAGGGTGATATTTTTGCGGAACAATCCGAAGTGGTAGTAACAACGGAAACCGAATTTCGGTTGCGATCAGAGGAAGATGGTCTCCGCGCATCCCAGGGGAGCCATGTCCAGGCAGACAGCGCCCCAGGACCAGCCGATGCCGAATCCTGCGAGGATCAGGCGCCCTCCGCGCTCCCTCAGGCGCGGTCCCATGTCGTCCGTCAGCAACAGCGGCAGCGTGGCCGAGGCCGTATTGCCGTAGCGGTCGATGTTGATGGGCAAGCGGTCGGGGGTCACTCCGATCTTCTTGCCCAGATGAGTGATCATGAACTTGCTGGCCTGGTGCAGCAGCACCGCGTCAATTTCCCCGATGGTGCGGTCCGCAAGGCTGAGGGTCCGGGCGATCAGGCCCGGCACGGCCTTCAGCGTGAAAGAGAAGACCTCGCCTCCATCCATGAACAGCTTGTTGTAATCCGCATCTTCGCCCTGGCGCGGATCGGGAACGGGTGGCCGGGACCCGCCGCCCTGGACGATCAGGTTTCTCGCCCCGGTGCCGTCGGTCCCCAGCACGAAGGCCGCGGGAGGGGCATCCGGATCCGCTTCGATCGCTGTTGCCGAACCTGCGCATCCAAAGAGCAGCGCGGTGGACCGGTCGCGCTCGTCGGCCAAGTCAGTGCCGCTATCGCCCGCCAGCAGGAGTACGCGCCGGAGTCCCGCATGGACCATAGCGAAGCTGAGCCAGAGACCATAGGTGTAGCCGGAGCAGCCCAGGTTCACATCGAAGGCCTGGACCCGCGTGGACAGCCCGAGCTTGGCTTGCAGGATGCAAGCCGTGGAGGGTGTGAGGCAATCGGGGGTCTGGGTGATCAGGATCAGGGCGTCGACGCTTTCGGGCTCCCAGCCGAGCTGGTCCATCAGCCTGCGGGAGGCGATTTCGCACAGATCCGAGGTCGTTTGTCCAGGCAGCCCTTTATACCGGGATTGCACGCCGATCATCTTGACGACATCGGCGACCGCAGCCTCGCCGAAGCGCTCCACGAACCGGCTGTTCTCCACGCGGATGGGGGGAAGGGTCGATACGACACCCGCGATTCGGGCGCCCCCCAGAACGTAGCCATCGGAGGGAGCTGGGGATGTCATTCGGCCTGGAGCTTCTGGATCAGGGCTTCAATGCCGCCGATGGTCTGGCACTGCGCCAGGGCCTGGCCTTCCGCCAGCACGTTGAACTGTTCATCGATTATGAGAATGGTGGAGACCACCGCGAGGGAGTCCCATGTCAAGGTGGAAAGCTTGACCTCAGGTTTGATCTCCGAAACATCCACCCGAAAAATGCTGGCCAGTTCCTTATAAAAGGTGCTCGTTTCCAACTGCGCTCCCATGACCTGAATCCTCCGACAGAAAATTACGACCGGATCTCGCAAGCCGCCCAGGACAGCCCGACGCCAAATCCCACCAGCAATGATCGCCGCCTGGCCCGGCCCCCGTCCAGGAGGGATTCCAGCACCAGCGGGATGGTCGAGGAGACCGTGTTCCCGCAATCCGCCAGCCGCATCGGGCATTTCTCCACCGGTAGGACCAGCTTGTGGCCTAATCGCTCATGCAACAGGAGGCTGGCCCGGTGCATCACCACCAAGTCATATTCCACCAGGCTGCGCCTGCTCCTGGCCAGCAGGGCATGCACGACTTCGGGAATCCCGGCCAGGGCGAATCTCATTACCGCGGCTCCATCCATGAAGAGTTGCTCGGAGGTCCGAATGTTCACGGAGGCATCCACCATTTCTTGCGCCGTCTTGTCGGACCGTGGCAATCTGGCGCCGCCTGCCGGGACGATGATTCTATCCGCCCCGGAACCGTCCGTGCCGGCAAGCCGGGATGGCGGAATTCCTGGCATCCTTCCGCAAATATGGCGGGACCGTGGAAGGATGGCCGACCCGAGGGGAAAGGCAAAGCCCAGGGAAAATCAACCCATCCATGCCTATGCCCGAAAGGGACACAGAAGGGCGTTCGTGACTGTTTGACCCTGAAGAGGACCCCTGAGATCCTGTCCTTCAAAGCTTGAGGATCCACCAATCCTACTGCTGCTCCTCGTGGGGACCGCACATGGCCTCTTCCCCGCCTGGCTTGCAACAGGCGCGATCCCCCTTGAGCTCTTCAACCCGGAGATTCCATGCCCGCTGTCACACTTATTCCCCCGGATTGGGGAAACCCGGTCGTTTTTGTCCGGAAGGGCGAGAAATCGGGCGTGCTGGTCATCGGCTTCTCAGGCTTCCATAGCCATCTTTTTTCAACTTCTCTCGACTTCGCCGATCTCGCCGAACAATTCGGGTACAGCCGCATCCTCATGCGGGATCCGGGCCGTGCCTGCTTCATGGGCGGCATCGACGGCATCGCGCCCAGCATCCCCCAACTGGTGGACTACATCCGTGCGGAACAGGCGAGGCTTGCACCGGAGCGCACCATGGTCATCGGGAACAGCGGAGGCGGACACAGCGCAATCCTGTTCGGGCACCTTCTGGGTGCAGACTACGTGCACGCCTTTGCCCCATTCACGAACTTCCACCCCGACTATCTCGATCGATATGGAAGGAATCATCCGGAGGGCGAAGTCTTTCTGCAGCGCATTTTGAACCTGGGGCCTTCGGTACACCCCTACTGCGATCTTAGGGAGGTGCTGGCAGTCTGGAACGGACGCACGCAATACAATGTCCACTTCTCCGACGAGGATCAGCTGACCCTCCAGCAAGCCCACCTCCTCGTGGGCATGCCAGGGGTGCGGCTCATCGGGCACCCCTGCCAGAACCACTTCCTGACGGTGCAACTGGCGCGAACCAAGAAGCTTGCCAACATTCTGGACATCGACCATCAGGATGACCTCCTGGGCCACTTGGCGTAGGGGTGGCTTGCCGATGCGACCCAAGGTGTTCAGCCTCTAGATGGGTCCCCCGAAACCCGGGAACCTGACCCTTTCGGTTCCGTACGGGGCTCTCCGGATCCGCAAGAACCGCTTCTTCCTCCTGGGGGCCTTCTGGCTCCTACTGGGAACGGAGATCCAGATCGTCGCTCTCGGTTGGCAGGTCTGCGCCTTCACAGTATTAAGGCAACCAGCGAGGCAGACAGCCAGGTTTTAGCACTGGCCCCGGTGATCGCGGTGGCCCTGCTCCCACTTAAATCCTCTTGTCATACACATCGGCTCCATCGGAGCGCTGGCGGTTGCGCCCCCGGCGCCCAAGACGATCTATGTCGGCAGCGGCGAAGCTGTATGCGGTCCGACATCTCGCAAAGCCGCACACCCCCAGAACGATGCCACAGACGTTTAAAAACAGCCAACCGGGTTGCCGCGCGGATCAAATCGGTATGCTCCACGCTATACATCCCTCCTACCGGAGTCCGGTCTACATCGCAGAATTGCCGGAAGCCTGCAGGCCAATCGGCGTTGCGCAAAGTTGAAGCCCACGTGACACTCCCTCTATAAAAAACCACCCGCGCAGCCTGACTTCCAGGCTTTGCGGGTGGTTTCACTTTGAAATATTGTTTCTTACTGCGTGACCGCGAAAGCCACCCTGTCATCCCTCACGCGATCCAGATCCAGGATCTTGACGGTGGCGCTGGAACGGTCGGCGGCGTAGGAGATCGAATAGTGCTGGTCCTTGATGAGGGAGCCTGGCACCACGTTGATCTTGCCGATCTTGGCGACGCCCAGGTCGGCGGCCTTGATGAGCACGACGGGTTCAGCGGGTCCATCCAGCATCAGGTCCTTGTCGAAACGCATGGACTTGGCATTGACGCCCATGCGGTTCTTGGAGAAGAAGGGGATGACCACCACACCATCCTGCTCGAGCTTGGCTTGCTCACCCACGATGTAGTGCATGGAATTGAGCTTGGCCTTCTGTTTCTCGCTGAGGGTGTTCAGGGCGGCCACCTGATCCATGAGGCCGGTCTTCTCTTGCCGCAGAGCCGTGATGTCGGCTTCCACGCGCTGCTTCTCGATGTTCAGGCTGTCGAGCTGCTTGGCGAGATCCTGGCCCTTCTTGATGGCTTCATCGCGTTCCCCTTCCGTTTTCACTTTGGCCTGCTTGATTGATTCGGTGGGTGAGAGGGGTGCATGGCCCTGGCTCACGCTGGTGCCGTACTTGCCGTTGATGTAGAAGTGATAAACTTCCCAGCCCGGCTCCAGCTTTTCAAGAATGTTGGTCTTGGCGATCAGATCCTTGGCCCTGTCTTCGTTCAATCCACGGTGGCGCAAGAAGGCCATGGCCATGGCGTAGTGGTTATCCCCTTCCTTGGCCATCACGGGCTTGGGCAGCAGGCCGCGAAGACTGTTGATCTTCTTGTTGAGTTCGCCGATCTCCAGGTCCTTGTCCAGGATGGCCTGGAGAAGATCGCCGGTCCCGGTGCCCTTTTCAGCCTTGAGGCGGGCTTCCAGCAGGGCCTTCTGGTCCGGCGTCAGCTGCATGGTCTCTGGATTGGGTTTGACATCCTTGAGGCCAGCCTGGGCCAGCTGCTGCTGCTGCTGCTGGCCCGCCTGCTGGGCCTGGGTCTGAGCGGTCTGGACCTGTTCGGCTTTCTGCGCCATGTCCTTGACTTGCGTATCCTGCTTTCCGCAGGCCAGGATGAGCGCGACCGCGGCGGCTGCGAGGATCGTCCTGATCCTGGGATTGAGGGTGTTGGGTTTCATGGGATCTCCAATAAAAGGGAAGGGGTTGCTGGATTACTTCCAATATGTCCATTGTCTTACACCGCATCAGGAAATAAGCAAAAAGTCCGCCTTTAGACGGATCAAGGGAGCATTTGCATGGGTGAACTGAACGGAAACATCGCTCTGACAAGCCCATGACAAGTCCCGTTGCCATTGGATCGCCGCGTTACGCCAAGTGGAACTCAAAGCGGATACGGAAATCTGACGGCACAGCGCGGCCATTTTCCTGGGCTGGCGTGAATTTCCAGCTTTGGGCTGCCTTGATGGCTTCATTTCGGAGCATGGTATTCCCACGCAATACCGTGGCTTGGATGGGGTGCCCATTCTCATTCACCCGAAGGTTCACCTCGACGGTGCCTTGCGTTCGCGTGATCTTGGCGATCCGCGGGTACACAGGCGTCACTTCCTCCAAGGCTGCCGCAGGCGTGAAACTGTATGCCGGAATGGCCTTGGCGTGGGCGGCCGGGGGGTTCGTTCCCGGAGAGGAAGGGGACTCAGGAGTATTTCTCAAAAAGCCCGGAGCAGTTGTAGGGAGGAGCATTTCTGTCTGGTCGCTTACTTGGGTACGTTTCCTTTCAACCAGAATGATCCCGACAGCTGTGAACCCTGCTAGAGCGAGCAGGGCAGGAATAGTGAATGTGGGAATCGGCTTGGAACGTTTCGGTACAATCGGTGTGTGGTTCATGGCGCACTCCTTTCAACTCGGTGGGATTCCAGGCAACCTCTGAACGTCTGGAGGGCTCGATTCCGGCCTGACCTCAAAAGGCGGGAGCTTTCAACAATCGGTTCCTTAGATGCATCGTGTCGAAGCGTGCTCCCGTCAAGTTCCGGCCCTGTTTGTTTACACCGAGGTGATGCTTCGGCCCCATTGCCACTGGAACGTCATGGGATTTTCGCAAAATGAGCCGCGCTCCAGCCCATGCCATTCATTTTCGAGATGCCTACCCGGGAGCGTGGATCCGCAGGTCCCGATAGACTTGAGGGCAGGAGCAGCCATGTCCAAGATCATCCGCATCGCCAATGGCCAGGGATTCTGGGGAGACAGCATCGACGCGCCGGTAAGGCTGGTGGAATACGGGAAGATCGATTACCTGACGCTCGATTATTTGGCCGAAGTCACCCTTTCCATCATGCAGAAGCAGAAGCGCAAGAACCAGAGCCTGGGCTATGCGACGGATTTCGTGGATCTGATGGCGCGCACGTTGCCGATGATCAAGGCGAAAGGCATCCGCGTCATCGCCAATGCAGGCGGCGTGAATCCGGAAGCCTGCCGCGCGGCCATTCTGGAAGTGGCGAAACGCTTGGGCGTCACGGGCCTCAAAATCGCCACCGTGACCGGCGACGATGTTCTTGAAAGGTTGGATGAATTCAAAGCGAAGGGCCTGAAGCTCGCCAACATGGACACGGGCGAAGGGCTTTTCGATGCGGAACGCGACATCATCAGCGCCAACGTCTATCTGCAGACCCAGGGCATGGTGGATGCTCTGGCCACCGGCGCGGACATCGTGCTGACGGGCCGCTGCACGGATCCCGGCCTGACGCTGGCTCCGCTGATCCATGAATTCGGCTGGGCCGCGGACGACTGGGACCTTCTCGCCGCGGGCACCATCGCCGGGCACATCCTGGAATGCGGCGCCCAGGCCACCGGCGGGAATTTCACCCGGTGGTGGGAAGTCCCGGATCTCTGGAAGGTGGGCTATCCCATCGCTGAAGTGAGCGCGGATGGCACCTTCATCGTGACCAAGCCCGAAGGCAGCGGCGGCATGGTCACGGTGGACACCGTCAGCGAACAGCTGGTGTACGAAATGGGGGATCCGAAGGCCTACATCACGCCGGATGTCGTGGCGGATTTCTCGAGCATCCGACTTCATCAAGCTGGTCCTGATCGTGTGGCCGTGAGCGGCATCAAGGGTGGCCCCCGCACGCCTTTCCTGAAGGTGAGCGGCGCTTACCTGAAGGGCTTCAAGGCCACGGGCCAACTGACCCTGTGCGGGCCGAGAGCCTTGGAAAAGGCCAGGCTTTGCGCCGATATCGTCTGGAAACGACTCGAAGCCGCAGGCTGCATGTACGAGCACACGGACGCCGAATACCTCGGCAGTTCCACGGTGCACAAAGGTATCGCTTTCGAGCCCCCAGAACCCGCCGAAATAGTGCTGCGGCTCAGTGTGAAGGACAGTGACAAAAAAAAAGTCGACCGCTTCGGCCGCGAGCTGGCACCCCTGGTCACCGCCGGTCCCGCAGGCGTGACAGGGTTTGCCGGAGGCCGTCCCAAGGCCGCCGAAATCGTGGCCTACTGGCCGGCCTTGATCCCCCGTGAAGAAATCGCGTGGAAGGTGAGCGCAGAGGAGGTTTAGACAGGGCTGGCTACCCTCTGGTCTCCCCATCGCGTTCAGCCATGATTTTGGCTTCGCATTCTGGACAGATGCCATGCGTGAAACTGGCCCGGCTGCGGGCCTCGATGTACGTCTCAAGCTGGCCCCAGTAGCCCTGGTCGTCCCTTATCTTGTGACACCACGCGCAGACCGGCAGGAGCCCTTTCAACTCGCCCACCTCCTCCAGGGCCTGGCTGAGCTCCAGGTTCAGGGCTCGCTGGCGGGCGATGGCCGTCCTGAGGCCACCCACCATGGCGGCCACGAGAAGGTAGACCATGGCGTGGTCCAGGAACTCCCACACCGCATAGAACGGATTGATGTGGACATGGCCAGCCAAATGATCCACCAGGCTCCAGGCGATGGTGTTGACCAGGGCCAGGGCTGCGGCCCAGCGCCATCCGGCCATCCAGGCCGCCAACAAGACAGGCAGGAGGTAGAAGGCCGAGAATTCCAGCTCCAACCCCGTGATGTAATCCAACCAGGCCACCAGCAGCGTGACAGCAAGGCTTGCGATCACGCCGGTTTTCGGTGATAGGGGAAGTTCTGTCATCCACACCTCGGTTTCAATTTGGATGCCAAATCCGTGCCGTTGGTTTAAAGATTATTTCAGTAATTCCTCCACCAGCTCTGGCACACGCATGGTGGCCGGACCGTGGCGCTGCTCGTCGAAGCGCGAGCCTGGCAAGGAAAATTCTAGGTTGAACTCCATCGTGCGCGCCCCCGGTGGCACTGCGTTCACGAACCCCGCCGCGGGATAGACCGTGCCGGAGGTGCCGATGGCAATGAACAGGTCGCATATTTCCAGAGCCTCGAGAATCCTGTCCATCTCCAAGGGCATCTCGCCGAACCAGACGATGTGCGGCCGCAACCGCCCAGGCTGGCTGCACCCCGGGCAGCGGCTCTCTGATAGGATGTCTTCCTTCCAAACCGAAACACCTCCGCAGGCCAGGCAACGAGTCTTCAGAAGTTCCCCATGCATAGGCAAGAGGGATCGGGAGCCCGCCCGTGCGTGAAGGTCATCCACATTCTGGGTTACAAGGAGAAACGGCCCAGCCCATTTGCTTTCCAGTTCGACCAGGGCCCGGTGCGCCGCGTTGGGGGACACATCGCCTAGCCGCCGCCGGCGTTCGTTGTAGAAGCGCTGGACCAGCTCAGGGTTGCGCTGGAAGGCTTCGGGGGTTGCCACATCCTCCACCCGATGCTGCTCCCAGAGTCCGCGGTTGTCCCGGAAGGTGGGAAGGCCGCTCTCGGCGGAGATGCCGGCTCCGGTGAGGATCACGATGGATGATGCGGAACCGGACCCCATGGGCGCTCCATCAAACCGACGACTCCATTAAACCAGAGGCATGAAGGGCGGCTCTCATGTGGAAGGACACTCGGCAGAGCAAGGAGCATCATGTCTCAGCGAACAGAAACGATTCTTCGTATTCTGGCGGCTTTGGCAGCGGTGGTGCTGATGCTGCCATTGCTCATGTGACGGATCTGGCCGGCCGGAATTCGTGGCTTGAGGGAAACCCATCGGGTCCTTGGCGCATTCAAATGAGGCCGCCGTGCTAAATTGATAGCTCGGCTTGCCCGCCCGCCCTGAGGTTTCATGCGTCTTTTCCCAACTCCAGCCCGCGCCATCGCCATGGGTCGCCAGCGAGGCTTCACGCTCATGGAGTTGCTGGTGGTGATGACCATCATCGCCCTGCTCTCAACGGTCGGCATCGTGGGCTATCGGCACAGCACCAAACTCTCCAAGGAATCGGTCCTGAAAGAAAACCTCTTCCAGATCCGCCATGCCCTGGAGCAGTTCCACGCGGACCGCAGCCGCTACCCTTCGTCGTTGGCTCAGTTAAAAGATAGGGGCTACGTGCGGGACATTCCCAAAGATCCCATGACCAATTCCTCTGAAACCTGGCGCATAGAGATGGAATCCGCAGACCCTGACGCACCAGATGCTGAGCCTGGCATCTTCAATGTACGCAGCGGAAGCCAGGACATCAGCGAAGATCAGGTCCCATACAGCGACTGGTGAGCTGTGGCCGATCTTGATTCCCGGCAGGGCCATCGCTATGACAGCCCGGAGATCCTGGCCTACCTGAATGATCTTCATGCAGGTCACGACTCAGGTTTGGCCTTGGCTTTTGCCGCGCCTGAATCGCAAGGTCTTCCCGCCATCCAGGTGGGCATGAGCGAGGGCAAGCTGCTAACCCTTTTATTGCGTCTCGCGGGTGTGAAGAAAGTCGTGGAATTTGGAACCCTGGCGGGTTACTCCGCCATTCGAATGGCCCAGGCCCTTCCACCTGATGGTCGCCTGTGGACGCTGGAGCTGGAAGAAAGGCACGCTGCGGTGGCCCGCGAAAACCTGGCCGCGGCAAACCTCTCCGAGCGCGTGGAAGTACTGGTTGGACCCGCGCTGGAATCACTGCCAAAGCTGGAAGCCGAAGGACCCTTCGACGCGGTTTTTCTCGATGCGGACAAGGGCCGATATGACCTTTATGGGCGGTGGGCGGCGATCAATTTGAGGCGGGGCGGGCTCCTATTGGTGGATAATGCCTATTATTTTGGACAACTCATGGACCAGAGCCTGGATGCGGCTGCCGTGCGCCGCTGTCACGAAGAAGCCGCCCAGGCCTTTGATACGGTCTGCATTCCGACGCCCGATGGACTTCTGCTCGGGATGAAAAAATGATCCTGAATCTCGACCTTCTCGATGGCAACTTTGCGGTGGTCCGGCTGGACCCTGACGAAGCCGTGCCCGCCTGGGCGCGGGGTGGGGCACTCTGGTCCATCACCCAGACGCCCGAAGAACTCTCGATCCTGTGTGCTTCCGAACGGGTGCCACCGGGCCTTCGCACCGAAGGTCCGTTCAGGGCCCTGAAAGTGCGGGGTCCCTTGGACATGGCCATGACCGGCGTGCTGACCTCCATCGCGGACCCGTTGGCGGAGGCGAGCGTGAGCATCTTCGCGCTCTCAACATTTGACACGGACTACGTATTGGTGCGGGAGATCGCGGTGGATGCTGCGCTCCGGGCGCTCCGCCTTGCCGGTCATCAGGTTGAATAAGCTAGACTTCATGCTATGGAAAAGACACTCAGCCGCCTTGATAGCGCCTCCCTGGTGCTTCTCCTGCTTTGGCTTGGAATGGCGCTGGGCTTTGCCGCGCTCATGGCACCGGCCCTGTTTTCCATCCTGCCGTCCAAGGATCTTGCGGGGCGGCTTGCGGGCGTGATGGTAGCGCGACTGGACATCGTGGCGTGGATCGCATTCGGTGGCGCGCTTTGTCTGAGCTACGGTGGGCGGTGGCTGAACGAGATCCAGGATGCCACCCCCATCGGGCCTCTACGCCTCTGGAGTGCCGCACTTCTGGTGGCCCTGCTCTTCACCTTTTCCAGCACCTTCCTGGCCACACCGAGACTGCATGAACTGCGCGCGCAGATGAATGTTCCGGTGGAAACCCTGCCTCAGGATGATGCGCGGGTCCAGAGCTACCGCAAGACCCACGGCCTCTCCACCCAATTCTTCTTCATCCGCGTGATCCTGGCCGCGGCCCTGGTCTGGGGCATGGGCAGCCTTCCGAAGGCGAAGCAAGCTGAAGGTGAGAGTCGAGAGCCAGGAGTCAAAAGTTAAGGGTCGAGAGGTGCGGGGAACCGGAACCACACCCGCTGGCTAGTTCACCACCCGTACCTGTGTACCTTCCTGCAATTCCAAACCGGGGTTCAGGACCACCCTATCGCCTTCCTTGACGCCACCCAGCACACGCACACGCTGCCGCTCTTCGTCGCCCAAAGCCAAAGGCACGAGATGGACCTTCTGATCCACACCCAGGACCACCGCGAAAGGGCGGCCATTTTGCAGCGTGATGGCTTCGGCCTGGATCTCCAGCCGCGAGGCGGCCTTGACCTTCAATTCCACCTGGACGGAACCACCCGCCAGAAACGCGTGGTCATGGTTGTCCAGGTCCACTTCGGCCAAAAGGGTTCGCGTGCGCGGATCGAGCCCGCCATTCACGCGGCTGATGCGGGCTTGGCGCATCAAGTCTGGCCGCTCCGCCGAGTGGACCGTGACCATTGCGCCAACAGCAACCTGGGATGCCACGGTCTGATCGAGATAGATGGTCACGCGCAATCGGTCCACCTGAGCCACAGTGACGAGCGGCAGCGCCGCGGACGCGCTGTTGGAGGCGTTCTGCACCAGCGCGCCGGGATCGGCGAAGCGCTGGGTGACAACGCCATTGTAGGGTGCCTTCACCACTTGATAGGCCTTGAGTGCGCCCGATGATTCCAGTTTGGCATCGGCCATGCGCGCGTCTGCCAGGGCCTGTTCCACATCGCGTTCAGATAGGAGCTGCTGCTTGCCCAGCGATTCGGCCCGCTGCGCGTTGCGGCGCTTGTTGTCGGCATCGGCCTTCAGCGCCTGGAAATCCTGATCGGTCTCTGGTGATTCGATCACCGCGATCACCTGGCCGGCGGATACCGAACTGCCCTTGTCCACGTTGATCTGGCGCAAGAATCCGCTGAGCTTGGCGTACAGCGTGGTGGAAAGATAGGGCAGGGCTTCACCTTGCAGGGAAATTGTGCGTTCACCTCCTCCTTGCGAAATGCGGGAGGTGCGCACGATCTGGCCCTTATCAAGCTCGGCTTTGCGACTTTCGGATTCGTGATGCTGATTCCATTTCTTGATTCCCACCAAGGCACCGACTCCAAGGGCCGCCAGAACCAGCAAGAGGATTCCACCCGCCACGAATCTGCCTGTGGATGGCGTTTGCTCCGGGATCTGGAGTTGTTCACTCATGCCTCGCTCCCTTGTTGTTCAGCCTGGAATTTGTCTTCTAATAGATGAGCTGTCGGCGGTTTATGCCGCAACAGGCTATAGACCACGGGCACTATGAATAGCGTTGTCACCGTTGCGAAGAGTAGCCCCCCGATGACCGCCCTGCCCAACGGCGCGTTCTGGCTGCCGGCCTCACCCAAAGCGAGCGCCATGGGCACCATGCCGATGATCATGGCCAGCGCCGTCATGATGACCGGGCGCAGCCGGGTCTTGCCCGCCAGCAGGGCCGCTTCCACCGCGTCAAGGCGGGGGTCGACGGCGCGCACATCGTTGGCGAAGCTGACCAGCAGGATGGAATTCGACACCGCGATGCCCACCGCCATGATGGCCCCCATCAAGGATTCCACGTTGATGGTGGTATTCGTGAGGGCCAACACCCACAGGATGCCGACCAGGGCTCCCGGCACCGCGGCCATGATGATGAAGGGGTCCAGCCAGCTCTGGAAGAGCACCACCATGAGCAGGTAGACCAGCGCGATGGCGATGATCAGGCCGCCGCCCAGGCTCGTGAAGCTGGTCTGCATGACCTCATATTGGCCGCGGATCCGTACTTTTTGGCCCGGTTGAAGCTTGAGATTTTTGATGCCTCGCTGGATGTCCCGAACCACGCTGCCCAGATCCCGTCCGTCCACGTTGGCCATTACATCCACCACCCGCTGCACGGTGTAGTGGCTGATCTCGATGGGGCTCGTGGTGCGTGTGAGCGTTGCGAAATTCGAGAGCGGCTGGAAGGACGCCTGGGCAGTGGGAGAGGCGCCGCGGGCTGGGTCGGGTTGCAGCAAGGCAGCGCCACCGGGGATTCCGAAGGGCGTTGCCATCAGGGTGGCTGGCGAGTTCATCAACCGGTCCGGGGCCTTTACATTCACCGAATACTGCACACCGTTGGCGGGATTGAGAAAGAAAGATGGTGCCAGCTGTCCGTTGCCGGAAAGGCCAACCAGTAGGCCATTGGCCACATCGCGCTGGGACAGGCCGGCTTTCGCGGCCCGTTCCCGATCCACGTCCACCCTGACCGCCGGAGCGTCGGTGACCTGCTTGATGCGCACGTCCACCACACCGGGAATCCCCTTGAGTCCATCCCTCAGGGCCCGCGCGGTGATATAGCCGTTCTGCAGGTTCGCACCTTCGATCTGCACATCAATGGGCGCTGGAACACCGAAATTAAGCACCTGACTCACGATGTCCGCCGGCTGGAAATAGAAGCTAACGCCCGGGAACTTGAGCGGCAGCACCTGGCGCAGTTCATGCATATAGCGGCTGGTGGGGCCATGTTCAGGGTTCAAGGAAACAAAAAGATCACCATCCTGGCTGCTCACATTGTCGGAAGGGATGAAGGCCATGTTGTAGGAAATGGGCACGCCCATATTGGCGTTGACCGAGGCCAGCTCATTCTTGGGAATCACGCGCCGGATCTCGTCTTCCACCGATGCTATGATCCGCTCGGTCTCCTCCAGGCGCGTGCCCGCCGGAGCTCGCACATGAAGTTTCATCAACCCCACGTCCACCGTCGGAAAGAAATCCTGGCCGATGCCGAACAGCAACCCCAGGCTGATGACGAAGAAGATATTGGCGCCCCACATCACCGCCTTGCGGTGGTGCAGCACCCGGTCCAGCACGCGCCCGTAGGCCTCCTGGAACCGGCCCAGCCAGTCCTCCCGCCACTCGTTGAAGCGGCCACCGAAAGTGGCTTTTGGATCCAGCTGCTGCTCCTCCGCCTCGTGGATTTGCTTGCCCATGAGCATCCGCGAAAGGGTAGGCACGAGCGTCCGGGATAGGACGTAGGAAGCGAGCATGGAGAACACCACCGCCATGGCCAGAGGTGTGAACAGGTATTTCGACGGCCCGAAGAGCAATACCACCGGGAAGAACACGATGCAGATGGCCAGTGTCGCCACGATGGCAGGGGTGGCAATCTGCCTCGCCCCGTCCAGGATGGCGACGGTCAACGGCTTGCCCATGGCGGCGTTGCGATGGATATTCTCGACCTCCACCGTGGCGTCATCCACCAGCATGCCGATGGCCAGGCTGAGACCTCCCAGCGTCATGATGTTCAAGGTCTGGCCCATGATCTTCAGGCCGATGAGCCCGCACAGGATGGCCAAGGGGATGGAAGTGCACACCACCGCCATGCTGCGCCAGGAGCCCAGGAAGAAGAGGATCATCAGCGACACCAGCAGGGAAGAGATCAGGGCTTCTCCCACCACACCCTTGATGGCGGCCCGCACGAAATGGCTCTGGTCGAAATCGAATTTCAGCTCCATGCCGTTGGGGGCTGCCGCTTGGATGGCTGGCAGCGCCTCCTTGGCGGCATCGACAACGGCGAGCGTGGATGCATCGGATTTTTTCAGGATGGCCAGATAGGTGGCGCGATGGCCGTTGACACGCACGATGTTGGTCTGATCCGCAAACCCATCATAGGTTCGAGCCACATCCCCCAGCAGCACTGGCGCGCCGCCGACCACCTTGATGGGAATATGGTCGAACTGCTCGATGGACCCGACGTTGGAATTGGTAAGCACTGCCACTTCGCGTCCGTCCATCTTGGCGATGCCCGCGGGCGTGATCACGTTCTCGGCAGACAGTGCAGTCACCACATCCGCGGGGCTCAAACCCCGGGCGGCGAGCTTGGCCGGGTCGATGTCCACGCTGACCTGGCGGGATTTCCCGCCGAAGGGCGCCGGCGTGGAGAGGCCGGGAATGGTGAAGAGACGCACCCGGATGAAGTTGATGGCGTAGTCTGCCAGCTGCTGTTCGGGCAGGGTTTCGCTTTGGGCCGTGAGCTGCACCACGGGGACATTGGAGGCGTTGAACTGGATCACCGAAGGCGCGGTCATGCCTGGCGGCATGATTCTCAGGATGGTCGCGTTCACGGATGAGATCTGCGCGATGGCGCTGCCGATATCGGTGCCTGGCTGGAAATAGATCTTCAGCAGGCCTGTGCCCTGGATGCTCTGGGACTCGATGCGCTCCACTCCGCCGACGGTCGTGGAGTAGGCCCGCTCACTCAGGAACACCACGCGGCGTTCCATTTCTTCAGGTGTCAGCCCCTGGTAGCTCCACACCACCGAAACCACGGGGATGTCGATGCTCGGGAAGATGTCCACCAGCATGCGCGATGTGGACAGCACACCCATCAGCAGGATGAGCATGCAGAAAACGGCCGTGGTGTACGGGCGTCTAAGGGCGAGGCGGACAATCCACATGTTCAAGAGTCCTGGTGAGGTTCATCGATGCTTTCCTTAAGAGTGACCGATATCAGGAACGATCGGCTCGATCCAGCCCAGGTCAGTAAATACTGCGTGGGTGAAAACCATCCACCCTTGGTGTCGAAGTGCGCCGAGCCCGATCAAATCACGAGGTTTGCTCTAGCATCTCTGGCCGTTCCCAGGCTTCAAATTCTCGTGGTCGCGGCGGACCGGGGATGAGTTCCCGAAGCCATTCGCGGACTTCCTCGATGCCGTCTTTGGTAAGGGCGCAGCTGAAAACCGCGTCCGGATGTCGCTTTTTCATGTCCAAACGGCGGGGGCGGGTCAGGCGATCCATTTGATTGAGCACCAACAGCCGCGGGTGGTCGCCACAGCCGATCTCGTGGAGCGTGGCGCCGACGATCTTCAGATGCTCCTCCAAGTCCGGATTCCCCGCGTCCGCCACCACCACCAGGGCATCTGCCGTGCGTACCTCGCCCAGGGTCGAGCGGAAGGCCGCCACCAGTTGATGGGGCAGCTTGCGGATGAATCCTACGGTATCCGACACCAGGGCCTGTTTCGGCGCTCCGGTTTCATCGTCCGCCCCGAGCCAGGCTTTCCGCGTGGTGGTGTCGAGTGTGGCGAAAAGCATGTCCTTGGGTTCGCCTTCGCCGGTCAGGCATTTCAGGATGCTCGTCTTGCCCGCGTTGGTGTACCCCACCAGGGCCACCCGGGGCAGGCCGGGAACCCGGCCCTGGCGCTGGGTTTCGCGCACACGCTCCAGGTGCTGGAGTTCCTTCTTCAGTTGCGAAATACGCAGCCGCGTCATGCGGCGATCCACTTCGATCTGCGTTTCTCCCGCTCCCCCGCGGGTGCCCACGCCACCGGCCTGCCGCTCGAGGTGGGTCCAGGCGCCTTTCAAGCGGGGCAATTCATATTCAAAACGGGCGAGTTCGACCTGCGCTCTGGCCTCTCGGGTCTGGGCGCGCTGTTCGAAGATGCTCAGGATGAGCCCCGTGCGGTCCATGCAGCGCAAGCCCGTGGACTTTTCGATATTGCGGACTTGGCTGCCACTCAACTCGTCGTCGCAGATGAGCATGATCGCCTCCAGGCGTTTGGCTTCTTGGGATGCGGCCTCCAGCTGGCCCTTCCCGTAGAAACTGCGAGCCTCGGGCGTGGATCGCTTGAGACGCTCCTGGCCCACGGGCTCCAAGCCGCCGGCCCGGGCCAGCTCCACCAGCTCCTGCAAGTGGTCCTCGATGGTTGCCCCCTCGTCGTCGCGCCCTTGCCGGGCCAGGAGGAAACATCGGGGTTGGATTTCTGCCATGCACCAAGAATAAGGTGCTTCGCTGGGAACTGCCTTGAGGAAAATAAGCCGCATGTAATGCGGCATCATCTAAGACACGCGCTAAGTTCTTTGTGACCTTAGTGGCAAATTGTTTTTCATCGCGGCAAAGCCAGGAAGGCGATGATTGACCCATGGACATGGCCGCACTCCACCTCGCAGCCGACCTGGGCGGCTCCGTGCTGTCCGGGGAGGGCGGGGCACTGGTGCTGGTGGAGCGCCAGCGCGGCCATGGCCTGCCCGCCCTGCTGGTATTGGGTACCCGCTCGTCGCAGTTGCTTGAAGCCCTGGAGGCTTGGGACATCTGCGACGCAGAGTTGAATTTGTGCGCGCTGCTGCCGGCTCCCGGTGCGGATCTCCGCACAGCATTGATGTATCACCGCCGTCGCATCGGTTCCCTGGTGGCCGCTCTGGACGCCAGCCTGCCCTGGCTGGATGACCGGCCCATGCTCCCCAAGCGGCTGCCAGGACGGATCTTCACGGCGTTCCCGAAAAAACTCGGGAAGGCTCCGCTCTCGCCGCTGGAAAAAGAGGACCTGAAATCCTTCCTTCCGGCCTGGACCAAAGAACAGCGGCGCGAGGCCTTCCGCAGGGGACCCTGGCAGGAAGTCGAAGGCGGCTTCGAGTCCGAGCTCTGGCCTGGGGTGGGGATGCCCACATGCGCCGAGTTGCGCGTGCCACCCTTCACGCTGCCCACGGCCACTCCACTCATGGAAGTGCTGCGTTCCAGCCTTCGCAGTGCTTTCAGCCAGCCTATTCCGCTTCTGCCCCTGCCCGGCGACCCTTCCAATCTCCATGCCCTGGCCCAGCTAACGCCCAGCTTCGCAGCCTTCCGTGGGCCTGTGGAAGCCTGGAGGATGGCCTATCAGAAGCTAGCCGAACTGCCCGCCCCGCCACATTTCTGCGCACGGTGCTGAGGGCCATGTTCATTCGCCACCCTGCGCGGAACCAAGGGGCGAATTCTTAAGGGTGAGGAATTGCGGCCCTGAACCAGCGTTTGCCAAAACTCTCGGTCTTGTGTGGCTTTGGGAGACGCGCACGAGCCGCTCTGTTTAGATGGAGCTATGGACCGCACCATCGGGAAGTTCGAAATCGTCAGGCGTTTGGGCCAGGGCGCCATGGGCGAGGTGTTTCTGGCGCGGGATCCCAGCATCGGCCGCGAGGTGGCCATCAAGACCATCCTTCCTTCCCTCGGGCCCATGGATGACGTGCGCCAGCGCTTCGCGCGGGAAGCCCAGGCCGCGGGCCTGCTGCAGCATCCCAACGTGGCCACGGTTTTCGAATACGGCGAGGACCACGACGTGCTGTACCTCGCCATGGAATACGTGCCCGGCGAGGATCTGGGCACTCTGTTGCAGCGCGATGAACTGAGCAGCGCCAAGGTCCTGGAGATCGTCGCGCAGATTTGCGAGGGCCTGCACCACGCCCACAAGCAGGGCATCGTGCACCGCGACATCAAGCCATCGAACGTCATGGTATTGCAGGACGACGAAGGTCTGCGGGCCAAGATCATGGACTTCGGCGTGGCCAAGACCGCTCATTCGGACCTCACCCAGACGGGCCAGATCATGGGTACGCTGGCCTATATGGCGCCGGAATATTTGCGAACGGGCAAAGCAAGCACCCAGTCTGACCAGTTCTCAGTGGGTGTGCTGCTCTACGAGGCTCTTTCCGGGGTGAAACCCTTCCCCGGTGAGACCACCGGCGCCGTGGTCTACGGCATCATCCACGACACGCCACGGCCCCTGGACCCAGAGCACCTCCAGGGCGTGAGTCCCGCGGTGCGCACCCTGGTGGAGCGTGCCCTGAGCAAGGAGCCTGACGAGCGCTTTGCTGCCACCGGAGACCTTGCCAAGGCCTTGCGTTCCGCAAAAGACCCACTCTGGTCCAGCACCGGGGATGCCACGGCGGTGCTGGACCGGCCCAAACCCGGAACCACGGAGCGCGTGAAAGTCAGTGTTCCATGGTCACGTGGGTGGACCTGGATGCTGGGCCTCGGTGCTCTGGCGATGGCAGTGGTTCTTTTCCTCTGGATGCGGAAACCAAACACGACCAAGCCCGTCATCCAGACTCCCACCGCCGCCAACATGCATCTCAACGACCTGGTGCTGGATGAGGCCGAGCGAGTGGTGGACACCAAGCCCAAAGATGCATTGCTGCTCATCCAGGGCGTCATTGATGCCACGCCGAAAGACGTGCCCATGGACCCGGATGCCTACGCCCTCAAACTCGTGGCCCTCCACAAATTGAGTGACCTTGAGGCCTTTGGTGAGTGCCTAGGTGAAGCCCGCTACCGTGGTGTCACCTCCAAAGACCTACTCACCAACAAGGCCTACAAAGCCATGCTGGAGCGCGACAAAACGAAGAAGAAGTTGCAGGACGACCTGAGGGCACGATTGCTGAAGGGGGAGTGAGCCGGACCTGGCCTCAATGACCCCAGACCTTGGAGAAACCACGACCGCCTGACTGGGAATTCTGTGCCCAGGTGGCCGGGGCGGAATCCTGGATGGTGTAGGAGCCTGCGGGCAGGGTCACATTGGCATCCACTGTCCAGTTGACGTTTTGTGCGTTGTTGGAACCTGCGGAGCCCTTGGCGGCCCATGGGCCGAAAATCTTCCCATTCGCGTTGACAAGGGAAATGGATCCAGGTGTAGCGCCCTGCGCATTGTTCCAGTGGTAGTTCCAGATCTGGGTGACCACCATCTGCTTGGTGAGCGTGAAAACGGTCTTGGCGGTGGGATTGTTCCCGACGCCCCCCGTGTTGCTGCAATCGAAAAGCAGGGTGACGGGCCCAGATGGTGATGGGGGCGGCAACCGTGACGGTGGCGGGGGCGGGGGCGGAAGACTTATGCCAGCCTTTCCCCAAACTTTTGTATAGCCGCAGCCTTTGGACTGGCTGTTCTGCCCCCAGGTGGTTGGGGAAGAGTCAACAACAGTGTAAGAACCGGCTGGCAGGGTCACATTGGGACTTGCGGTCCAGTTCTCGTTCGCCGCCCCATTGGCCCCGGGGGAGCCGACCGCCGGCCATGGGCCGTGCGTCTGGCCGCTCTGATCGACGAGGGCGATGGTCCCTGGAGCTGCGCCCCTGCCGTTGTTCCAGTGATAGGTCCAGATCTGGGCGACCAGTGTCGGCATCCTCAGGACTACAACCGTTTTTGCGGAAGGGTTATTGTTCACGGTGTTGCTGTTTGTGTTGTCGAAGATCAGGTTCCCGCTAGGAGCAGGAGCAGGGGCAGGGGTGGGGGTTGGCGAAGGCCCAGGCATGGGGCTCGTGGGCGTCAGAACGAAATTCACCTGGTAGGTCCGGCCCCGGTGGTCAAAGCGGACATTGTTGGCCGTCAGCGTGCTGCCCGCAGCCCCGAGGGCGCCTGTGAGCTGGCCCGTGAACAGGGTGGCGGTTATGCCGATGTTGGCCTGGGAGAAGAAGACATCCCCGGCCATCTGGTTGGGGCCGAGCCTCGGCACCTTATTGCCTGCGGCCTGAAGGATCTTGTAAGGCTGGTCCAGATCCTTGAAGTCGAGATGGCCGCCACTGAGCTGGACGGCCCGCGTGCTTGGATTGATCGCGGCGTACAGGTACATCTTGAAGAAACCGTTCTGCGTGTCCCAGCCGGACCGGTATTCCACGTACCTGGGGGTTTGGGCTGAGAGGCCCTGGGCCGTCAGGATAAGCAACAGCCCCAGCAGGAATTGCAAGACCTTGCGGATGGACGGGCGTGGCCTGACGTTGTGCACGTTGCTCATGGCGTTTCTCCTGCGGTCCAGGGGTGGGTGGCTGGCGAGGGGGCCACCCCTCTGAATAGGATTTCTGCGAGGGCGAAGTCCCCATCGGTGAAAACGGATCCGGCGGGAGGGCTGATATGAAATTTCCGTGGAAGCACCCGGGGATCCGAGGCTCCCATATCGATCTTTCGGGGGATATATAGTGCACAAATTAAGACTTCCTGACCCTAGGTCAAGGCTGAATGAATACCAGCTGTTTGAGCCCGGTGGCCGATGTTGGGGAAGGGCGTAAAATTGGAGCCGTTTTTCCAGGAGGGAAGGGTCCTTTGGGCATCAAAGCTCTGCTGATCTACCCGGAAATGCCCCCTACCTACTGGAGCATGCGCTACGCGCTTCCGTTCCTTGGCTGCCAGGCTTCCCTGCCGCCTTTGGGCCTGCTCACGGTGGCCGCGATGCTGCCGACTGACTGGGAACTCAGGCTGATCGACCTGAATGTCGAGAAGATCTCCAAGAAGGACATCGAGGCCGCCGACCTGGTGCTGACCTCCGCCATGCTCGTGCAGCGCGCCTCTTTCGAAAAAATCATCTCGCTGTGCAACGAATCGGGCAAACCCTTGGTGGCGGGCGGCCCCTATCCGACCAGTTGCCATGAACAGATCGAAGGCGTGGACCACTTGGTGGTCGGCGAGGCGGAAGTCAATCTTCCAGCCTTTCTGGATGACTTCAAACATGGGAATGCGAAAGCCTGCTACGCGGACCTTTCACACCCCGACATCACGGCCACACCTCCACCCCGGTTCGATCTGCTGGATCGCAAATGTTACGCTGGCGCGGCGCTGCAGTACTCCCGCGGATGTCCCCACCACTGCGAATTCTGCGACATTGTCGAACTCTTCGGACACCGGCCCCGGACCAAGACGCCCGCCCAGTTTCTAGCAGAGCTGGGGGTGCTTTACGAAGGCGGCTGGCGCGGATCCGTTTTCGTGGTGGACGACAACTTCATCGGCAACCGGCTCCAGGTGCGCCGCCTCCTGCCTGAGGTTGCCCGCTGGCAGGCAGCGCGGAATTACCCCTTCACGCTCTACACCGAGGCCAGCCTCGACTTGGCGTTGGACGGGCCGCTGATGGACGACATGGTGGCGGCGGGTTTCAACATGGTGTTCGTCGGCATCGAGACACCCGATCAGGCCACCCTCGAAGCCGTCGGCAAGCGTCTGAACAGCAGCGTGGATCTGCTTGCCAGCGTGCGTGCCATTCAGGCGAAAGGGATGGAGGTTTCCGCCGGGTTCATCGTGGGTTTTGATGAGGACCAAGGCGATATCTTCGATCGCCAGATCCGCTTCATAGGACAGGCCGCGATTCCTACGGCCATGGTGGGTCTGTTGACGGCCCTTCCAGGAACGCGGCTTCATACCCGTCTGGCTTCTGAGGGACGCCTCATTTCCGCATCGGTGGGGGGGAATAATACCCATGACCTGGATCTGAATTTCCTGCCGCGGATGAATGCGGAGGCCCTGCGCTCGGGCTACAAGCGCGTGCTGGCAGAGGTATATCGTCCACGCCGCTATTTCTCGCGCTGTCTTGATTTGATCCAACGGATGAAGCCCCACAAGACCTCCGTGCGAAAGGTCCGCTTCATTGAATTGCGGGCCTTCCTCCATTCCCTTGTCCGGCAGACCTTCTCCCGCTATTCGCTCGCATACTGGTCCTACCTGCTGCGGGGACTGTGGCTGCGCCCCCTCATGCTCGCCGAGCTCGTGACCATGGCCGTAAAGGGCCATCATTTCTTTACGATCACCCGTAGCCTGCTGGAACTGGAGAAATTCAAGGACAAACTGCAGCACTCCCGGCTGGAACTGGAGGACCGTCTGAAACGTGCCATCCAAGGCAACGAGAAAAATATGGTCGCCTGGAAGTCGTACCGCTCCCGTTTGGTGGAGCAAGCAAAAGCCCGCTGCGACCGCTTCCACCCTGATTTCAAAAATAGCGCCAGCAGGGCGTTCGAGGAATTCAAGAAGAGCGCCGAAAGGCTGGCAATACCAAGCATTGGAGCCGTGGGCAATCCGGGCAACGATTCCTAGGCTTGATAGCCTTCGAACCACTGATCCACTTCGATGAGATGCAATGTGTGTGGATCTGAAATCAAGGCTTCCAGCTGGTGCTTAGACGATTCCTTTTAAAGCGCCTGACTGACTGTTTACGGCAGTTCCACGAACATCAGCGGTGGCAGGTCGGCGCTGTGCAGGTTCCATGTTGCCGGGCCGAGGCGGAAAGTGGAGGGCAGCACCAGGCCTGGCGTGTAGCACCAGTAGGTGACCCCATCGGTCCGGATCATTTTTGCGCCACGATGCTTGCTCACCTTCCATGCTGCGGGAGCCAAAGTCTTCAGATGGCTGCTGTTGGCCGCGATCATTTTTTCGGGACCTGAATGTGTCAGGACAAATTCCCGCATTACAGCGAACTCACCCTGTTCCGGGCGCAGTGCGATGAACGCGGGATGATTTCCGTCGATGACCTGCAGTTCCACAAGCCGCGAACCGGAAAGGTATCTCAAGGCTCCGCGCGGAGCCTGAGCCACCAAAGAACAGCAGGAAAACCCAGCGAGCGCGGTTAAAATCAGCCGCATCAGACCTCGCTACCTTCGCCACCATCCCAATCCACTTTCAAGTTCTGCTGAACGAAGTATTCCTGCACTTCCGCCATGTTCTTCAACGGGCCATGGAAGAGCTTGGTATTGCTCATTTCCGGATCCAGCGCCTTCACCACCAGCAGGCCCATGCCCGGCGTGTCATGCACCATTACATACCAGTTCTTGTAGTCGCCTTCATTGACGCGCCCCAGCCTTCCGATCGGAATCACTTTTTCTCCTACATGTTCAATGCGCGGCCATAAACGGCGCGGGCGGCTTCGGGGAAGACCTCGTTCAGGGTGGGGTGCGGGTACATGGTGTTGATCAGCTCGTCCACGGTGAATTCGCCCCCGATCAGCGCCAGGCTGGAAGCCACCAGTTCCGTGGCTTTGGGGCCGATGATGTGGATGCCCAGGATCTCGCCATATTGTTTGTCCGCCACGATCTTGATGAAGCCGTGGGGCTCGCCCACGATATTGGCCTTGGCCATGGGCATGAAGGGGAACTGGCCCACCTGCACATCAAAGCCCTGCTCCCGGGCTCCCCGCTCGGTCAGGCCGATGGAACCGATTTCAGGATCGCAATAGGTGCAACCAGGCACGCGGTCGTAGTTGATGGGATGAGGATGCGCGTCCACGCCCAGGGACTTCGCGGCGTGCTCTGCGGCCACCACGCCCTCATCCGAAGCCACGTGGGCCAGCCAGGGGGTATTCACGATGTCGCCGATGGCATACATGCCTTCTTCACTGCTCAGCATGAAGCCGTCTACGTCCACGTAGCCACGGTCATGGGTGGCCTTCGTGTTCTCCAGGCCGATATTGGCCGTGACCGGTGCGCGGCCCACTGCGATGAGGACGTGGCTGGCTTCGAGGGTCCCTGGCTTGTCGCCTTCGAGATGGCAGATGACCTTGTCGGCATATCGCTCGATCGTGGTGATCTTGGTCTTCACGCGGATGTCCATCTTGTAGGACTTGGCGAAGGTCTTGGCCAGCTCCTCGCCCACCGCCGTATCTTCGATTGGCACCAGTTGATCCAACAATTCCACCAGCGTGACCTTGCTGCCCAGCCGCACGAAAGTGGAGGCGAACTCCACGCCGATGGCGCCGCCGCCCAGGACGACGAGGTGGCTCGGAAGCTCGGTCATGTCCAGGATGTGGTCGCTATTCAACACACGCTGGCCATCGGTCTCCAGGCCCGGCAGTTCGCGTGGAACGGAGCCCGTGGCCAGGATGATTTTTTTCGCGGTGTGGACTTCCTGCTCCACCACCACGCGCCCCCCGCCCAACAGCTTGCCGATGCCCTTGAGCACGGTGACCTTGTTCTTCTTCATCAGGTATTCGATGCCCTTGCCGTTCTTGAGCACGATGCGGTTCTTGCGCGTGACGATGGCCTGCAGGTCCGCGTGCATCCTGGACACGTCCACATCGGCGATGCCGAACTCCTTGAGGCTGCCCATCTGTTCGAAACGGTGGGCCGTCTCCAGCCAGGTCTTGGCGGGTATGCAGCCGCGCCGCAGGCATGTGCCACCCAGACCCGCGGGATCCTTTTCCACCAGGGCGGTATTCAGTCCGAGTTGGGCCCCGCGCACCGCTGCGATATAGCCCCCGGGCCCACTCCCGATCACGATCAGATCAAACGCAGCCATGCACGCTCCAGAACCCAATGCAGGAGTATCCCACGGGCCGCCGTGGAGCCAAACCGGCGGGATGGTAGGGTGGACTTAGGGTCATCATTTGATGGGGGAAGTCGTGGAATCCATGCGTGAATGGTCCAAAGGACAGGCCTGATGTTGTCCCGCCTCCGCATTTCGGTGCTTTGCCTGGTTTGGGGTTCAGTTCCCGTAGCCCCAGGCGTGCTGGAATCGCGCACGCCCTACCATGCGGCTTCTGACGCCGTGGCCAGGCCTGATTCAGCGGTGCTCTTGACGGCCTGGTTCCATCACAGCGCCGGGGCGCAGAAGAGCCTGGAACATGCCCCGGTGCGCGCAGAGTGGCTGGTGGATGGGGCCTGGACACCCCTAGGCGAAACCAGCACGGACGGGGAGGGCAAGGCGGTGCTGGCGGTGAAAGCGCCGCCCAAGCCCGGCTCCGTGAAGCTGCGCTGGTGGTTCAAGCAACAGCCGGCGGAGGGAACGCTCTTTGTCATCAAACCGGGTCAGCCGGCTTCAGTCTTCGACATTGATGGCACATTGACGATATCGGACGCGGAGAACTGGAAAGATTACGGCCGCCGTCTGCTGCGCGACCCCAGGCCCGAGGGGCCAAAGCTCCGGCCAAATGCCGTGGAGGCCGTGAAGGGTGCCTCGGAAGACAGTCTCGTTGTCTACCTCACTGGACGACCGCCCTGGCTGGGGCGACCCACCCGCGAATGGCTGGCATTCCACCATTTTCCAGAGGGCGTGGTGCTCTGGATGCCCCTGATACGTGACGTTGTGCCCACGCAGAAACATGTTGGCGAGGCCAAGCTCGCGCGATTGAAATCACTGCAAAACACCGGCCTGACATTCATCCGCGCCTTTGGCAACGCGCCCACTGACATCCACGCCTATGAGGGAGCAGGCATTGCCAAATCCCAGACTTTCATCATGGGCAAGCATGGCGGCGAGGGCGGAACCATGCTGGGAGGAGTTGGATATAGCATGAAGGAAAAAAAGAACTGAGCCTCGTTTCCCTCGGAGTTCCTCCAAAGCCGTGGATCTCCTACACTGGCCCACATGCGCACGATCCTCCGCTTCCTCTTCTCCGCCATTGGACTTCTGGTGGCGTCTTACTTGCTGCCAGGCCTCCATCACGGATCCTTCGTGGACCTGGTGGCGGTGGCGGTGGTGCTGGGCGTTTTGAATGCGACCCTGGGGCCGCTGCTGAAATTCATCGCCTTCATCCCTGTGGTCCTCTCTTTCGGGTGTTTCAGCCTGGTGATCAACGGCCTGGTGTTCTGGATGGCGGGCTCCCTTTCCCATCGGCTGGGCCTGGACTTCAGGGTGGATGGATTCTGGGCCGGGTTTTTTGGCGCACTCATCACAAGCCTGGTGGCTAGCCTCGTGGAAGTCGTGCTCATCGGAAGAGAACCCAAGGATGGCCCGCGGGTACCGCGCAATCTGAAGATCGTGAACTGAGCGGAAAATCCTGAGTCCCAACTCCGCAGCCCACCGCCCTACCGCCCACAGCCCACAGCCGACCTGGACTCCCCATTCATGAAGCCATCCCAAAAATTCCTGCTCATTCTGACCAGCATCAACCTGGTGAACTACCTGGATCGCTACGTGGTGGCGGCGATCCTCGAACCCCTGGGCAAAGATCTGCACCTGAAGGATTCCCAACTGGGAAGCCTGACGCTTGTGTTCGTGGTGGTCTACATGCTGGCGGCGCCGGTCTTCGGCTGGCTGGCGGACCGTTATCATCGCCCTCGATTGGTGGCGGCGGGCGTGGCGCTGTGGAGCATCGCGACCATGCTGGCGGCCTTTGTCCATAGCTATCCGATGCTGCTGCTCACGCGTTCCCTGGTGGGTGTGGGCGAGGCCGCCTACGCCACGCTCGGACCGGCCATTCTCAGTGATGTCATTCCTGAAGACGAGCGCGCCGCGAAATTCACCTGGTTCTATCTGGCCATACCACTTGGATCGGCGCTGGGGTACGGGCTGGGCGGCATTGTGGCCCAGCACTATGGGTGGCGTGCGGCATTCCTGGTGGCGGGGCTCCCGGGGCTGATTCTCGCGGGCCGCATGGTTCTGCTGTCGGATCCTGTGCGGGGCGCACTGGATCACATTCCTGACCTCAACGCATCCGCAGGCTGGCTCCAGAAGCTCGGCGCCATTTTCAAAAACCGGATCTGGCTGGCCTGCACCGGCAGCTATGTCGGTTACACATTCGCGATGGGCGCCCTTGCCACCTGGGGTCCGGCGCTCCTCCAGCGGAAATTCGCCGTGAGCGTGGGCGAGGCGGGCATGGTCTTTGGCGGGCTGGCCGTGGTGACCGGTATCCTGGGCACTTTCATGGGCGGAATTCTTACCGGCAAACTGCAGCGCCGATGGCCCGATGCGGGGGTCTGGATCAGCGGACTGACGATCCTGGCCTCTGCGCCCGTGGTGGCCTGGGCCGTCACATCGCGTCATCTGCACCTCACCTACGGTCTGTTCTTCCTGGGCATGCTGTTGCTCTTCATCAACACCAGCCCGGTGAACGCGCTGACCGTGAGCTGCCTGCCCTCAAGCGTCCGCGCCACGGGAATAGCTATAAATGTGTTGTTTATCCATCTCTTCGGCGATGCCATCAGCCCCAAATTGGTCGGCATGGTGAGCGATCACTTGGGCGGCGGCGGTGCGGCACTGGGTCAGGCCATGCTCGTCGCTGTGCCCACGATTCTGATATCGGGGTTTGTGTTGTGGTGGGCGCGTGGATTTCGCGGCACCATCAATTCGGAAGCTCACTGAACCCATGGTCCCAATTCTGATGCAGACCACCAGGCAGGACTTGCTGATCTAATAAGATTCCGGCCAATTTTGTTGCGACTTGAGGCTAGAGTTGGGCCTATCGTTGCATCTGGTGCCAGTTGAATGTTGGAGTAAGGTTCATGGATTTTAGTGGTTGCACGATCATGGTTGTGGAAGATCATGATTTCCAGCGCCGGATGACGCTTCGGCTGTTGAAAGATCTGGGGGCCGGGGTGCTTCTGGAGGCCGCGAATGGGCGCGAAGCGTTGAATCTTCTGGCTGGCCGGGGCCAGCCCGTGGACATTATTTTTTGCGATCTGGATATGCCAGAAATGGATGGCGTGGAATTCATCAGCCATGTGGCAGAGGGCCAGTTGGCCCTGGCTATCGCGGTGATCAGCGCCATGGAGATCTCCATCCTGAACACCGTGGAGACCATGGCTAGGGCCTACGGCTTGCAGGTGCTGGGCGCGATTTCCAAGCCTCTCAACCTTGAGAATCTTACAACCTGCATTTCCGGCTTCCAGTCGAAGCAGAATGATCGGGAGACCGCTGTCGCACACACCGAATTCAACGCCGTTGATTTGAAGCGCGGCATGGAGGAGGGCGAGTTTCTACCCTTTTTTCAGCCAAAAGTGTCCATAGCCACTGGTGAGGTGCATGGCGTAGAGACACTTGTGCGCTGGTTCCGCCCGGGCCATGGCGTGGTGTCGCCCCTTCATTTCATCCATAAGATGGAGCGTGAAGACTTGGTGACCGCACTGACGGAATCTTTGTTGAAACAGAGCTGCGGATACCTGAATGCTTGGGCCGAGAGGGGCCACACGATTACGGTTTCGGTGAATGTCTCCATGTTTTGTCTTACGGACGTGAGCATCGCGGATCGTCTCCATGAACTGGTCAAGGAATGTGAGTGCGATCCCAGGCAGATCATCCTCGAGGTGACCGAGACCGGAGTTATGAACAACGTGGCCATGGTGCTGAATGTGCTGGCGCGACTGCGCCTCAAGGGATTCGGACTCTCCATTGATGATTTCGGGACTGGATATTCATCCCTGCAGCAACTCAGCAACGTGCCCTTCACGGAGCTGAAAATCGATCAGTCCTTCGTCAAGGATTCCCCGACCCAACCCAGGCACCGGACGATCATCGAGGCAAGCCTGGAATTGGCCCGCAAACTCAAATTGGGCACCGTGGCCGAAGGCGTGGAAACCCGGGCGGAGTGGGACCTGCTCAGGTCCTTGGGTTGTGAACAGGCCCAAGGCTATTTCATCGCCCGACCCATGCCGGGCCACCAGATCCCGGATTGGATCCGGATGTGGCAGGCTCCGGAAGAAGCCTGACTCATCAGAAGAGAAGGAAGGCACGAAGCGACCCGAATAGGACACGAAGTCGATCATTCGTTTGCCTCGTATGGCTTGGTGGCAGCATTTTCTGGAAAGCGCGCGAGGCGGGATTCGTAAAGACGGGTCAGGAATTCCATAATGATCCATTCGTGTTCCCGGTGGTTTCCCCGAAGCATGCGGTTGAGGTGCATGTGCGCCAGGCTTCCGGCGATACTTGGAAGATCCTCCTGCAACAGCCCTTGGTCGAAGGCGTCTCGTATCCGAGGCAGGCCGCAGAGATCAGGAGCCATTGGTGACCCTGAGGCACTGGGAAACCCTGTCTCCAGTTCCTTCCGTAATTTCCTGAACTTCTTTCCGATCTGCGCCTCTCCTTCCCCTGAATCTCCGAATTCTTTCCGGAAACCATCCCGTGAAGCCCGTGCCAGCTCTTTACGTGAACGGACACTTAAACCCAGGGCCGCCCATATCGCATCAATACCTCTGAGACCGGCTCTCCAGCGTCCCTCTGGCTTTATCCCGCCGATCAGATGATCCAGGATTTTCTGACTGTCTTCGAAGAACCACCCTTCAGATAGTGAGAAGCCGAGAGAACCCCCATAGCGCTCCAATTCGGGTTCAAAGGTATCCACCTGCAATTTCGATAAAAGTCCTTGAGCCAGGTGTTGTTCCAAGTGCTTTTGGATAAGTGGCAGCAGTTCCGCCAGGAGTCGAATGGGAAGGCCATGGAAGCGCAAACGCAGGTGGTGGGCCGGGTCGCGATATCGGACGAAGTGCCAACGGTCCCAGAGCCCTTGCGCTCTTGCCAGCCGAAGCAGGGGTTCCAGTTCCACCAGAAGTCGATCCGCGCTTGAAGGCCCGCAGTATAGCTTGAGGTAGAGCCACTCCGAACCGGGTGGATAGGCGCGAATTTCGGAACCCTTCTCAATCTGATGAAGAGGAACCTTCTTCGGTCGGGAGGATGGCTCCGACTCAAAGGGAACGACCAGCTCGTGGGCGCATGGTCCTTCCGGCGAGGTCGCCAACGCCTGGCCAGGATCCGGGAAACATTCTGTGAGCGTGAACGCAGGCCGTCCTGAAACGAGGTGGTGCATAGCCTCCACCCAAAGGACCTGATCCAGGTCCACCAGCAAACTGTTATCTGCCTCGGTGAGCATGACGAACCGGGGCAGGCCCAGCTTTTTCCGTAGGAGTTGGAAGGCATCCCATGCTCCTTCGCTGGAGGCAGCCAGGGCTTCTTTCAATACCCCGGATTGGACCCTCCAACGCGCCCTGCTGAGGACGTGCCGGCCACGCGTGACCCGTGGCAGAAAGGGTTGTTCAGCCAACGCTCCCCAAGACCATCCCCCGGGCCGTCCGCCCTGGTCCTGCAGGTGGGCCAGAAACCGATACACCACGGGCCCTCGGGTGAAGTTGTGGGCGGAGGACAACCGGGGAACAACTTCTCGCCCCAGCCGTGCTGAAGCCAGGAATACCTGATTTCCCCGCACAGTCATCCAAAGGTCCGATGGGAGGATGGTCTTGTCACCTGAAACACCAGGTGCGGCCAGAAAGGGGATTTCATAGTCTCGAATGGCTGGACGGGCCAAGACATTTCCCATCCTGCCTTCGGGAACATGGATCACTTCCGCGAACACCGCTTCAGGATGAAAGGATTCCTCTTTCCGAAGATGGCTTCGAAGGAGGTCCTTTAAGCCTGGGTCTCCTGAGGCGAATCGCCCAAGCCACCTTGCGGCCGTGGGACCCGAGTAGTTTTCCATCCAGAATTGGAATTCCCCACGGTCCAGGGCGGTGAGGCTGGAAGCCGCGAGACTGGTCAAGGCCGCGAAGGAGTTGGGGAAGGGTTGGGGATTCGGATCTACGAGTGTTTCAAGGTCCGCGTCCTCCAGTTCCCAGGTCAGGGATCCTTGCCACCGGGGAATTTGCGCCATGAGAAAAAGATCCCTCTGCGAAAGCCGGCGGGGAGGAGCGGGGCTTTGAAATGGCAGGCCCATAAGCAAAGGATCATCGATGGGAGGACCCCCGTCGAACCCTATTCCGCTTTCCTCGTCCAACACCGCCAGAAGCGGCATCCACCGAGTCCCATACCTTTCCTCGAAAGCCGCCCGGAACCGGTCCATGGAACCTTCAACCGGGGGTGGAGTAAGCCGGCGGAGGGTTTCCACCCCATCTTCAAGGGCTTGACGGACGATGGGGGATAGGGCCAGGTCTGGGGAAGGGCGGAAAAGGTCCACTTGGAGAACATCTCGAGTCTCGGAGGAAATCCCTAGCTCGGCCAATGATGCCAAAAGGCGGGGATAGCCCTCGGGATGTGAACCGAGGGGAGCTTCCTGGGCGGCCTTCAGTTCCAGGCCCACCGCGACAAGAGATCCGATCCTTGGTGCCACGGCGGGATTGGCCCGAAGGGTGGTGATCACCCGACCCAGGGGGTCAGGAGCCGTAAGCGACGGGCAGAGGTCCCCGCAAAGCACTTGGGCATCAATAATTTGATTCAGGAATGAATGGGCATCCGTTGGCTCGACATCCATGTGTCGCGCCAGACCTGCGGTCAAATCCTCCAGACGCGCACCCGCTTGTGCTTGCTGAAGAACATAGTCGAGATGGGGTGTGGCCTCCACTGCCTCCAGGCGGTAGGTCCGACCTTCTCCAGCCTGGTCCCTTCGTTCAAGGTATCGGTACCAACCCGCTTGAGCGTAGATGCTCGAGTTGGGCCGATAGCCAATCAGAGACCGTACACCGGGCTCCTGCTCCAATCGGTCCACCAAGGTCTCCAGTACGCCCCAATCCAGGCGCACTGACTTGCGGCACTCAGGCCAGGGCCCCAGCGAAAGGCGGCTGGCAGGACCCCAAGCCCCCACGGACACGCCAGCAAAGAGACCGAAGGGGGTGGAGCGGTGGCTCATCCTGCTGAGGTACTTCAACAGAGCCCGTTCCACGTTTCGGGCCGCCGTGCTATCCAAGGAACCCTCCAACCAGGCACCAAGCCGCGAGGCGAGATCCGGAGAAGCCAGCGCCACAGCTTCCCGCACGACGTCGCGTCGGACCAGATCGTGAAGCACATCGCGCAACGATTCTCGATTCCTTTCCTGACGTTCCGTGGAAAGATCCCGAACGTCAGCTACCTGCAATGCCCGGAATTGAGATGAGAGCGCATCCAGAGGAAGACTCGGAGTGCGAAGCACGAAAAAATCTGCAGTTTGGCATGTGGATGGGTGGGACATACCTTTATGGTTCCTTATTGGCGGACCGACCCAGGTAAGCAATCTCATGATCCAGGAGAACCCAAGTGATCCGAAAGGTACATCTTGGGGTTCTAACGGTTGAAGCCGTGTTTATATACCGTTTATGGAAAGACGTTGGCTGTTGTCCTGGCATGTCTCAGAACTAGGGATGCGTCCCGTGGCGCTACCTGGGAGTTCCCATGAGCAACCTCCTTTCCTTTCGAAAAGAATCCATCCAGCGCTCGAGCAGCGAGAGCGGAGTCATGAGCCATTCGCTCGCGGGACTCGTGCGGGATCAGGGGCCGAGGCAGGCCCGTGATCAGCGGTGGCCAACCCTCACCACATCACTCACCATCACGCAATGATGACCAGCCTGGGTTCACCGGATTCAGGGCCGGGGATGCCCTGGGATCGGTGAACCCATGGATTTCATGGTTCCCGCTGGTCAAGAACTGGCGGGTTCTTGGAGCTTGCTATTCGCTTTGGATCCTCTTCCTCTTGCCTGGTCTCTGGACATCCAATCAGCCAGTGTCCGGGTGGATGTGGGCCAGTGTCTTATCCTCTCCGCTGACCCACCTCAGTGCTTTCGCTTTTCTGGCCCCCCTGCCCTGGGTCCTACCCCGACGGCTTTCTTCTCCCTGGCGCTTCGTCCTGGGGCTCGTGCTTTCACTGCTCATCTGCTTACCGGCCTCAGCCCTTCTCCCGCTTATCGATGCCTGGATACTTGCTCATGGAAACGCCAAATTCAATTTGGGCAAACTTGTGGAGCTATACATCTCACTGGTTGGTCCGGCCATGATGGTTGTGGGGGGACTTGTCGCGGCCCGGGCCCGCTCGGAAGAACTCCTGGAAATATCTGTAGCAGAAGCCCAGGTCGCCAAGAACCGTTTGCTGCAGAGCCAGATCCACCCTCACGTGCTCTTCAATGCCCTCAACGGGCTGGCGGAGCTGGTCTTCAAGAACCCCAAGGCAGCGGAGCGTGCCATCCGGCATCTTTCCGATCTGCTCCGGCGCATCATGAGGGCCTCCGAATACATGCGAATGCCTCTCGGGGAAGAACGCAAGATCATTTCGGATTTCCTGGCTTTGGAGGCCATCCGGCTGGAGAACCGGCTCAGGGTGGTTTGGGAGTGGGACGAGGGTCTGGACTCGATTGAGGTGCCACCCCTCCTCCTCCAGCCACTGGTGGAAAACGCCATCAAGCATGGAATCGCACCGAGCATCCCAGGTGGGGAACTTATCCTTCGGGCCCGGGCGCTGAATGGGGCGATCTTCCTGGAGGTATGGAATTCCGGGGCGCCCTTCCGTGACAGCGAGGTGGGAACAGGCATTGGCGTGAAAAATTTGTGTTCGCGCTTGTTTTTGCACTTCGGCACCGGAGCCAGCTTTTCCATCGGGCCCTCAGGCCAGGGGACGCTCGCATGCATTCGGCTCAACGCGATCCAAGTAGAATGCACTCATGAAACTCCTAAAGGCCCTGGTGGTTGATGACGAGCCGCTGGCAAGGGAGCGGCTTTCCCGGCTGCTCCGGGAAGCCGGGTGCACGGTCGTGAGTGAACTCGGCGATGGCCTGGCCCTTCTCCAATGGCTGAATCAACCGTACGAGGTGGATGTCATATTCCTGGATATCCAGATGCCCGGACCCAACGGAATGGAAGTGCTGGCGGAAGTGCCAACCTGTCCACCTGTGGTCTTCGTGACCGCCCACTCCACTTACGCGGTGCGCGCCTTCGAACTCGCCGCCGTGGACTACCTGCTCAAGCCTGTCTTCGAAGATCGGCTTGCCAAATGCCTAGAGCGTCTGCGAAATCAGTTGATCCGGCGGTTGAGCCCGCTGGAACTGAAGACCCTGTTACCGCCCCCCGCACGTTTCCCCATCCGGGCCGGAGATGGAGAAATCTTCATGGAACTGGAACTCATCACCCATTTCGAATTGGAGAATGACCAGGTGTGGGCCTGCAGGGGGCTGAATCGCTATTTGACCCGCTGGACTGCCCTATCTGAGGTGGAGCACGCTTTCCCGGACGATGGCCTGCTCAGGATCCAGCGCCACTTGCTGCTCAGGCCCCAAATGGTCAAGGGGATCCGCCCGGCCTCGGTGGGACGGATCAAGGTGATGGTCGCACCCAAGGTGGAATTGACGGTCAGCCGTGCGATGACGCCTCGGGCGAAAGAATGCATCCGGGCAGGAACCTGATGATGCATCCTGCTCCACAGATGCTCAAACAAAGCGCACGACTGTCCTACAGATCAATATCGAAGATCCTGGAAGCCCAGGAGTAGCTTCTTTCGGTGTTCATGATCTTTATTCAGGGGGGCTGCCAACCTATTCAGTTCTTGCACAAAGGGTAGGGGGATGGTTCGTTCGGGGGCAAAAAACCACCGTTCGCGGGTATCCGGGTCAGCCGTGAATAACGGGATCTATGCTCGTGGGAATTTTGAAGGTGACTGCCATCGAGAGTTTGAATTCAATGTTGAAGCCGACCACGAGAGCCCGAAGCCGCATATCACAAGAGCTTAGAACCCCCGTGTTCAAGTCTCGGGCTGGTTGGTCTCCCAGAGTGATGGCAGCTCATGCTGGGCTCACAGAATTCCGGCCTCTCAAGTTGCGCCTTGGGGTTCGAATTGGGACCAGTGCTTTTTCCAAGCGCCGGTTGAAGGGTGGGGACAGTGTTGTGGACTTGCGCAATCACACGATCATGGTTGTGGAGGACCACGACTTTCAGCGGCGGATGACCCTTCGATTGTTGAAGGATCTTGGTGTTGGGGAGCTTCTGGAGGCTGCGAATGGACGCGAGGCGTTAAGTCTTCTGGCTGCCCGGGGCGGACCCGTGGACATCATTTTATGCGATCTGGATATGCCGGAAATGGATGGCGTGGAATTCCTCAGCCATGTCGCGGAGGACGAACTGGCCCAGGCCATCGCAGTGATCAGCGCCATGGAGATCTCCATCCTGAACACCGTAGAGACCATGGCCAAAGCCTATGGCTTGCAGGTACTGGGCGTGATCGCCAAGCCTCTGGATCTGCATGAGCTTGAAACCTGCCTCTCCCGCTTTCAGTCCAAGGAAAGTGAGCAGGAAGCCTACGTTATCCGAACCGATTTCAACACGGAGGATTTGAGACGCGGCCTTGTGGAACGGGAGTTTAATACCTACTTTCAGCCAAAGGTGTCCTTGGCCACCGGAAAGATGCAGGGGGTAGAGACTCTTGTGCGCTGGTTCCGCCCGGACCGCAGTGTGGTATCGCCCCTTTATTTCATTGATCATATGGAGCATGCGGGCCTGGTGATTCCCTTGACCGAGGCTTTGTTGAAACAGACCTGCGGGTACCTGAAAGCCTGGACCAGGAGAGGCTTCGCGATCACAGCCTCGGTGAATATCTCCATGTTTTGCCTTTCTGACGTGAGCATTGCGGATCGCCTGCATGACGTTGTCAAGGAATGTGGGTGCGACCCCAGGCAGTTCATCCTCGAAGTGACTGAGACCGGAGTGATGATCGACGTGGCCAAGGTGCTGAACGTGCTGGCACGACTTCGCCTCAAGGGATTTGGGCTCTCCATCGATGATTTCGGGACTGGATATTCATCCCTGCAGCAACTCGGCAATGTGCCCTTCACTGAACTGAAAATAGATCAATCCTTCGTCAAGGATTCTCCAACCCAACCCAAGCATCGGACGATCATCGAGACGAGCCTGGATCTGGCCCGCAAGCTGAAACTGAAGACCGTCGCGGAAGGTGTTGAAACTCGTGCAGAGTGGGACCTGCTCAAGTCCCTGGAGTGTGATGAAGCCCAAGGTTTTTTCATTGCCCGTCCCATGCCTGGTGACCAGATCCCGGATTGGATCCGAAGGTGGCGGGTCCCGGAAACTTAGGCGCCGTTGCGCCTCGGCCAGCGCTTTTCTGGCCAAGGTGCTACGGCGCCTTATGTCGGCCGAAGGCCGACGCGATGGATGGAGCTCCGCCCAAACTCGAAGGGCTACGGCGCCTCCAGCTATCAGGCGCAGCGCGCCTTCCTGCTCACTGCGTTCGCAGAGCCGGCCTCTATGTCGGCCGAAGGCCGACTTAAACCCTGTCCCCAGCTTGCCTTGCCGCCACCCAGTTCATCACTTCCAGGGGTGTCATGCGCTTGAGATCCAGGGCCTCCAATTCCTCGCGCAGGGGATCGCTTTCGGGCTCGAACATGGGCAGCAGGGGTTGCTGAACAGGGGTGTGCGATTGGTTACGGGAGTGCGAAGGTACAACTCCGGGATCCTGCAACAGCCGTTGGGCCTTGGCGATGACTGATCTCGGAAGACCTGCAAGCTTGGCGACATGAATACCGTAACTTCGATCCGCTGGGCCCAGCCCTATACGGTGCAGGAAAAGCAACTGGTCCTCCCATTCCTGCACTTCCACGTGGAGATTCTGGATGCGCGGGTCTTCGGCCAGTTTCGTCATCTCAAAAAAGTGCGTGGCGAACAGCGTGCGCGGCTCACCACCTTTGAGATCACGGAGATGAAGCGCGATGGCTTCCGCCAGGGCGAGACCATCTCGGGTGCTGGTTCCGCGGCCGATTTCATCAAGGATCACGAGGCTGGCCGGCGTCACCTGGTTCAGGATCCGTGCGGTTTCCGTCATCTCGACCATGAACGTGGATTGGCCCTTGGCCAGGAAATCCGAAGCGCCGATGCGCGTGAAGATCCGGTCCGTGATACCGAAGCGCATGAATTCCGCAGGCACGAAAGAGCCTGTTTGCGCCAGCACCACCATCAAGGCTGCCGTGCGCAGGAACGTGGATTTGCCCCCCATGTTCGGGCCCGTCACCACCGCCATGTTTTGCCCATGCACAAGGCTCAAATCGTTGGGAATGCATTCGCGACCAAGTCTCGCTTCGAGCATGGGATGGCGGGTGCCCGCGAATATCAATTCCCTTGCGTCACTCAGCTCAGGCCGCGTCCACTCGCTATGCCGGGCCCGCTCCGAGAAGGCGCAAAGCAGATCGAGCGATGCGACAGTCCTTGAAAGGGCAACGATGTCCGCCCTTGAAGCCAGCACCCCATCGAGAAGCCGCTTGAACTGGATCGTCTCCAGTCGGACCTGGTCGCTTTCCGCGCTCACCAGCCGCTGTTCGAAGGCCAGCAGCTTTTCGGTGGTGAAGCGCTCGGCGTTGGCGAGGGTCTGCTTCCGGATGAAATGCAGTGGGGCCGCCGCCAGGTTGGATTTGGTGATCTCGAAGTAGTAGCCGAAAACCCTGTTGTATTTGATCTTCAGGCTGCCGATGCCCGATGCCGAGCGCTCTTCTTCTTCCAACTCCAGCATCACTTGTTTCGCATCGCGGGCCAGGCGCCGGACTGCGTCCAGCTCAGCATCCACCCCATCCCGGATGACGCCGCTTTTTTCGAGATCAAGGGACGGTGCAGCTTCCACACAGCGCTGGAGTTCCTTCAGCAATTCTGAACAGAGCGGCGTGGTTTCAGGCCAGAGGCCTAAATCTTTCGCATCCCCGAACCAGCCACCATCCCTGAGCAGGGATGGAAGGCCTTGCAAAGCCGCCAGGCCGTCACGAAGCTGAGCCAACTCCGGCGGAGTGGCAAGACCCAATGCGACCCGGCCCAGCAGGCGATCCAGATCCGGCACCTTGGCGAAGAGTTTTTGGAGCGGCTCCCGGCGGCTGTCTTCCGTCAGCCACGCCACCTGCGACCAGCGTCGTTCCAGCGCTTCGCTTTCCCGCAAGGGCGCTTCGAGCCAACCCCGCAAGAGGCGCGACCCCATGCGCGTTCGGCACTGATCAAGCAGTGCGAGCAGGCTGCCATGCTTGCTTCCATCCAGCGTATTGACGAACAGTTCCAGATGCCTGGCACTGGTCGCATCCAGCAGCGGGCCCGCAGCCCCCAGTTCCATCGACACCCCCTGGAGATGGGCGGGGCGCCCCTTCTGGGTGATCTCGATCTGGTCCAGCAACGCTCCCAAGGCGCCGATGGCGGCGGGGTAGGGGTGGAGACCCACGCCTTCCAGATGCTGCCATCCGAAAAAAGCCAGGATCTGCTGGGTGGCGCGCGAAGCCTCGAACCGCCATGCGGGGAGACGCTGCGTCGTTACTTCAGTATCAAAGGGTAGATCGGCGCCTTCAGACAGCAGCAGTTCATGGGGCGCGAGGCGTTCCAGGGTGGCGATCAAGGACGCTTCACCCTCGCCCGGCAGCACCCGGATCTGGCCGCTGGCCAGTTGTAACAGCGCGATGCCCCATTGCGAGCCTGGGGATTCGAGGCGATGCACCGAGGCCAGCCATCGCCCGTCATCATCGAGCCAAGTGCCTGGCGTGATGATACGTTGGATCGCGCGGGGCAGCAGCCCCTTCACTTCCTCGGGCTTCGCCGTGGGCTCGGCGATGGCCGCGCTGAAGCCCGCGGCCAGCAGCTTCGGCAGATAGCTTTCCAAGGCGAAATGGGGCACGCCGCACATGGGTATTTCGGCATCCGTGCCCTTGCCCCGTGCGGTGAGCGCGATCTCCAGCACCGGGGCCGCGACCACGGCGTCCTCGCCGATGATCTCGTAAAAATCCCCCATTCGCGTGAGCAGAATCGCGTTGCCCGCCTCGCGCTTGAGGCCAGCGATCTGAGTCATCATCGGGGTGGACATGGGTTCCTGGAAAAATAAAGCACTACGCGAAGGTGAGGAAGGTAAAGAAGGCGGCGAAGAAACTATTGAGTTTGTTGGGACCTCACAATTCGTTTGATCCCACCATCCTTAAACGGCCACGACCAGAAATTTAGGAGCAGTCCAACATTCTTCTCACTGAAGCGCAGGTATGTGAAGAGTTGGGCCTCATGCACCTTCAATAGTTTTTCAACGGTTTTGATCTCCAAAATCAAAGTGTCACCCACGACAATATCCAGCCGGTAGGCTTGAGGAATCACTAATCCCTCGTATCTGATTTCAAGGGGCTTCTCCTCTTCAACCTTGTGTCCCGCTATTCGCAATTCATGGGCAAGGCAGGTCCGATATGCCGACTCTAGCAGTCCAGGTCCTAAAGCTCGCTGAACCTTGATGGCCAGGCCTATTATTTCTGTAGATAACGGTTCGAAATCCATCTTCACCTTCCCAGCCTTCGATTGCTTCAATACCTTCTCGACAATCGCCTTCCGGCGATTTCGAGGCAAGGATGCGCGCGTAGTTATTTTCTTTTGGCGCAAACCCGCTCCAAGGCTTCGACCAGTGGCTCTATGACTTCTTCTTTGAGGGAGCAGAACGCCAGCCTGATATGCCGGTCGCTTTGGTTCACCACGCCGACGCTTTCATCGGCGATCAGGCGCTGGCGGATGTCCTCGGCGTGGAGCCCGCTCCGTAGTTCGAGCAGGCAGAAGCACCCGGCGTTGAAGGGATACACAATCCATTGCTCGGTGGGCTTGGAGAGCGCATTTTTCAGGATGCGATAGCGGCGCTCCAGGAGCTGGCGCATGGCCTCAAAGCTCTCTTCGTGGCGCGGATCCAGGAGTTCCTCTTCCATCAAGTACTGGCTGATGCCCACGGGGCTGCCGATGCCGCTGCGGATCAGGGACATGGACTTCTCCACGAGGATTTCAGCGGCGGCCTTGGAAGTGCCGAAGGTGAGGAATCCCACGCGGCCGCCAAAGAAACTCAGCTCCTTGGTGATGCCATCGCATTTGAGTGGAATGAGATTCGGGTGCCGCCCGATCAAATCAAAGAAAAGGCTCTTGCTGGTTGCCGTCTTTTCGAACACCAGGGCATGGTAGGCATCGTCGCAATAGACGATGACCGCTCGATGCTCGGCCGCCTGGGCAAGCACATCGGCGATGGCTTTCATTTCATCTGGCGTGGGCGAGTAGCCGCTCGGGTTGCTGGGGAAATCGAGCAGGACATGGACCTTGCCATCAACATTCCCAAGTGCCTGCCGAAGCCCATCCACGTTGAAACCTGAAAGGTCAGCCGGATAAAAGGGATAGCGCTCGATGCGGCCTTCCAGGCGGATGCCGAAGATCTGCTCGTAATTGTCCCAGTACAAGTCTGGCAGCAGCAGCGTATCACCGGGCGTGAAGAACAATTCCGCCGCCATGGAAATGGCGTGGCAGATGCCAGCGGTCACCGCCGGAAGGCCGATGCTTTCAATGCGGGTGTCTTCCTTCAAGAGCTTCTCGCGCCAGAGTCGGCGGGCCTTGGGTCGCCCCTGAATGGGGCTGTAGAGAAAGGCGTTTTTGGGGTTGAGCCCCTTCAGCAACTCACCCAGGCGGGCCAAGGGCAGGGGATTGCCAAGGCCGTCGGTGATCTGGCCTATGGTGGCATCGATGGTGCAGCCCGCCGCCTGGCCGGCCTGGTAGGGAATGCCCTTGGGGAAGAAGGCCCGGCGGGCCAAGGGCGAAAGGGCTTTGAAGACCTGGGGAGCCTCGGCTACTAGCCGGTCGTTGAGGTCCTGGGCTTCAGTGGAAAGGTTCACGATGGCCTCGAATGCAAATTTCGAGCATAGCAAGAGCCATCAAAATGCCCATGAAAAAGCCCAACGGGTGCGGGTCTGGTTCGATCTAGTGGACAAATAATAAGAAAATCTTAGTTGACATTAATCATATTTAGAATGATGCTTAACATCCGGAGGTCCCATGACCTTGCTGCCTTTCACCCAAAAAGCAAATGACGCCCTGGTCGCTGCCCGCACCAAAGCCGTGTCGGATCAGCACCCTGAAATCGTGCCCCAGCATCTCTTCCAGGCTCTGCTGGCGCCCGACATGGGGTTGCGACCTGTGTTGGAGCGAGCAGGGTTGCCCCTGGAATTCCTGAAAGGGCTTCACGACGGGGCCGATGAGATGGTGAGCAAGCTACCGAAGGCCATCGGTGGTGCCGAGCCCCAACTTGGCGCAGGTTTCCGGCATTTCCTGGAGGTCGCGAGCGATACCGGCCGTGGTCTTGGCGATCGGTTCCTGGCGACGGATGCCATGTTGCTGGCCTTTTCCAACGCCGCTACCGATGCGAAAAAACTATTGGAGCGCTTCGGACTGGACCGCAAAAAGCTGGAAGCCGCCATCAAGGCAGGCCGCGCCGGGGCCCGCGTCGAAGACGAGAAGGCGGAAGAGAAATTTGCAGCGCTGCAAAAATACGCCAAAGATTTCACGGCGTTCGCGGAGGCCGGAAAGCTCGACCCGGTCATCGGTCGCGACGAGGAAATCCGTCGGGTGCTGCAAGTCCTGTCAAGGCGCACCAAGAACAATCCGGTGCTCATTGGCGAGCCCGGCGTGGGCAAGACCGCCATCGCCGAAGGCCTGGCCCAGCGCATCGTGAAGAACGATGTGCCCGAAAGCCTGAAGGGCATCCGGTTGATGGGCTTGGACATGGGATCCCTAGTGGCGGGAACCCAATACCGGGGCCAGTTCGAGGAGCGCCTGAAAGGGGTGCTGAAGGAAATCGAAGAAAGCGAAGGTGGGATCATCCTCTTCATTGACGAACTGCACACACTGGTGGGAGCGGGTTCCGCGGAGGGTTCCATGGACGCCGCGAATCTCCTGAAACCCGCGCTCGCGCGGGGCGACCTGCGCTGCATTGGCGCCACAACGCTGAATGAGTATCAGAAATACATCGCGAAGGACGCAGCTTTGGAGCGAAGGTTCCAGCCCGTATACGTGGAGGAACCAAGCATCGAGGACGCCATCTCGATTCTCCGGGGTCTGAAGGAGCGCTACGAATTGCACCATGGCGTGCGCATCAAGGATGCGGCACTGGTGGAGGCCGTGCAGCTTTCCAATCGTTACATCGCCGATCGCTTCCTGCCTGACAAGGCCGTGGACCTGATGGATGAGGCGGCCTCCAGCGTGCGGATGCAGCTGGATTCCAGGCCCATCGAGATTGATGTGCGGGAGCGCCGCGAGATGCAGTTGCAATTGGAGCGCCACGCCCTGGCCAAGGAAAAGGATTCCATTTCCAAAGCCCGCCTGAAGGAACTGGACGGGGAATTCGCGGAATTGAAGGAAGAACTCTCGCGGCTCCGGGCCCAGTGGGAAAACGACAAGAAGGCCATCGAGCAGACCCGGGGACAGCAGAAAAAACTGGATGATCTCCGTATCGAACTGGAGCAGGCCAAGGGCCGCGCCGAATACGAGCGGGCCTCCCGGCTTGAGTACGGCGAGATTCCCGCCTTGGAAAAGCAGATCGAAGCCGGTTCAAAAAATGGATCTTCCATGCTGCGCCTTGAAGTGAGCGAAGAGGATGTCGCCGGCGTCGTGAGCAAGTGGACGGGCATTCCCGTGTCCCGGCTCATGGAAGGCGAGATCCAGAAACTGCTGCAAATGGAAGACCGCCTCCGGTTGCGCGTGGTCGGCCAGGACGCCGCGCTGGTGGGTATTTCCGACGCCTTGCGCCGCAACCGCGCGGGTCTCGCGGATCCCAAACGGCCCATCGGCTCCTTCCTTTTCCTGGGTCCCACAGGCGTGGGCAAAACCGAAGTGGCCAGGGCTTTGGCAGAATTCCTTTTCGATGATGAAAACGCCATGGTGCGCATCGACATGAGCGAATTCACCCACGAAGCGGACTCCACCCGCCTGATCGGCGCGGCCCCGGGCTACATCGGCTACGAAGAGGGCGGTCGCCTGACCGAGGCCGTCCGCCGCAGACCCTATGCGGTGATCCTTTTGGACGAAATGGAAAAGGCCCACCCGCGAGTCTTCGACCTTTTCCTGCAAGTGCTCGAGGATGGCCGCCTGACCGACGGCAAGGGCCGCACGGTGAACTTCCGCAATACCATCCTGATCATGACCAGCAACGTGGGCAGCTCGGCGATCTTCAGGGCAGGCGGCCACGCGGACAAAGCCCAAGCCGAGATCCAGGAGGCTCTGCGGGCCCACTTCCGGCCGGAATTCCTGAACCGGATAGATGAGGTGGTGACCTTCCGCACCCTGGATCGGGATGATGTGAAAGCCGTGGCGAGGATTCAGCTCAAGCGCGTGGAAGACCAGCTCGCCGAGCGGCGGCTGGGTCTGGAAGTCAGTGAAGAGGCCTTGGGCTGGCTCGCGAAAGAAGGCTTTGATGAACAGCTCGGCGCCCGCCCCTTGAAGCGGCTCATCCAACATGTAGTGGTCAATCCGCTGTCCAGGTTGATTCTTGAAGGGAAGCTGGAACCGGGCTCCATGGCCCACGTGGACCTTCAACATGATCAGTTGCTGGTGGAAGCCGAAGCCGTGCATTGATTTTCGATTTTCTGTTTTTCGTTTTCGATGGGAGCATCCTTTTCAAACCCATGCTCCCAACCATCCCAGTGATCCTTCAGGCAGAGCAGAACCTGCCGCGGACCGCCCAGGCCCCAGGCCGTCGGCATCTGCCCTATGCCGAGTCCGCGCCAGAGACCCTGGTGGCTTTGGACCCAGGGATCCTGGTACGCAAGAACGCCTTGGGGCCGCTCACCCAACTTTTGAAGGCTGCCCAGAAAGCTGGGATTGCACTGAAAGTGGCCGCGGGATTCCGTTCAGTTGAATCACAACGCAAGACCTTTGAAGCCGGCGCCAGGAAACAGGGCATCTCCCCGCGATCCTATGCCTGGTGGACCGCGCCACCGGGATACAGCGAACACCACACCGGGCTGGCCGTAGATTTCGTAGACATTAAAAGGCCCAAGACGGATTTCACTCCGGCCAGCTTTTCCAAAACCGAGGCCTACGCCTGGCTCAAAGCCAATGCCCAGGAATTCGGATTCGAGCTTTCCTTCGGGGAAAACAACGGGCTCAGGGTGGCCTTTGAACCCTGGCATTGGCGCTTCGTGGGCGATGCAGAGAGCCGGGCCATCTTTGCCGTGGCAAGGCAGGGCCGGGTCGCTCAAGATGGAGTTCCGATCGCACAATGACCCAGCATCCATACAGCAGCTGAAACGACCACCCCTGTTCACAAAGGCAATGCTCTTGAATCCACAATCCATCCTCGTGGTTGATGACGAACCTGGCTTCCGTGAGCTGCTGGTGGAAGCTTTGCGGGCGGAAGTGGCGCAGGTGGATAGCGCACCGGATGCGAAAACGGCTTTGGCCATGGTTGTGGAGCACCATTATCCAGTGATCTTCACGGACCTGATCCTGCCTGGAAGCCAGTCGGGCCTGGATCTGATCCGGTCCATCCGCAATGTCGACCGCCGCGCGTTCTGCATCGTGATGACCGGCAATGCCACGACCGAGGTGGCCATCCAGGCCTTGAAGGAAGGCGCCTACGATTTCATCCTGAAGCCCTTCACGCTGGTGGAGATCAAGGCCAGCCTCAAACGCGCCTTGAGCCACTATGCGACCTTGAGGGAAAACGAGTCCTACCAGACCCAGTTGGAAGAAATGGTGGCCGAGCGCACAGGCGAAACCATGAAGCTCAAAGAAGACATCGAACATCTTTTCGAGAGTTTTGTCGCCGCTTCCGTCACCGCCATCGAGTCCCGGGACCCGAGCACTTCCGGCCATTCCGAGCGGGTGGCGAAACTCACGGTCTCCCTTTCAGAGGCTGTGAACCGCACGGTTGGCGGCCTCTATGGCTCCACGCACTTCACCGCCGGGCAATTGCGGGAAATCCGCTACGCCAGTCTGCTGCATGATTTCGGGAAGGTTGGCGTGCCTGAACACCTCTTGCTGAAGGCCAAGAAGCTGAAGTCCGACCGGCTCGATCATCTATTGCAGCGGCTTCACCAAAGGGACTTGGAACAAACGCTGAGCCTGTTCGAGCAGGCCTGGGGTGACGGTTCAAATTTTGATCCCGATCGTCTGAATGAGTTGATGGATGCCCAGCGACGGGAATCGAGAGCCCTAGTGGAAATACTCCAACGCTGCAATGAACCCAAGCACTTGCTCCAGTCGGAGTTGAATGAACTCGAGACCTTGGAAAACTTGGAATTCAAACATTGGAGCGGTGAGAAAATACCCTTGGTGGAACCTGCGGACATGGAATGCCTCCGGGTGAGGAGGGGCAGCCTTACCGTGGGGGAGCGCGATGAGGTTCGGGCGCACGTGAGCCATTCCTTCCGGTTTCTCAGCCGGATCCCCTGGACCGGGGAACTGGCGAATGTTCCGGAGATCGCCTACGCCCACCATGAGCGGCTCAACGGAGCGGGGTATCCACGGGGTATCGTCGCCGGTGAGATCCCCATCCAAAGCAAGATCATGGCAATCTCCGATGTCTTCGATGCGCTGGTGGCCAACGATCGGCCCTATAAGCGGGCCGTGAGCGTGGAGGAGAGTCTGGATATCCTGGATGAAGAAGTCCATTCAGGGCTTCTGGACAGGAATCTGCTGGACATTTTCCTGGAAGCCCGCGTTTATGAAGTAACCACCTCGCACCCCCGGGAGGCCCCATGATCCCCGAGCCCATTCTTCTTGTGGACGATGAAGGAATAGTGCGGAGCACGCTCCACGAAGCCCTGTCCAAAAACGGCTATCTCGTGGAAGAGGCCGAGAGCGGCGAAGCGGCCTTGGCCATGGTTGCCAAAAAGCACTATCCGGTCATCCTCACCGACTTGAAGATGCCTGGCATTTCCGGTCTGGAATTGCTTGGCTCAATTCGCGAGAAAGACCCTGCATCCCTCTGTGTGATCATCACGGGTTTCGCAACCATGGATGCAGCGATTGACGCCTTGAAGAAGGGCGCTTACGACTTCATCAAAAAACCCTTTCAGACCCTTGAGCTGCAGGTGGTTCTCGACCGGGCCCTGGACCATGCGCGGCTCATGAAGAAGGTGGAGAACTATCAGGCGGATCTTGAAAGCCGGGTGATGACCCGCACCTGGGAACTGCATGCCTTCCACGAAGAAGTGCTCCGCCTCAATGCGCTGTTGTTGGCGGCCCAAAATGAGATCGATCTGGAACAGCTGGTAAAGCCCTTCCTGGATCACTTGAGAACGCGGTTCAATCCCGATGGTTGGGCATTGCTGGTTCCAGGGGTGCCGGACACCGGAGCGGACACCTGGTCCTACCTGGTGAAGACCGGTGAGAAAGTCTGGCCAGAAGGCGCGGCCTGGGGTGATCTCGGTGCCATCCACGAAGCCCAGGAATGCTCCGTGGACACGGGTTACAGCGAGGGTTTCATGGTGCCCTTGCGCCATGGCGATACACCGCTGGCGATGCTGATACTCGGATTTGACGGGCGCTCGTCCTTCTATCCTTCAGACCGCAGTTTCCTGCTCTGGAAGCGTCAGATGGAATCCGCCCTGCTGGGGCTGCATCGAACGCATGCGCTCGCCAGGCGTCTTGCGGGTTCAGCGGGTAAGGCTTGAACCAGCTTCTCTGGATCGGATTCGATGGAATGGACGCGGAGGCCGTTCCTTCGGATCTCGCGCCCGGCGGCATCATCCCCTTCTCACGCAATCTTGATCCCGATCCCGAACGAGGTCCGGCCCGCCTGAAGGCTCTGCTTGACGGCTTGCAAACCCGCTGGGGAGCTGTGCTTCCGGTGGCGGTGGCCTTGGATCAGGAAGGCGGATCGGTCTCGCGGCTAAGACCTTGGGTGGGTGACACGCCCAGCTTCCGGGCTCTTTGGGATCGCGGTGGCGCCAGCGCATGTGAAACCTGGGGACGGCTTTGGGGGACAGGTCTTGGGCTGCTGGGATTCAACGTGGATTTTGCGCCCGTGGCCGATTTGTGGGACGGAGCAGAAGGCACCGGCATTGGGAATCGTGCCGCCAGCTGCGACCCTGGTGCCGTCGCCAGAGCCGCCGGGGCCTTCCTGCATGGCCTTGAGAGCACCGAGGTTCGTGGCTGCCTGAAACATTTTCCGGGGCTTGGCGGAACCAAGGTGGACAGCCACAAGGCGCTGCCTGAGCTGAATGATGAATTGAAGATCCAGCTCAACGCCTTGCCCTTCGTAGCGCTCTCGAACGAGGACCGCCTGATCATGGTGGCCCATCTGAAAACGCCCGGCACGGGTTCCCTGCCGGCCTCCCTGCATCGCGGTTCTGTGGCAGAGAATCCTTGGGGGGTCCGCGGACGATTTCTTCCCGATGATCTGGAAATGGGCGGATGCACGGAATGGAATTGGGAAGACCGCGTACGGCTATGCCTCGAAGCCGGACACGAATGGCTGCTCGTCTGCCAGTCCGAGCAGGGCGTCAGGGCTTGCGCAAACGCCCTGGCCAAGCAGCCGGAAAGACTCAAGCTGCCAGCCCTGGAGCGGAGCCGGTCCATGCGGAACAACCTGCCCCGGCCACAGCCGGGGCCATTGGATCAGGTGGCCTGGAAGGCTTGGGTGGAGCAGGTCAGGCGCTGGGCCCTAGGCTATGGGCTGTAGGCTACAGGAGCGCAGCCCAGTGCCTACTGCCCAGCGCCCACAGCCTATTTTGCGGCGGCCTTCAGGGCTTCGATCTTGTCGATCTTTTCCCAGTTGAATTCCGGCCGGCCAAAATGGCCGTAGGCCGCGGTTGAGCGGTAGACGGGCTTCCGCAGATCCAAGGCCTCGATCATGGCCTTGGGCGTGCATTTGAATACTTCCCGCACGGCCTTGATGATGGCCTCATCCGAGACATGCCCCGTGCCGAAGGTGTCCACGTGGATGCTCACGGGCTCCGCCACGCCGATGGCGTAGGCCAGCTGAATTTCGGCCCTGTCGGCAAGCCCCGCGGCCACGATGTTTTTTGCGATGTAGCGGCCCATGTAGGCGGCGCTGCGATCCACCTTGCTGGGATCCTTGCCGCTGAAGGCCCCGCCGCCGTGCCGGGCCGCCCCACCGTAGGTGTCCACGATGATTTTCCGGCCGGTCAGGCCGCAGTCGCCCATGGGACCCCCGATGACGAAACGACCCGTGGGATTGATGAAGAACTTGGTGTTTGCATCGATCAGCTCTTCAGGCAGGGTGTAGCGGATGACCAGCTTCTCGATTTCGGCGTGGATGGTGGCGTTGGTGACGGCCTCGTCATGCTGGGTGGAGATCACCACGGCTTCGATCCGTTGCACTTTGATGCCGCTGTATTCCACCGTGACCTGGCTCTTGCCGTCCGGGCGCAGCCAGGGCAGCGTTTCATCCTTGCGGACCTCGGCCAGGCGCCGGGTAAGGCTATGGGCGTATTGCAGGGGAGCGGGCATCAGCTCCGGTGTTTCACGGGTGGCGTAGCCGAACATCAATCCCTGGTCCCCGGCGCCGCCGGTGTCCACACCCATGGCGATATCGGGACTCTGCTGGTCGAGCGTCACCACTACCGCACAGGTTCCGGCGTCGAACCCCTTGTTGCTGTGGTCGTAGCCGATGTCCCTCACTACATCGCGCACGAGTTTGGCCACTGGAATATAGGCTTCAGTGGTCATCTCCCCCGCCACCACCACCAGGCCCGTGGTCAGAAGGGTCTCGCAGGCAACGCGGCTCTTCGGGTCATCCTTCAGGGCTGCGTCCAGCACCGAGTCCGAGATCTGGTCCGCCATCTTGTCGGGATGCCCTTCGGTAACGCTTTCGGATGTGAAAAAGTGTTTGCCTGCCGTGGCCATGCGCCGACTCCCCATCCCGGTGGCGGTTCGCGGCCCCGGAGTCCATAAGCTTAACATCCGCGACGCTTGTCTTGCATTGAACAGGGGGCTATCTTAAGTTCACCAAAAGCCCTAACCAGAAGAGCCTTCTTCACCTTTACGGAGTACGCCATGATGCAGTCCCGATTCCGCAGCGCCGTACTGGCGCCCTTCGCCGCCACGGCAGCAGTGACGCTGTTGGTGGTGGCACCCGGCTGCGACAGGTTCAAACAGAAATCCGAGGACAAGGAGATCAAGAACCTGGAGCAGAAAGCGGCCGAGCTTGACAAGCTGAGCCAGCAGCAGCAACAGGCCGCGGGTACCCAGGAGGAGAAGCTCAAAGCTATCGGTGCCAAGGCTGGCGGTGTGGACATCAAGCCCAATTCCGAGACCATGCAGCTCACAGACGAGCAAAAGAAGGCGCTGGAAGAGCGCATCAAGTCTGAAAAGAACAGTTCCTATCAAGCCCTCCTGCAAGAAGTCCTGAACAAGGACAAGGAGATCAAAGAGCTCAACGACAAGGTTGCCAAGCTCCGCGCCGTCCTGCCCCGGCCCGACATGGCAGGCCCCAATGACAGCCACTACGGCATGGCCATGCGCTTTCTGAAAAAGAAGGGCGTGCCGCTCGAAGAGGCCCGCAGCCTTGTCAGCCGCGTGAATCTCATGGAGAAAACCGCCCCCGGCTTCGAGGTCTATCACTTTTACGCGAATGGCGTGTATGGCACCTGGGTGGCCCAGGGCAAAGCCAAGATCAGCCCCAACGACCTGCAACGCCAGGAACGGGAAAAGATTGAGAACGAGCGCGACACGGCCGTGGCCCAGGGCGAAAAACTCCAGGAAGAAGTCAGCGATCTGGCCTCGCGCAAGAAACAGCTGGAATCCGACATCACGGGTCTCACGGACGAAAAATCAAAACTCCAGGCCTCCGTGGCCGAGCTCACCACCACCAGCGAAAAGCAGAAGGCGCTTCTCAATTCCCTGCATTATGTAGTGGGCGACAGCAAGAAATTGGTGGAGCAGGGCGTCATCATCGTCCCGGTTTTCGCCAAGGACCGTGCGGGCAAGAACTGGCGTGACGACGTGTTCGAAAAGTCGCTGGATCTTCGCTCGGCGGACACCATCAACATCAGCGCCAGCGAACTGGGCTTGAAACGCATCGGCAAGGTGAGTGTGGTGCCCGGCTCCCTGGTAAAAGACGAGCATTACAAGCTCACGTTGAGCGAGGACAAAATGACCGCGGTCATCAAACTCCTGACCAAGGATCGCTTCCGCAATGAAAAAGTCGTCTTTGCGGTTTCAGAATAAAAATTTCCAAAATGATTCTGTGAAGATTCCGCTTCCACTCCGCCGATCCAAGTCCTAGAGTTGCATCCAACCCCTTCCCATCCAGCCTGAGGTGCCCATGTCACAACGGCCCGAAAATATCATGTC
>JANXQX010000056.1 GCA_025353305.1 Holophagaceae bacterium
GACTCAGCACGGCGGACGCGCACACCCGCTTTGACGGACTGTTTCATCTGCCGGCGGGTATCGGATGAAAGGGATCGACTCCAGATCGCATCCTTTCCCCAGGTCAGATCCACGTAAACGATCTCCCGGTTTACTTCCACGCATTCGAGATCCAATAGACCCATATCAAAGGACCAAGGATTCAGATGAGCAAATTCAGCTACAATCCGGTGTTCCTGGCAATAACCGATAAAGAGCTGCTTAAACTGGGCCTCCATAAGTTCCTTAGCTTGCCAATGGCCAAACATCATGGGACCTGTGTACTCCGGGGTGGTGGTATCCCAGAAGGCTTGGTCGGAATCCAATAAAAAATTTGTTGAGGGGATCTGCCGCAGGAAGAATGGGTAGACAATCCGGGCGTCCCCCGACTCAACCACGAAGAGACGGGCGGCATAACCTGTTTGTCTTTCCATGATCCGACAGTATTCCAAACTGCCCATCACACACTCATCCGCTGAAAGGGCAGCACGCCAATGATCTGAATCCTCAGTAGTAAGAATATGTTGGCGGATCACATGGACCCCCGCCGAGAGGATAGGCCGAATGGTTTTCGGATAATCATACCTGGAGCGCGACGAACGCATCCAAGGAAATATTCATACCATCGGGGGCCGTAGGGCACATAACTTCGTACTTTGTATCCTTCATTGACTAACGCTGACTGCAGATCCTCACAGACTCCGTAGAGCATCTGGAATTCGAAATCCTCTTTGTGGAGTCCCAGTTCCATGGCAATGCGGCGAGCCTCGTCGACGGCATGTTTATCGTGAGTGGCAATCGCAGGATGGCGCCCCCGGCGGAGCAGTTGTTCCATGTCCCACAGAAAAGCCGCATCAATATCCACTTTCTTGCGATACACCAGCTTGCTGGACTCCCAGTATCCGCCTTTGACGAGGCGAATGAGGGCATCGCTCCCAAGTAGTCGCTCCAAATCATTGCGGGTGCGGTGGAGATAGGACTGCAGCACGATGCCGACGGCATCACCGTAGATAAGCTGCATCTCCTCGAACAACTGGATGGTGCGCTCGGTATAGACGGATTCCTCCATGTCAATCCGGACGAACCCCCCCGCGTTATGAGCAGAATCAAGCACCCGAACTAGCTGGCTCCGGCAGATTGCCTCGTCAATATCAATACCCAAGTGGGTGAGCTTTACCGAAACATTCGCGTCCAGGTCCTCTTGGTGGATACGGTGCAAGCACTCAATGGCTGCATCTGCCGCCCCTACCGCCTCGTTTACAGTGTGGATATGTGTGCCGACGTAATTCATTGTCGCCTTGATCCCACGTGCGTTAAGGGTTCGCAGCGTGGCTAGGCCGATATCCAGATTCTCGCCAGCGACGAAACGCCAAGCCATGTCGCGCACAACCGGCGTGCTCATGGCCATCTTGCGCACCCAGGATTGCCTGGCTATCGAAGATAGGAGTTGGCGCATCATCGCAATAACCCCCCCAAGCAACCCATCGGTTCTAGCAAGCCCACCCCTACCTCTAAACCTTGTTCGGGATTCTTTTGGCCACACTGATGGGAACGCGCCCAGCGGAGAGATGATCTAACAAGAGAGTCGTCCATGGGGAGAAGCGTCATGAGGGCTTACGATAAATGGGGAAAAAGTCATCATTATCCCCGCGACTAATGGATAAAGCCTGATATTCCTCAGGGAGAATGATTTTGCGAAATGTGGAAAAGGTCGCCAACGACTTGGAAAATCGGGATTTGAACTGGAATAGGTTTTCTGTCTGAGCTCCCAGCCCACCACCTAGATGCAGTGTGTGGTGTCCTCGTTCTAGACCCCACAACCGGAGGGCATTGATAATAAGTTTGCTGGGGGAGAGATCCGAATAGGCCATGAAGGTGCCCGTCAGGAAATACTGGATCAGTCCATTTACTTCCGAAAAGAACACTCCGCCAGTCACTTCTCCGCTGGGTGCATAGCTGGTGCCTAGGTGGAAATGTGGGGCGGTATCATCTTTCAGGCTTTGGAAAAATGCCTTGGGGAAGAAATAGAATGGGGAAGCATTGAGCCGACCCATGGTTTCGTGATAGGCCTCAATAACCTGTTCAACGGTCTCCCACTGGTCGATACGGACCTCGCAGCCCTCTCGAAGCATCTGGGTAATAAAACTTCGGAGTCTGGAGTTAATCGCCTTCCAACTTTCATCTGCGTCTCGCAAGTCGAGAAACACGGTTGGCCCATGTATCTTCAGTTCACCCCGCAGGGTAGGATGCTCGGCTGAAATCCCCAGGAATGGGTTTAGGCGCAGGAAGAGAGAGACAATTTTTTGTTCCCGAAGAAATAGTTCAAGAATATCGTCCATCACTGGAACGAGATCCTCCCAATTCTCACCCCAACATATCGGGCCAGGGTAGCCATAGGGAGAACTAGCATCAAAAAAACCTGAGAATACTTCACCGAATTGGTTTAAAGAGCGTTTTATCACCGGGATAAGCATCCCGTATGACCCCGCATCAAGCATCACGAGTAGGGGCTCACCACCTTCATGAACCCCGCAGGCGCTCAGATATCCGGGAAGATGAAAAAAATCGTGAGGGGTTTTCTGTAGAACCTCTGTCCAACGCGGGTCAGAGGGGCCGAGAAATTCAACGGAGACAGCAGATGAGTTATCCATTCAAGCTCTTTGGTGTTGCACAGACATGACCCCGGATGCATTTAATGGAATGATAGGGGAAATACAAATCAAGATTGACAGAAATTCTCAATTTAACCAAGGAGGGAACAAATACTGCCTAGTCTATCGGATGTCCAATGCGGGGAATTTGTTACTTTTCTCGTTGGGGTGGGTTAAAGCCCTCATCAGCAAGTGGCAGCTTCAGCATATTGGAGTTTTGCATATTTGGTAGATGGGCGCGCATTTGGAGGCGACGCTGGGAATCTACCTATTGGAACAAGAGGAACTTCCGGGCAGAGAGAGAAACTTACGAGTATGGTTGCATCGCCTTTGGCTTCTCCCGCCATTGTCAAGGTAGTATGGAGGCTTGCAGAATCCATTGAATATTTTAAAAAGGGGTATTGACCATCACAGTACAGCATCCAGGTTAGGAGAATAGCCTCAATGAAAATATTACTTATTATTTCATCGCTTTCTTCTGGTGGAGCGGAGCGGGTCATGTCAATCATGGCCAATTATTGGACAAAAAATGGAATAATCATTGAACTCCTCACTCTCGATTCGACGGATTCAGATTTCTATGAGCTTGATCCTAGTGTTTTAAGGCTCGGACTGGCGGTATCGAAGGAGTCTTCTAATCCATGGCAGGCCATAAATAATAATATAAATCGCCTAAAAAAACTAAGAGCTGCGATCAAATCCTCAACACCCGATGTGGTCATAAGCTTCATGGACAAGATGAATGTGCTCACACTCTTGGCGACTCGTGGGCTTGGTCTGAAAATCATCATCATGGAGCATACGAATCCGGAAAGCCACCACATCAGCTTTGCTTGGAGAGCGCTCAGACGTCTATCATATCGTTATGCAGATCTGCTTGGAGTCTTGACTGAACGGGCGCGCCCCTGGGCCCAAACCCTGATAAGAAAAGGTGCCGTATTTGTAATGCCAAATCCTATCAGAGATTATCGAGGCGATGCCCAGATGGAAAAGAGTCTTCGTGATTTCGTCGGAGCCCCGGCCCAGGCGCGAGTGATCGTTTCCATGGGAAGACTAAGTTTTGAGAAGGGCTTTGATATGCTCATCAAAGCATTTGCCAAAGCCCATGAATCAATGCCTGAATTGTGGCTGGTAATATTTGGTGAGGGAAGAGATCGGGATACGCTGCAAAGGCTTGTGGGGGAGCTGGCACTTAGTGGGCGTGTGTGCTTTCCTGGTCGCGTATCTTTTCCAATCCCTTTGCTGAAACAGTCGGATCTGTTCGTTATGTCATCGCGTTACGAGGGTTTTCCTATGGCTCTCTGCGAGGCCATGGCCTGTGGTCTACCTGTGATCAGTTTTGACTGTCCTACCGGACCAGGGGAAATCATTCGTAATGGAGTCGACGGGATCCTCGTGCCGCCTGAGGACATTAATGCATTATCTGAAGCAATTGTGCGATTGATCGGCGACGAGGTTGAACGCAAGGCAATGGCCAGCCGAGCGCCCGAGATACTTGAAAGATTTTCAGAAGAACGGGTAATGGCGGAGTGGGACAAACTACTGACAATACATTAAGGAGGGAGAGGCTTTCATGGGGCGCATCGGGCAAATTTATCGCTGGCAGTTGCGAGCGGCATCTAACTGAGTATTCACAAGGTGGTGCCTAAGATGGTTCAGAGCCGTTACTTGCTTCGATTTGACGATATCTGCCCAACCATGAACTGGGTCGTTTGGAATGCCGTTGAAGCCCAGCTGATCCGGTTGAATATTCGCCCGATTCTTGCGGTGGTGCCTGACAATCGTGACCCCGCATTGATGGTCGATCTGCCCCGGACGGATTTCTGGGATAGGGTGCGGCAATGGCAGGCCCTCGGTTGGGCCATCGCCCTGCATGGGTATCAGCATGTCTATGTGAACAAGGACCCAGGGTTGATGCGGTTGACCCCGCAGAGCGAATTCGCCGGCCTTTCTTATCAGGAGCAGGAGGACAAATTAAAGAAGGGCTTGGCGATCTTCGCTGAGCATGGTGTTCGGGTGGATGCCTGGGTTGCGCCGTCCCACTCATTTGATTGGGTGACCGTTGCAATATTGAAAGCGCTCGGTATTCGCATCATCAGCGATGGCTTGGCCTTTTCCCCCTATCGAGACTCGTCCGGACTGACCTGGGTGCCGCAACAATTTGCGAGCATGCGCCCAATGCCTTTTGGCGTTTGGACTTTCTGCTACCATCCCAATAATCTCTCGCCTCGCGCACTCACTCAATTCCAGCGACGCATGGAACAGCTGGCTCCTCGAATGATTTCCTTACCGGAGGCCGCGTTGATGGGGAATCGACAGCGTTCAATGGCGGACAGACTCGTTGCGGGGTTCCGTTATTTTGTATCCTCCATCCGGCGAAGGAAAAGCATCCAATGATATGGAACCAGCATTCACGGTTTCTTGAGCCGCCAAATCCATTGTCGTTAGCACCCTTCTAAGTGGAGTTCCCAACATGGCAATCAGGACCTGTGTTTTTTTCCTGATTCCTTCCCTGGTCGCTCACGGAGCGGAACGTCAGCTTTGCGAGCTGGTCCGCCATATGGATCACACTCGATTCGAGATCCATGTGACTGTGTTCTACGATCCCGGGTCCTACAGTGGCGGCGAACTTGGATCAGAACTCGCCGCACTCCCGAATGTGACCCTGCACTGCTTGCACAAGCGCCGCGGACCGGCGGGCTATCTGGTTGCGCTGCCTCGCTTGCTGGCTCTGGTGCTCAGAACCAAACCGCACATCCTCCATGGCTATATGGACGGGAATCTGCCGGTCTTGTTGGTGGGACGTTTGTTGCGTAAACGCATTGTCTGGGGAATCCGCTGCACGAGTCGCGATCTTTCCAAGCTGGACCGCCTAGCCCTTCGATTGCTCGCCCTGACAGCGAGGTTGTCCCGCTACGTGGATCTCATCATCTTCAATTCGGAAGCTGGTCGGCTCAGTCATGAGGCGAAGGGTATTCGAGCGCAACGCGCACAGGTCATCCCCAATGGGTTTGATATTTGCCGATTCGCACCGAATCCCACCGAGGGCCTCGCCCAGAGGCAGGTCTGGGGCCTTCCTGAGGACGTGCCACTGATCGGCATTGTAGGACGGCTTGACCCGGTGAAGGATCATCCGACTTTCCTGCGTGCCGCGGTGCTGATCAAACGGGAATGGCCCGAAGCGCGGTTTGTCTGCGTGGGTGGGGGTCCAGCGGAATATGTGGAATCGCTCCAAGCTCAAGCGACAGCATTGGGAATCGCCGATCGCATTCTATGGCCAGGCGTATGCAACCAGATGTCTGCGGCCTATAACGCCCTATCGCTGCTGGTTCTATCCTCTACGGATGAAGGATTCCCCAATGCAATAGGCGAAGCAATGGCCTGCGGGATCCCATGTGTCACTACGCGAGTAGGGGATGCAGCCGTGCTGGTTGGGGATACCGGAGTCGTCACTGCTAGTGGCGACGATGCTGCCATCGCAACTGCAGTATCTGGTTTCCTTCGTGAAACCCCTGAGACTCATGCCATTCGTTCACGGGCTGCACGATCACGGATATGCGCAGAGTTCAGTGTTCAGGCACTGGCACGGAACACAGAACACACACTGCTCACCTTGCTCCCCCACGCTGCGGACCAACGGCTCTCGGTCGAGGGGGCCTGATGGATATCGTCTTCCTTACAACCAGCCTTGAGCGAGGGGGTGCGGAAACGCAATTGGTCCGAACAGCGATTTCGCTAAAACAGCGCGGCTGGGAGGTTGGCATTCTGACCATGCTCCCCTCAACCGATTTCCTTGACGAAATCCGGGACGCCAACATCCCGCTTGAAGAATGCGCCAGCGCCCGCACCCGATTCCCATGGCGCATGGCCTTGCACATGATCAGGCAATTGCGGCGATGGCATCCCAGCATACTGGTCACAGTGAATTACCCCGCCGATGCCATGGGCCGAATCTGTGGACGACTCGCCGGAGTTCCGACGATCATCGCCTCGGTGCTTACCGCGCATGTAAAGACCTCTTTGCGTGAGAAATTCTACCGTTTCACGGAGCCCATGATCGCGCTCACGGTTTCCAATTCAAAAGCTGCGGTCACCTACATGGTATCCCGCCGGATTCTTTCACTTGAGAAGACGGTCATCATACCGAATGGAATGATAGTCTCTGACTTTCCGGCCCAGATTACCCGTGAAGAGGCGCGCAGGGAGCTTGCCATTCCACTTGATGCCTTTTTATGGATCGCGGTTGGCAACCTCAGGCCGGCAAAGGACTATCCGACCCTCCTTGAGGCAGCTGCTCGCTGTGCCAAGGCTTCGGCAGAGTTCAGGTTGTGTATTGTCGGAGGCGGGGAAGCCCTTGCCGATTTGAACGCCGAAGTGGATGCGCGCGGATTGCAAGGCGTGGTCCGCTTCCTCGGACCACGAACGGATGTTCCGCGCGTGCTGCGAGCAGGCGATGCCTTTGTGCTGTCGTCGGCATGGGAGGGTCTGCCTAACGCCGTGATGGAAGGGATGGCCTCTGGATTGCCGGTGGTAGCCACTGATGTCGGCGGCATTCGGGAATTGATCGACCAGGGACGTTCCGGATTCATTGTGCCGCCCCGTGATCCGGCCGCCCTTGCGGTGCAAATGCTGGCCATGATGGCCCTGGAGGTGGAGGCACGAAGCAGGATGGGAGCCTCCGCGCGTGCCTATATCATCAGCCACTTCGATATCGAGCGTGTGGTCGATATGTGGGAGGAGGTGTTTGGACGAGGAACCATAGGGACCAGAAAGCCTCGTCCTGTTCAGATATGAATAGCAGCCATGTACAACGATGCGCTTCGATTTTGCTATGATTTTCGTACGGTTTCTGAATCAAGTTACAGGTCTACTTAAGGTGAAGATATGAAAACAGATTGGGTGATCGTGGGGTCGGGTGTCCAGGGTAGGCAGATCGCTAGCGTTCTGCTTGCCGCTGCGAGCGCAGCTGGAGAACGGGTACTGGGTTTCCTTGATGATGATCCCGACAAGCAGGGAAGGATTGTGGCGGATTTGCCCATCGTGGGGCCCCTGGAATGGGCCCGGACCCATGGGGTTCCCTTGAAGGTGGCCGTGGCGCTGGGGCAACCCAAGGCCAAACGCGCGGTGGTGGCGCGGCTTCGAGGGATGGGTGATCATTTGAGCTTCCCTCCGATCATCCACCCTTTCAGTTTCATCGGCCCGCGTGTGGAACTGGCGGAGGGCGTAGTGGTGCAGGCCGGCACGGTCATGATCTGCGACGCGCGAGTGGGTGAATTCACCATTGTGGGAGCCCAGAGCAGCCTGGGTCACGATGCACGAATTGGTGCTTATTGCTTCCTCTCCCCCGGCTTGCGGATTGCAGGCTATGGCTGTATTGGCGATGACTGCACCACTGGGCTCAACACCTGCCTTCTCATTGTGAAAATGGGTAATGGCAGTGTGAGTGGAGCTGGAGCGGTCCTCATCAGCGACGTGCCCGAAGGGGACATCGTAGTGGGAGTGCCGGCACGCTCGATTCGGAAAACGCCCTGAGCTGGTACCGGCGATCAGATCAACTCGGGCAAGCGAACAGACATTCAGTTACCTACTGGGGCGCCTGAATGTCTGTTCTTTTGTGTGGATTCAATTCGGAGAAGCCTTAGCAGCCGGGATCAGGGCGACACTTTATTTCCGGACACGATATTGCCGCTCATGATCACGGTGGGGTCGTTATCAACCAGCCAGATCCCGTGCCCGGCATTCCCGGTCACCGTGTTGTTGCTGATGGTCGAACTGGGGGATTGCGAGATGTAAATGCCGCCGCCCGTCCAGGTGTCATTCCCGTTCACCATGATCGTGCCGGTGACCGTATTGCCCTTCACAATCGTATTGGCGGAATGGTCCATCACCATGATGCCTTGACCCGTGTTCCCGGCAATGACATTGTTCGTGATGCTGGCATTGCCCAAGCTATGGCTTACCAGCACCGCCGCTCGATACACAGCCCCCGTAGGCTTCAACCCG
>JANXQX010000070.1 GCA_025353305.1 Holophagaceae bacterium
GGCTCGCCCATGCGCATCAAGGCGGCCATGACGGCGATGCCCATGGAGAAGGGCGCGATGACTTTGGTCGCTTCGGGAAAGCCCAAGGCGAGGTCCCCGATGGGTAGCACTGCGTAGCAAAGGATCGGCAGCACCACCACCAGCTTGCTCATGTGGCCCATGGGCTTCAACGGGATGCGATGCTGAATGAGTCGATAGGCCATGCCCGCGGTGAAGGTCGTGAGCACCCATCCGGCGAAATTACGGAGCGGGATGCCGAAGTAGGGGCCGCCATCCGTCCAGATCCAGGCCTTCTGTTGCAAGGACATATAGGGGTCCATGGTCAGGTCCCAGGCGCTCATGATGAGGGCCCCCAGCAAGGCTGCGAAGACCGACCAGCCCCAGTGCAACTTGCTCGTCACCGGCGTGCCGTGGATCGCAAGGTTGGCCATCATCGTGCTTGGGTAGAGCACCATGAAGTAGGCCAGTGGAATGGGCCAGGACACCGTGCCGAGAATCTTCCAGCCGAGCACATCCGTGTAGTAGTAGCGCCCGAAGATGAGCCCCGTCTTCACGCCGGCATACTCGAACAGGAATCCGATCACTGCCGTGGAAGCGAAGAACCACAAAGCCCGCCGCCACCCCAGCATGAAACAGGCGTGGATCACAACGAAGATGCTGAAAAAGACCGTCATCTGGTCGAAGGGCAGACGGCCGCCCTGGACAAGATGGATCCCGTTCATCACAACGTGGAGCGTGAACGCCGCGATCAACAGCGTGAATAATATGCGTGAAACTGGATGGTTCACTACATGTCCCGGCTCGACCAGACGTTGGAGGTAGGCTCCGGACTCCCTGAAACGGGGAAGTTTCATCTGCATGAGCGGCGCCGCCGCCATCAGGATCGGTATGCCGGTCGTGAAAGGGCTGAGCACCCTGGTGGCCTCGGGAACGCCCACGAACGCATCGGGCAGGCTCATCAGTGCGTAGCCCACCACCGGCACGGCTGACACCCAGGGGGAGAACTTTTTGTCGGGCAATGGCATTCCACGCTCCACCATCCGGTAGATCACGCCGATGATGAACACCGTCTCCACCCAGGAAACATAATTGGCGAAGGGAATGCCGAAATAGGCGCCGCCCTGTTCCCAGACCCAGGCCTGTTCCTTGATGACCATGTATGGATCGAGGGTGAGATCCCAGGTGGTCATCACGAAGGCCGTGAGGATCGCCAGCCAGGCCATCCACAAGCCGCCACCCTTGTTGCTGGTGGTACGCCCCTCGGCGGCGAGATTCACCACGACGTAGCTGTTGTAGATCATGGCGAACCAACCCAGCGGGACCACGAGGGGCACCTGGCCCAGACGCCAACCCATCACGGGCGTGTAGTGGTAGCAGGTGGCCAGGCAGGTGGCGATGCTCAAGCTCTCGGCGATCCAGGACAGGACAAAGACCAGGCCAAAGAAGGTGGCGGCGCGTTTCCAGCCAAGCGTGTGCCAGGCGTGGATCAACGCCAGCGCGCTGAAGATGATGTTGCTCAGGATGAGCGGCAGCTTGGCCCCGAGGGCGGCTCCATAGATCGCTTGCAGCGCAGCCCCGATAAACAGCAGCGTCAGCATGGCTGCTAGGACAAGGCGATCCTTGTTTGAATGATCTTGCATGCGTGGCCTCGCTTCAGGGTTTTCGAATGGCAGGATACTCTAAGAACCAGATTCAACAGGAATATGCGAGTGGAGGATTTCCAAGGGACCGATCGAATCCATCTCCGCCGGAGCATCGGAGCCGGCTCCTTCGGCATGGTCTTCGAGGCCTATGATCAGGATCGCCAGGCCTTGGTGGCCTTGAAGACCCTCACGAACGTCGGCCCCGAGGCCCTTTATCAGTTCAAGCAGGAATTCCGGGCCCTGGCGGACATCTCCCATCCGAATCTCGTGGGTCTATTCGAACTCGGCAGCGATGGCGAGCGCGCCTTCTTCACCATGGAACTCATCAATGGCCGGCCCTTTTCCACCTGGGCACGTAATGAATCCCTGCCCACACGTCCTGTGGTGAGCCGTGAACGGAGCGACCACACCTCTGGATTGGATATGAAAGGCCCGGTCGGAATCAATTTTTCGGACAGCATTTCCCACCCCATCTCTGGTGAAGAACCCACGATGTTCGCTGACGTGAGTGCTTCTGGGCCGGTGCTGGATGCTTCTGGCGCCAAAGCCCTCCGTGATCCCGCGCGCCTTCGCCTGGCCCTCCGCCAGCTCGTCAGCGGCGTTTCCGCTTTGCACACCTCCGGCAAACTGCACCGCGATCTGAAATCCAACAACGTGCTGGTGACTTCGCAAGGCCGCGTGGTGGTCCTGGATTTCGGACTGGTGCTGGACATCTCGCCCAATGAGGCCTGGGCTTCGGGTTTGCCACCAAAGCTCGTGGGAACACCCTCGCACATTTCGCCCGAACAGATAGCGGGCCAACGCGCCACCGAGGCCAGCGACTGGTACGCCGTGGGTGTGATGCTCTACGAATCCCTTACCGGCCGTTTGCCCTTCGCCGGTTCGCCGATGTCGATGCTCCAGGCCAAACAGGAAATGGATCCGCCCCGCCCCGCCACCATCGCCCCCGGCGTTCCGGATGATCTGGACGGGATCTGCATGGCCTTGCTGAACCGGAACCCGAGCCTTCGTCCCAGCGCGATCGAACTTCTGGAACGATTGCGGCAACCAGGATCTGGAAACGATGAAGAGATAGGCGAATCTGGCGCCCCCGTCCTTCGCCGGATTCTTGTTGGGCGCCAGAAGGAGCTTGCGGTCCTGCAGGGCGCCCTGGAGTCCACGCTGCGGGACGAGCCGGGAACGGTGCTGTTGCACGGCAGCTCAGGCATCGGAAAGAGTTTTCTCGTACGGCGCTTTCTGCGCTCAGTGCAGGAGGAAAACCCTCGCGCGATCGTCCTATACGGTCGCTGTTTCGAACAGGAGTCGGTGCCCTTCAAAGCCGTGGACAGCCTGATTGACGGCTTCAGCCAGGTGCTGCGGTTCATCCCATCCGTGGAAATGGAGCCCTTGTTGCCCCGGCATATCGGAGCCCTGGCGAAACTCTTTCCGGTGCTGGAGCAAGTGCCCTCCATCGCGAGGGCCGCCAAACGGAGCATTGGGTCCTTGGATGCCCTGGAGACCCGCCAACGGGCCTTTTCGGCACTCAGAGCCTTGTTGTCCCGTCTGTCGGACCAGCGTCCATTGGTGCTGGTCCTGGACGATCTCCAGTGGGGTGACCTGGACAGCGTGGCCCTTCTGGGAGAATTGCTGCGCCCACCCGACCGTCCTGCCTTCCTGCTGGTGGCGTGCTATCGCCGCGAGGAATCCGAGACGAGCCCTGCCTTGTCGGAATTGCTGCCCATGTTGCAATCCGGGCGGCATGTGGATCTGCCCGTGGATCCATTGGACGCCCAAGACTCGGCCCAGTTGGCGCTGTCACTCATGGATCCGGCCCAACCGGGACAGCCGGACCAGGAATCAAGGGCCAGGAACATCGCGGGCGAAGCCGGGGGGAGTCCGCTTTTCATAAACGAATTGGCACGTTATTCGGGCGCCATGGAATCGCTTCCCGCCACAGGGGCCACGGACCTGGAACGGCTCCTGCTTGCCCGCGTGCAGACGCTTCCGGAAAAATCACGGGAGATTCTGGAATTGCTCGCGGTGGCAGGCTACCCCCTGCCTTGGGCCGCGGTCAGGCGCGCAGCGGTGGTGGAACCCGGTGGCGCGGATCCCTTCGCGCCCTTGAGGGTGGGCCACCTGGCCCGGGCCCGGGGCGCCTCCCACCATAGGACTCTCGAGGTCTACCACGACCGTGTCAGGGAGGTGGTGGCCTGGAGTTTGACCGCCGCCACCACCTCCAAACGCCACCGCAGGCTTGCTGAGGCCCTGGAGCAGATTCCCGGCGCGGACCCGCAAGCCCTTGCACAGCACTATCTCGCCGCCGGCGAGCGCGGGAAAGCCGCTGCTTTTTCATCCCGCGCAGCGGACCTTGCGACCGCAGCCTTGGCCTTCGAACAGGCCGCCGCGCTATACCAACAGGCCATCAGCCTAAGGGATTCCAGTGATCCTTCGCTTCAGGAATTGCGCGTCAAGCTGGCGGATAGCCTGGTGAACGCGGGCCGCGGCGCAGCGGCAGCCCAGATCTTCCTGAATGCCGCGTCCCATGGCGACACCCCCTCCCACCGCGTGTGGCGCCGCCGGGCCGCCGAGGAATTCTTCCGCAGCGGCCATCTGGAACAGGGTCTCGATACCACCCGCCAGGTGCTCGCTTTCATCCGGGTCCGCATTCCGACCACGCCCACCGGGGCCCTTGTTTCGCTACTCTTCCACCGCCTGCGCCTTCAATTCCGGGGCTTGAAATTCACCGAGAAAAAAGCGGATGAAATACCTGCCGAACTGCTCGACCGGATCGACACGTTGTGGTCCGTGACCATGGGGCTCGGCGCCTTTGATTTCATAAGGTCCGCTGACTTCCAGGCCCGGCAGCTGCTCCTGGCTTTGGATGCCGGAGAGCCCTACCGGCTGGTGCGGGGCTTGGCCCATGAGATGGCCTTGCGGGCCGCCGGCAGCGGCAGCAGCGACCTCAGCGCCGCACGGCGCATCCAGGCCACCACGATGTCGCTGGCCGAGCGTTTCGGCCAGCCGGAGCCCCTGGCGCGGGCCTACATCGGAGCAGGCATCGCAGCCCTGGTGACCGGCCGCTGGCGTTCCTCCGTCGAATGGCTGGAAAAGGCCGAGACCATCCTGCGCGCAAGCTGCACCGGCGTCACCTATGAGATCCATACCGCGCAGTTCTTCGCGCTCATGGCAAACATCGTCATGGGCCAACTCCGCCAGGCGACCGAACGGTACCCGGAACTGCTGGCGGAGGCCGAAGATCTCGGGGATGTCCTGATGGTGGCGAACCTCCGGATCGTGGGCTGGAACATCCACCTGGCCGCGGATGATCCAG
>JANXQX010000071.1 GCA_025353305.1 Holophagaceae bacterium
CCGAGGCCCCGAACACATCGGTGGCGATGACGGCGGGACCGCCGGTGTTCGTGATGATGCCCACGCGGTTCCCCGCAGGGATGGGTTGCGTGGCGAAGGCCATGGCCGCCCTGACCATTTCCTCCTCATCGTTGAAAGATAAGATGCCCGTCTTTTCGAAGATGAGTTCGGTGGCGATATCCACGCCAGCAAGGGAACCGGTATGGGAGGAGGCCGCCTTGGCGCCCTGCTCGGTGCGCCCCGCCTTCATGGCCAGTACCGGCTTCAAAGCTGCGACTTCCCGCGCCACCTCGAGGAATTCCTTCGGATCCGCGAACCCTTCGGTGTAGAGAATGATGGCCCTACATCCGTCATCTTTCCCCCAATACCGAAGGATCTCGGAGATGGAGATGTCGCTGGCATTGCCGTTGGAGGCGTACATGCGCATGCCCACGCCCAGATCGAAGAGCGCCTGCATGATCACCGCACCCACGCCCCCGCTGAGGGCCACCACGGAAATGGCGCCGGGTTCGGGAAAGGTGAAGGTGAAGTTGCAGTAGGCCTTCAAGGCGGGATCGGTGTTGATGATCCCCTGACAGTTGGGACCGAAAATCCGCACATCGTACTTTCTTGCATTGGCCAGAAAAGCTTCCTGGAGCTGGGCGCCCTCAGGTCCCAATTCACTGAACCCTGCGGAATTGATGATCGCCGCATGGATTCCCTTCTGGCCGCATTCCTCGATGACCTGAGGCACCGACTTCGAGGGAACGATGATGTGGGCCAGATCCACGTCCCCTGGAACGTCCGCCAGGGATTTGTAGGCCTTGAGGCCGCGGATCTCCGGCGCGCTCGGGTGGATGGGATAGATTTCCCCTTTGTAGCCGAACCGCTGGAGGTTCTTGATGATCACGTTGCCGATGGACAATTCCTTGGTGCTGGCGCCGACAATGGCCACCGCGCGGGGTTTGAAGAGAGGGTCGAGCATCCTATTTCCCTTCTTCGATCTGTTCGATGAAGGCTTCAATGTTCGTCTTGGTCTGTTCATCGGAAATGCAACGCAAGTCGTTGAGATCGCCTGACAGCACGAGGCTGGGAATACCGGTCGCTGTCTCCAGCCGTTTGGGCAATCCATACCGGCTGTTCGAATTGTTCGGGCACGTTTTCGCGTCGTGGTAGATGATCCCGTCGATGCGGAAGTCCTCGATCATCCGCTTCATGTACTGCTCCTTGTAGTCATCGGAGCGCACGATGAACAGCTCCAGATAGGCCTGCGCCATGCTCCGGAACGGGTCCTTCTCGTCAAAGGCAGGGAAGATCCAGCTGCTGCAATACGTCGACGCCACCACGTTGGTGCTGAGCTGGAGGAAATGCTCCGAATGCTGGCGCAAGCGTCCCCACACCGGCATTCCGTCCCAGTAAAGCCGGACCCGTTCCCCAGCAACGGCGCCCTCGCCGTCGCGAACGTTCTGCTGGAGTTCGGCCAACAAGACCTTGTAGTAGTCCACGGCCGCCTGTGTTCCCCGAAGGACGACGGCTGGCCCCATGTGGATCGTGCCGTCGAAGAAAGTCAACGGCGCCGGAATGGCCTTGGCGGTGCCCAGCACCTGCGCCCAAAGCTCGGTGCACTCGCGCGAAAGCGCCACGGTTTCCCGGAGCCGGTCCAGGTCCAGCTTGCGCCCTGAAATCACTTCAAGCTGCGGGACCAGGGCCTGGATCTGCCTGGAAACATCCTCGATGGGCGCGTCGCCCACTTCGTTGAGATTGCGGGGAGACTTGATGCCGATGGAGGGAACCCCCAGTTCCCGCGAGTACCAGCCGAACCAATCCTGGACGTCCCGGCATTGGTTGGTGCTGTAGACCAGCACATCCGGCTTGGGCACGGATTGAATTCCCGGATAGGCCTTGGCCAAGGGCGTGACGCCCTTCAGGTACGCGCCGATGTCGGCGGTCAGATAGGAGCAGATGTCCGGGGAGTAGCCGATGGCGTTCGCTTCGGGAATCAGGTCGGTGGCCATGCGCGTGGCGCCCAGGAGGGCACCATGGTTTTCGGGGAAGTGGACAGCGAAACCCAAGGCCCGAAGCACTTCCGCCGGTCCCACGCTGGTGCACCAGGCGACCTTTTGCTTGCCGGTGGTGGCCGCTTCGTTGAGGCCATAGAAGTAGTCCGACATGACCTGGTTCATCCGTTCGCCGGCCTGGATCTTCTTGCGCATGTTCTTGGGCTTGGATTGCTCGATCACAGCAGTTCCCCCTCGGAGTTCAGGGAATGCGGCTCCGGAGTTCCCGCTTCCCCCTTCTCGTTGATGGCATAGATGGCGGCGCCCATGGCACCCGCCAATTGCGGAAATTCGGGGCGGAGCACGGGGCGGCCCAGCATCTCCTCGGCCATCTCGACGATGTAGGCGTTGTGGGCCACCACCCCCCCGGTCATCACGACCTTTTCGGTGGGTTGGTCCATTTCCAGAACCCTCTTGATCACGGAATAGAAAAGGCCCTTGACGATATCCGTCACCTTCTTCCCATTGCGGATGTTTTCGAGGACTTCCGTGGCCGAGAAGACCGTGCAATAGCTTCCAAGCTTGACCATCTCCTTGGACGCTCGCGCCAGACCGTCCATATCCTCCAAGGGGACGTCCAGCCGGTAGGACATTTCTTCGAGAAAGGCTCCGGTTCCGGCCGCGCATTTCCGGTTCATCTTGAAGCTGCTGCGGCGCCCATCCTGGTCCAGCTTGACGATCTTGTTGTCCTGGCCGCCGATGTCGATGAGCGTGATGATTCCCGTGCTGTCATACCGGCACCAGTTGGCCAGACAACCGATCTCGGTCTTGTTCTGGGTGGTGACGAAATCTACGTTGGCCTTGCCGTAGCCCGTCGAGACGGCATTGACGATGTCTTCGCGGGTAGCGCCGGCCATCTCCAGGGAGGCGTCCAGGCAAATACCCGCGGTGACGGAAAAATCGGTTCCGGATTTTTTGATCCCATAGCCGAGCAGTCGCCTGTCGGCGCCCAGAACCGCCACTTTGGTCCTGGAAGACCCGATATCGAGACCGACATAAACAGGCTTGGACATGCTCTCCTCTTGACTCTTCAACTTTTCAACTCTTCAACTCAAAACTCCGCGACTCTCATCGGTCTTCCCAAACAGCAGTGCGTTTTCCGGTGAACGCGGTCAGTCCTTCAACTGCATCATGGGTAGCCATCAGGTCTTCGAGATACAAGTGCTCGACGGCGGCCAGCTTCAAGCGGATGCGTTCGTTGACACCGGTCCTGGCGGCCCGGACGGCAAAGCGCAGGGAGCTCGCGCTGCGTGGTGCGAAGTGTTCATCGAAATACGCGAGGGCAGCCTGCTCAGGATCTTCGGCGATGGCATTCACCAAGCCGATCCGATGGGCTTCCTCGGTGCCGATGCTGCGCCCTGAAAACAGCAGGTCCTCGGCATGGGCCTGGCCGATGCGTTCCGGTAGCAGACAGGACGCTGCCGGCGCAAAGACCGCCAGTTTGATTTCGGGTTGCCCAAACGATGTGACGGGTGCGGCAAAAATCAGGTGCCCGGCGGCGGCGACCTCGAGACCACCTCCCAGGCATTGGCCCCGGACCGCCACCATGAACGGGACCGGAGACTCGAGGATTTGAAGGATCAAGGCATGGAGCTGTTGGAGCATCCTGGCGCAGGATTCCGGCAAGTGCTCTTCCACGCTGGCGCCAAAGCTGAAATGCGGCCCCTCGGCATCCAGGATCACCGCGCGGAGATGGGGATTCGGCAGGTGCTCGGCAAGGGCGCCTTGGAGCGCGCCGATCATGGCGGCATCCACGATGTTCGCCTTGGGGCGGGCCAG
>JANXQX010000085.1 GCA_025353305.1 Holophagaceae bacterium
CTGGCCCGCAGCGCGCCTCCGCCCAGGTCGTTGTTGTCCAAGCCATCCAGCAGGAAATTATTCTGGCGCGGCGTCATGCCCGCGAAACTCAGGCCGGAATTCGGACTGCCGTTCCCAGTCGGCAGATTGCCCACCGCCGCGAAGGGCGTGGTCAGGCTGAAATCCACGAAGGTGCGGCGGTTGATCGGAAGGCTGGAAACAAGGGTTTCGTCCACCACGCTGGCGACCTGGGTGCGTTCGGATCCCGATGCGGTCCCCTCCACCAGCACCAGGCGTTCCTCCGGCATGCCATCGGGCGCCAGCAGCATTTCCACTGAATCAGTGGTGCCAATTTGCAAGGTGATGGCCCGCTGCCTTGCCTGCTTCCCGGCCGCAGCGGCCTGGACCCTGTAGCTTCCCGCTGGCAGCAGGCGGAAACGGCATTGTCCATCCGGTCCGCTGATCCCGTTCCAGGAATCGTGGATGTCCTCCTTCAAGATGGAAATTCTCACGCCTGCCAAAGGTCGGCCACCGCCGTCATGCACCATGACTTTCAGATCCGCCGTGGTCATGCCCGTGCTCTGAGCCGCCAACGCCACGGGCAGAGCACCGAGAACCAGTCCAAGCGGAAAAGGTGATCTGCCCAAAGAATCTCCAACTACAGCAAGCAAATGGGAACGCGTTGAAGGTGTTGTAACACAGTCCGGTATTCTAACGTTCGGAGCAGGGTTCTTCTGGAGGCGTGACTGGAGATGTTACCTTGCTCCTGGATATCAACGTCTGAACCTGTCGCATCATGCTGGTGTTTCCATGCGAAACCCTTTTCAGCTCCCACCCGGCCAGGCCCACTTCGCACCTGAGCTCGAACGGGCCGTCGTGGATGAGCTCTACAAGCGCGCATGGGCGGCTTTCGGAGCGCTGATACTTGTTTTGGCGGTGGCAGGGTCGGTCCTGAAGGAAGCGATCCAGCGGCATCCTCCCATTGGCCGTGTGCTGATGCTCATGGTCGTGGTGACTCTACTTCGCACACTCAGTCTTGTTCTGCTCAAGAACCTGCCGAGCCCACGCTTTCGGTACTGGGGTTTCATCACCGGATCCACGTTGATTGCTTTCGGCTTTGCCGATTTGAATATCGTCAGCTACCCCTACCTTGAGCTCCCGGAGTTGGCCTTGCTCTGCATGATCGACCTGGGCATCTGTTCCGGGGCCCTGATGAGCATGGGCAGCAGCTTTTTAACCTATGTGCTCTATGTGATCCCGAATATCGGCTCCATCGCCCTGGTGGTGGCCCTGGGTCCCTCGACGCGCTGGAGCCAGAATTTCATGTTGCTCGGGTGCATCTACCTTGTAGCTCTGGTGCTCTTGGCCCTGCAGCTTGCGCTGGCCTACCGGCGAGAGGTGATCTTGCGCATGGAAATGGCCGAGATGGCCCTGCGGGACAATCTCACCCAGCTGCGGAACCGGCGCGCGCTCATCGAATTCATGTCCCTGGAATCCGAACAGGTCTTACGTTCCTGGAGGATCACACCCGATCCCACGCACCCAAAGACAGCCTCAAGTCTGGGCATCCTGATGTTGGACATCGACCATTTCAAGGCTGTGAACGATACCTTTGGCCACCTTGCCGGCGACGAGGTGCTCAAGCAGATCGCAGCAATCCTCACCGAGACCGCCCGCAAGCCCGACATGGTGGTGCGTTGGGGCGGCGAGGAATTCGTCATCGTGGCCCGTGACACCGAGCGGAAACCGCCCTCCCGCTTGGCCGAGCGGATCCGAGAGCGGGTGGAGCAGCATCCATTCCACCTTTCCACCGGGCAGACCATTCAAGTCACCTGCTCCATCGGATATTCAGTCTTCCCCTTCGATGAAAAGCTGCCCGCCCTGCTGACCTGGGAACAACTCATCTCCGTGGCGGACACCGGCATGTACTTCGCCAAGACCCACGGACGGAACCGGAGCGTCGGCATCATGGCCGCAGACCAGATCAAGACTGATTCCGAGGTTCTGAGCTGCCTTGAGCAGAGCCTTGAAAAAGCGCAGGCGGATGGATTGGTGAGACTTGTCGAGTGACGCGGAACATCGGCCAGGCCTGTCCTTCTAAACGCTTTCCCCGGCCACGAATCCTGTGCTGAAGGCCGCTTGCAGGTTGTATCCCCCAACGGGGCCGTCAACATCCAGCAGCTCGCCACAGACGTACAGATTTTCCCAAGGCTTCACCCGCATTGTTTGAGGGTCCACGGCTGAGCGTTCCACGCCTCCGGCGGCTACCTCCCCACGCTCCAGAGGAACCACGCCAGGCAGACCGAGCGGAAAGGCCGTGACCCAGCCCACCAGCTTGGACCGGATGCCTTTGGGGAGATCCTTCAGCCGCAGATCACCAAGTCCTTCCGCGCGCCAGAGGGATTCGGCCACCCGTTCTGGAACCCACCGCTGAAGCCAATTCCGCGCAGATAGATGCGGGTTCGTTGTCTGCTCATGCCGAAGGTCCGAATCCATTTCCGTTTCAGTCGAATCGGCGAAATCGTAGGCAAGCCAGGCCTGTCCCTTACGCCGGGCGGCTTCGGCCAGGCCGCTCAATTCCAGCGCTGCCGGGCCGCTGATGCCACTCCTGGTGAAAACGATGTCATCCGAAAAGGCACCTATCCGCCGGCCTCCTTCCCGCTCCAGCAACCTCAACACGCCCTTCCTGAAGGCCACGCCTTCCCAGGCGGCATGGGATGCCTTGAGTGGAATCGGCGCCAGCGCCGGCGTCCAGGGAAGCGTCGGCACTCCCAGTTTCTCCAGCCAACCCGCCACCTCGCCCCGCGTCCCGGTTTCGGGGTAGCTCGCGCCGCCGGTCGCAAGGATGAAGGCGTCCGCCTGGAGCAGGGACCCGTCTTGAAGCCGGAGAGCTGCCACGCGGGGCGCCCTTCCTTCCAGCCCAGCCGCGCGGGTCCCTGGCCTGACCTCGACTCCAGCCTTTTGCATCAGGGCCACAAAGGCTTCCACCACCGCTGCCGCGCTACCGGGTCGATCCAACGGAAAGACGCGGCCATTCTCCCGTACGTACGTATCGACGCCTTCGCGATGCAGGAGTTCGATCACATCTGCGTTGGTGAAGCGATGGAAGGATGGTCTGAGAAACCGGGCCTGATCGTTCGGAAAGGCCGCAAGCATCGCCTTCACAGTGCCATCGTGGGTGATGTTGCATTTTCCGCCGCCGCTGATGCGAAGCTTTACCCCGAGCTTCTGGTTGGCCTCCAGCAACGCCACACGATGGCCTTTCAAGGCAGCCCGCCACGCGGCCACCATGCCCGCCGCGCCTCCGCCCACCACGATGATTGAAGCCATGGTTCAACTATCGCAGCAAGCCCAGGCCACCTGGACCAGAGTCGACCGAATCTGGTCCGATCGCACTCGATCCCACCGAGCTGGGTAGCTTTGTATTCCCTATTCGCTCCTGGCCATGATCGCAATATCGCCTTGCGAGGCATGGCGGGCCTTCGTAGCATGAGCTTGCCTTCCCGGTTCGCACCCTCCCCAGGAGCCCACATGTCCGCTTGTCCCACGTTCGCCCGCGCCGCGCTCCTGGCTGTGCCCCTGCTTGTCCAGCCCCTCGCCGCCCAGGGCTTCCAGGTCAAGTCCCACATGCTGAAAAACGGCATGAAGGTCCTCGTGCAAGAGGACCATGCCATTCCAAATGTGGCGCTCTACACCTTCTATCGCATCGGATCGCGGAATGAGCGGCCCGGCACCACGGGGATCTCGCATTTCTTCGAGCACATGATGTTCAATGGCGCGAAAAAATTCGGTCCCGGCGAGTTCGACCGGGTCATGGAGGCCTTCGGAGGCCACAACAACGCCTACACTTCCCAGAACATCACGGCTTATCAGGACTGGTTCCCATCCAGTGCGGTCAACCTGGAAAAGATTTTCGAAATGGAAGCCGACCGCATCCGGGATCTGGCCTTCGATCCGAAGATGATCGAGTCGGAACGGGGGGTCGTCGCCAGCGAGCGGCGCACGAGCGTGGACAACTCGAACCAGGGAATCCTCCACGAACAGCTCAACGCCACGGCTTTCACCGCCCACCCCTATATGTGGCCCGTGGTGGGCTGGATGAGCGACATCCAGAGCTGGAAGATGGAAGATCTCCAGAACCACTTCCGGATGGGCTACGCCCCCAACAACGCCACCATGGTGGTGGTGGGCGATGTGGACACGGGCGAGGTGATCCGCCTCGCGGAGAAATACATCGAGCCCATCGCCCCCCGCGAGGCGCCCCCCAAGGTCGTCACGGTCGAACCTGAACAGAAAGGCGAGCGCCGCATCGTCGTCCGGAAGCCGGCCCAGCTCCCCCTGGTCATGGTGGCCTTCCATATCCCGCAGACAAGCCACCCGGATTACTACACCCTTGAAATCCTGTCGAACCTGCTCGCCAGCGGCCAGAGTTCCCGTCTCTACCGCCGGTTGGCGCGCTCAATCTCCAAGTGCAACATTCCTCAGAAAGAATGGTTGCATGGGAAAACACTACACACACCTGAGTTGCGAGGAACGAGCAATGATCCAGGCGAAGCTGGAGTTGGGATTCAAGCCTCGGGCGATCGCCCGAGGCTTGAATCGCGCGGCCTCGACCATCAAGCGGGAGCTTGATCGTAATGATTGGCAGGCTCCAACCCGCCCCCGTAGACCAGGCCGGCCATCCCTCACGGGCGGCTATCGTCTCCAGCTTGCCCAGGCAAGGGCCCGCGCGCTTGCCTCCAAGCCCCGCGTGGGCCGGAAGCTCGTGGTGGGCTCCCCATTCTGGCGGCTCGTCCTTGATGGACTCGCCAGCGGCTTGTCTCCTGAGCAGGTGGGGGGCACACTCGCCCGTATGCCAGAGCCCGTGCGCATCAACCACGAAACGATCTACACCGCCCTCTACGCGATGCCCAGAGGGGAACTGCGCACCGAGGTCATCGGGCTGCTTCGCAAGTCCCACAAAACCCGCAGGCCCCGTGCGCGTGGGGAGGACCGGCGCGGCCTCATCCCCAACAT